>SYGQ01000147.1 GCA_005799475.1 Planctomycetia bacterium | reverse complement strand
GGCCTCGGGCCCGAGCAGTCGATGCCGAAGACGCGCAGATCGTCGACACCCGCCTCAACGACGCTGCCCGAGTCAAGGTCTCGCGCCTGAAACCGCATGCGCATCTGCGCAGTGGCCGTCATAAAGTCCGCGATGCGATACCGCTTCTGGTTCCAGAGGTTGGTGTTCGAGTTGACCAACTCGACCTGCGTCCAACTCGTGCCACCGTTGTTCGACATCAGAACCGGCATCGAATCGAGGTTTGGCGCGCTGCCCTGATTGTTCGAGTACCAGACGAAGCACTCAACGACAGGATCGCTCACAGCGGTCACATCAAAGACCGGTGAAGTGAGCGTCGTCACGCCGCCATCGACATCGGAATAGCCCAAGCCCTGCCCGGCGAGGTGCTGCCCAGTGATCCAGCACTGCGTGCCCGCCGTGGTGTGGTCGCTCTCGGGCTGCGCGGCCGTCCCGATCGGATCGACGAGCGTCCAGATCCCCGCGGCCGTCGCGGCATCACCGGTGGCACCCACGGTCCACGCGCCCACGCCCGCTTCCATCGTGTCGGTGAAGGCGTTGATCTCACCCCAATTCACCGACGCGCTGTGCATCGCGGTCCCAAGCGGGTCGCGCACCACCGTTCCCGAAGTCGTCGCAATCTCAATCGCGAACTGCACTGTCGACGGGCAACTCATCGCGGGAAACACCGCATGCCAGAGTCCAGCGCCCTGAGGCGACAGCGGCAACGACTGGTTGCCTGAACCGGTGTTCACGATGAGCCGCGCGCCGCCTGGAGGAATCCCGTGACCGGGCGCGAGCTGCGTCGAGACGGAAAGCCTCGCCCCCGCGGGATCCAACCGCGACGGCAATCCATTCGGATATGCGATCGCCACCGGCGGCTCGCCGACGGTCCACACAAAGAGACCGCTCTGGATGTCGCTGCCAATCACGGTGCCCGACGGGAAGAACGGGTAGTTGCTCCACAGTCCCGCGTATCCCGTGGCGTCTTCGCTTGGATAGGTGTCGAACCACGCGCGCTCTTGGGGCGCGGTGCGGTTCGTGATGTCGTAGATGCGAAGACCGGTCTTGTAATTGCTCGCGTAGAGGTTGTTCCCCTTGATATAGAGGTTGTGGTCGACACTCACAAGGCCGTTCGTGTAGCTGCCGGCAAGAAACGGTGCCGCAAGATTCTGGATGTCGATGATGCGAGTCGAGCACAGGACACCAAAGTTCGCCTCGTCGACCTCGTCGTTGATGTAGGCGTAGCGGTAGTCAGGGGAAATCCACACCTGATGGCAGTACGCGGCGTTGGGATAGGTCGCGCGACCGATCACGGTGATGTTGCTCTTGTCGGTCACATCGAGAATGTCCAGACCCGTGTCGGTGTAGCCGCCGCCCAACCCGCCGCACGCGAAGAAGATTTCGCGCCCGCCGTAGGGACCCGATGGCCAGTTGAACACCGCGCCGTCGTGGGTGTACTTGGCGCTCCACGCGGTCACATACAGCGGCACGGCCGGATTCGCGAGCGAATAGACACGCACGCCGTTACTTCCGCCGCCCATTCGGTAGAGGAAACCGGTCTGCTCGTTGACGATCATCGTGTGCGTCGCCGCAGCGCCGCCAGTCGTCACGGTGCCAAGATCAGTGATGTTGCCCGAATCAATCCCGGCGAGATCAAACACCTGAATGCCGCCTCCGCCTTCGCTGACGGAGTAGCAGTAGTGCTGGAAGGTCTTCATGTTGCGCCACATGCTCGCGCCTGCGGTCGCGGGCATCGGCATGAACTTGGTCAGCGTTGCAGCTGCCGGATTCGTGATCTCAACGAACGCGGTGCCGTTACTGAGTCCGATGATCGCGTACTCGCGACCGCTCGGACTCACATAGCCCCACGAGTCGCTCGCGCTCGTCGCGCCCGCGCTCAGCGTGTTGCACGGGAACCACGCCTGCAGTTGGATGCCCGATGACTGGAATGTTCCAGCGAGTCCACCATCACCAGCGTGCCAGACGGGGCCGACAAACGGTGGCTGCCAGTCCCTCTCCTTCGGATCATCTTCGTGAGCGATCGCGACGCCGCACAATGCCACGGCGACCGTGAATGCGATGACCAGTCTGACGCGTGTTGCGTGGGGTGCCATCGGCAAACTGTATCTCCGATCTGGGTCGCTGCCAGCGGCGACCTGCCTGTTTTGCGGCCATTTGCGAGCGCACTAGGGCGGCAGCGCGACCCACGGGTCGCGCGTCCATTCCTCAGGTGGCGGAGTCCCGTCGAGAGCGCGCAAGAATGCTGCAAGATCAGCGGCCTCCTGCGGGTCAAACTGGCGTGGGACGAGCACAGACTCCCGATGATGGTCCATTGTGACGGCCCCCTCGAGCGTCGAATAGAAGGCGATGACCTCCTCGAGCGACGCGAACTGGCCTTGATGGAAATACGGGGCGGTCAGCGAAAGATTCCGCAGAGGTGGCGTCCGAAATGCGCCCCACTGGTCTTCGACGGCGATGAGGGAGTCGACGATTTTCGCGCGATCTCCCGCAGGATCGTCCGAGTGGGCGCCGCCGGCTCGGAACGGACTCGCCTTCAGCTGAGCGATCGCACCAAAGCGGCCGTCGTCGGAGATGAGATCGCCCTTGGGTGCCGCGCCGAGCGCGTGGAACTCGCCATCGGTGAGGAGCGGCCCCTCGTGGCACTTCCAGCACTGGCCGCGCGAGGTGAACACATCGAGACCGCGCTGCGCGCTCGGCGAAAAGTCCTCGCACTCGACGAGGTCGACCTCACGCGGTGATCCCTTCGCACGCCACCGCTCAACCCATCGGTCGAACGGGCTCGGACCTGTCACGAGGTGCCGTTCGTACGCGGCGATCGCCTTGCCGACATTCGCCACGGCTCGTTCAACGAGTGCGCTGTCGAGTGGGCCGTCGGGAAGGACGCCGAATGTCTCGTCGTAGCGGCTCCGCAACTCCGGCGTGCTCCTGATGTGATCAACGACGCTCTGGAACGATCCGCCCATCTCGCGCGGATGCGTGAGCGGCCCGTGCGACTGGCTCCACAGCGAATCGAATCGGCCGTCCCAGTTGAACCATGTCTGGTGCGCGACATCAAGGAGCGTCGGCGCGTTGCGCACGCCGCGCGCGATCCCCTGCGTGAGCGCGAGCCCGTCGGTGAAGGCCTTGTCGGGCTGGTGGCAACTCGCGCACGAGACGGTGCCCGGAGCTGAGAGTCCCTTATCGAAGAAGAGGTAATGCCCAAGCCGCGCGGCGCGGATGTCGTCGCCGTGGTGGTTCGTCGCGTCGGCAGCGAGCGGTCCTGGATAGCCCATCGCGGCGACGCGATCGATCTGCGCGCGGCCGAGTTCGACGCCCGAGCGATGCACAACGGGCTTCGTGACACGCGGCGGATGCTCGCTCGCGCACGAGACAATGGCGAGCACGGCCGCGCCCAGCGCGACTAGTACATTCCGATGTCCCATTGCGCTCGCTCCGAAGTGACGCCGTCGTCGATATCGACATCGACCTCCCAACGCCCGGTCATGTGAAAGAGCATTCCGTCGGCGCGCGCGCGGCCAGCGTCGCCGACTTCGATCGACGGCAGCACATTCATGCCGTGATGGTGTTCTGGCATCTGCGCGTCCACGATCACCGCCTGGACGGGTAGAGCGCCGTCGCGCAGCGGCGCGATGCGAAGTTCGACTGTGAACCGCTTGCGAGCCGTTGGCAGGTCGACCGGCTTCTCGTTCTCAACGAGTCGCCACTCCACGCGCCACGATCCATCATTGCTCACCACCGAGTGCCATGCAGGTCCCCCGTTCTGAATCGCCGCTGTGACGATGGCGGCGACAATCGATGGCGAGATCATGATGGGCCGCCTGCTGCCGGCGCTGGCGTTTGCGGCGCAGCGGCCGGTTGCCGCTTGACGCGCAGGACTTCATCGGAGGAACGCGCGCGTGTGTAGGTGCGGCCGAGTGAGAAGGTCATCTCCCACTTCCCTGTGCCGTCGAAGCGCTGGCCTCTGTGATTGCCGGTGTCGACGAGGTAGATGGCGCCGCCGTCGCCGATGGCCAGGGCGCTGGGGAGCCAGCACTCGCCGTCAGCGACGCCGCGCTGGCTGAGACGCCGTTCGCTCAAGTCTGAGGAAAGCGCCAGCACCTGATCCCCCCACTCATCGACCACGGCCCACGCTCCATCGCCCAGCGCCGCGAGCGCGCGTGCGTTGTTGCACGAGGCGATGGGACGCGAGCCCTTCAGCGACCAGGCCCCCTCCGCGGCGCCGCGCGCGAAAGTGGCGAGGCTCGCGGGTCGGTCGAAGAGCACGCCGAGGTGACCATCGATCGCTGAGGCGATCGACACCGCCCTCGCGGTGGTGTCGGGGGCAACGAGCGCCTCACGCGTCGCGCTCCGAAGCGAGCGGTCAAGTCGCACGAGCGCGGGGCCGTCGGCATCGAGGGCGAGGATCGAGCCGTCGGTATCGAGCGCGAGCGACGCGATCGTCGCGCGCGGCGCAAGTGGAAGCCGGTCGTACGGACGCGTCTTGACGAGTCTGCCCATGAAGGGCTCGAAGATGATTTCCTTTGGCGGCGGCGTGAGTTCCCACAGCGCGAGTCGTCGGTTGCCTGAGTCGGCGACGAGGAGCCGCGTTCCATTGTCGAGCGCGAGGAGCGCGTCGATCTGGCCGAACTCATGGCCCTTCGCTCCTGGCGCCCCCAGCGTCGACACATGCACAGGCTGTCCCTTGCTGAGGTCGAAGACGATCACGCTCGCCGACTCTGGGTCATGAAGAAAGAGTCGCTGACCCGCGCGAGTTGCCGATGCGCCGAAGTGGCTCTGGATCCCCTCGAGCTTCGGGAGGACGAGTCGCATGTCCACAGGTTCAGCGCCAAAGTTGGGTGTGTACGCCTGCACGCGCCGTTCGAAGGGTTCGCACACGACCGCGAGGGCGTCGGGCGAGACCGCGATGGCGACGGGGTAGTGCACCGCCCCTTCGCCCGCGCGCGGGAGAACGGCGTGCTGGCCGTACGCGAGCTGCCCCTTGCCGTCGAGCGTGTGGCGCGCGACGCGGTGGTTGAACTGATCCGCGACGAAGAGCCATCCCGAGGCGGCGGCGATTCCGACCGGCTGATTGAAGAATCCAGGGAAGGGTCCTCTGCCGCCGAAGACCTTCTCGACGCGCGGGGCGGATCCGGGATCGAGCCGCACGATCGCGACGGCGTTCTGCGAGCCGGCGGCGAGAGCGAGGTGCGTGTCATCAATGAAGGCGAGCGCGGCGATCTCGAGACGGCGTCCGTCGGGAGACTTGACCGAGTCGGCAGGGATCCGCGCGATCTCCGCTCCTGCGTTGTCGCAGATCGCGATCTCGCCAGTGGCTCCGTCGAGCATGGCCACTTTCGAGGTCGAGCATGCGATCGCGCTCGGCTCCGAGAGGGCCACCTGCGAGGCAAAGCGGCCAATCCACTCGCCTGATGCCGACACATGATCGACACGGCGTCTGCGCATGTCGGTCACAAGAAACGATCCGTCGGCGCGCGATGTAACGCCTGCGGGTTCGAGCATCGGTCCCCCGTCGAACTCGCTGAGCTTCCACCGCACGGAACCATCGTTCGAGTCGAGCGCGACAAGCGCGCCACCCGCGTCGGCGACGGCGACGACCCCGTCCTTCGAGATGGCGCATGACACAGGTGCGATGAAGCCGCCACTCTGCCAACGGTACGACCCTGCGATCTCAGCCGACGACGGCAGCAGCGCCGGGACTGCCGCTTGGCCGAGCGCCACAGTCGCGCTGGAGATGAGCGCAGCCATTGCAATCGCGCCATCCATCGTCGGCTTCACAACGGCGATGGTATTGATCCGGACGCACCGTTGTGCACGGGGACTGTGAAGCCTCTTGTTAGAGTGCGCTCATGCTCGCGGTGCATGCGCTCTGGATGGTGGGGACGGTTCCGTTTGTGGCGCTGCTCTTGCTGATTGCCGTACTCCCGCTTGTGCCTCGCACGGCGCACTGGTGGCACCACAACTCGAGCAAGGCCATCGTTTCGCTGACTTGTGCCGCGGCAACGGCCGCATTCATCGTGTTCACGGAGTCCTCTTCCGAGGCTGGCACGGTCGTTGCCCACACCCTCGTGGCAGAGTTCATCCCGTTCATCGTGCTCCTTGGGTCGCTCTTCGTGATCGCCGGCGGCATCTTCGTGCGCTCGGATGTCAAGGCCACTCCAGCCATCAACACGATCATCCTTGCCGTGGGCGCGCTGAGCGCGAGTCTTTTGGGAACGACGGGCGCGAGCGTGCTCTTCATCCGCCCGCTGCTGGCAGCGAACCAGCACCGCACTCGCGTCGCGCACACGGTTGTGTTCTTCATCTTCGTCGTGTCCAACATCGGTGGCTCGCTGCTGCCAATCGGCGATCCGCCGCTGTTCCTTGGATACCTGCGGGGCATCCCCTTCTTCTGGACGCTCTCGCTGTGGGGACCGTGGCTGTTCACGCTGGCGGTCCTGCTGGCGATCTACTTCATCATTGATATGCGCATGGCGCGGACGGATGGGCACCGCGACACCAGGACCAGCTCGAGGTGCACCATCGCCGTCGAGGGCGGACTGAATGTGCTCTGGCTTGCGGGGGTGCTTGCGAGCGTGATCCTCCTCATCCCTGGGCGAGCGCTGGTGGGGACGGCATGGATCGTTCCGGAACATTTGCGCGAAGTGGCGATGGTCGGCTTCACGCTTGTGAGTCTCGCGACGACGAGCGCGACCGTCCGGAGCAAGTGCGAGTTCAACTGGGGACCCATCGTCGAGGTCGCGGTCTTGTTCGCGGGGATCTTCGTGTCGATGCAAGTGCCGCTTGCGGTGCTGGCTGAGAACGGCGCCGCGCTCGGGCTCGCGAGCCCTGCCTCGTACTTCTGGGCCACGGGGTCTCTGTCGAGTTTCCTCGACAATGCGCCGACCTACCTCGTGTTCATCACTGCCGCTTCAGTCGACACCGCTGCGGCGGCACCGGGCATGATCGCCCTCGATGGCGGCCGCGCGATCGACGCCGCGCTCCTTGGCGCCATCTCGCTCGGCGCCGTGTGCATGGGCGCGAACACTTACATCGGTAACGGTCCCAATTTCATGGTGAAGGCGATGGCCGAGCAGTCGGGGGTCAAAATGCCTTCGTTCTTCGGCTACATGGGATGGTCGGTCGCGGTGCTCATCCCGACACTCGCGCTCGTGACGGTCGTGTTCCTGCGCTAGGGTGCGGCGCTCACTCGGGCGTGTCGTCGCGCTTCATCATGGCGTAGATGACACTCTGCACCACGACGCTCTCGCCGACCAATCGTCCGACGCGCTCGCCCGCTTCCCGGAGCGACCGGATCTTCCCTTCGTCGAACTCGCTTTCGAAGTCGTTGAGCGAGTTCTCGATCCCGAGCATCATGGAGGCGATGACCGCCCACTCGTGGCGTGTGTCGGGCCAGTACTCGTTCCCGCGCAGCGCATCAACGGGCAAGTTGATCTTCCAGCCGTCGTCCGTCTCGACCATCGTCACGATGCCGCCCCACGCGGGTTCGTCGTCGATGAGAATCGCTGCGGTGCCGTCGCCGAGGTCTTCGGCGGTCATTCGCTTTCGCTGCTCGACAAGGAAGCCGAGCGGATCACCGAGCACCTGTCGCGCGAGACTCCGGTAGTCGAACCCGAACTCGCGGGCCTGCTCAATCCCCGCGGCGAGCGCCTTCGCCCCTTCGGCGTCGAGCTCCTTCGGAAAACGGGTCTTGATCTTCTTCGAGACGCGCCAGAGTTGCGCGAGCATCTGACCCGCCTTCGTCTTGACATCCTGGACCGCGCTCGCTTCTGTGACGCCGTCGTCGAAAGTGACATCGCGGACCTTGAT
>SYGQ01000146.1 GCA_005799475.1 Planctomycetia bacterium | reverse complement strand
TCAGGGGGCATTGCCTCGCTTCGCAGGGAATCCCAAAGGATTCCATCGAATGCCCTGCGTCCTTGAAGGCGCAGGTTGGTGCGGATCGATCGGCTCGCGTGGACGCGCACTTTTGGTGCGAAACCCTCCGGCCGGACTCGGGGTTCACGCCCTGCGCGCGAGTCGCTTGTTCAATCCGCCGACTCGAGATCACCTACTGATGATTCCAACGGCCATGGCGTGAAGTGAGCAGTCCGAAACGCGCATGATCGAACGAGCCCATCGTGGTTCCAGCGACCTCAACAAGCGCGTTGTCGCGTGGAACCATGAAGCACGAATCCGATGCGCCACGGTGGCCCATGATCTCGGTCTTGAGCGCGGCGATGGGATGATCAGCGGCTGGGTCCTCGGCCATCCCCGCGGCCTCGGCGCAAGGTCGTCCGGGGAGCCCCCACAGCGAAGTGCAGCGCCTACCGCACGAGCACGAACAAGAGGCCGCTGAGTGTGAGCGCGGTCAGGACCACGGCCAGCACGATCGCGAATCGAATGGTCTTCCGACCTGGGCTCCGCGCGTGGCCGCGTTCATCGTCCCACTGAAACGCGTGGCACTTCGGGCAGATGTCAGCCTCATCGTGCATCTGATGCCGACACTCATGGCATCGACGCGTTTGCGCGCGCGAGAAGCGCGCGACATCGTCCGCGCTCGGGTCCTCGTCGCGCTCTTCCTCGTCGTCGTCGCGGGTCGCACGGGGCATCGCTACCATCATCTTCCCCTGCCGCGCGGCGGATTGCAACGCGCCATCACGGAGATCCGAGTATGGCCCTCACACCCTCCACAATGACGAGCTTGGGCCGGCCTTGCGCGCCCTTCACACTGCGCGATGTGACCTCCGGGCACACGGTGCGCCGTTCGGACTTCGCTGGGCGGCCGCTTCTCGTGATGTTCATCTGCAATCACTGCCCGTATGTCGTGCATGTGCAGGGAGCGCTCGGACCGCTCGCCGCTGATTTGACGGCCAAGGGTTTGGCCGTCGTGGGCATCTGCTCGAACGATGTCAGAACGCACCCTTCTGATGGCCCCCTCCCGATGGCCCAGACCGCCAAAGTCCAGGGTTGGTCATTTCCCTACCTCCATGACGAGGACCAGTCGGTCGCACGCGCGTTCAATGCGGCGTGCACTCCCGACTTCTTCCTCTTCGATGCGGCGCACGAACTGGCCTATCGCGGACAACTCGACGGAAGCCGCCCGGGCAACGGGATTCCGGTCACGGGCGAAGACATTCGCGCCGCCGTTGAAGCGATCCTTGCAGGTCGCGCACCTTCGGCGAAGCAGTTGCCGTCGATGGGATGCAACATTAAGTGGCGCGCGCACGCGCACGATTGACCCAATGAAAACCCCCCGCGAACGGGGGGTGAAGCGAGGCGGACGGGGGTCGAACCCGCAACCACCGGCGTGACAAGCCGGTACTCTAACCAATTGAGCTACCGCCCCAAGGGCCAGTCCACCGACCCGCAAAGCGGATTCGGGGCGACGGATGGTAGCGAAGCCTCTACCGCCGTCAACCGAGCCACGATTACTTGGTGTCGTACCAGTTCCTGCCGATGGCACCCGAGGCCACGAGTGGGACCTTGAGCGTCACCACCGCCTCCATGCGGCTGCGAATCCATTCGAGTGCACCCTGCGCCTGAGACTCGGGGACCTCGAACACAAGCTCGTCGTGGATCTGCAAGAGCATTCGCATCGCGGGGAACGCCGAGGGCATCTCGCGGTGGATGTCGATCATCGCCAACTTGATGATGTCCGCGGCGGTGCCCTGCACGACCGTGTTGATCGCGATGCGCTCGCCGAGCGCCCGTTCCGCTGGGTTGCGCGAGGTGACCTGCGGCACCGCGCGGCGGCGCCCGAGCATTGTTGTGACGAATCCGCGCTCGCGCGCTTCGTTGACGCACCGGCGAAGGAACGAGTCGATCGACGAGTATCGCGCGCGGTAGGACTCGATGATCTCCTTGGCCCGGTGAGTGGTTGTCGAACCGCCGAGCCGCCGGGCCAGACCAAACGGCGTGATCCCGTAGACGATCCCGAAGTTGACCATCTTGGCACCGCTTCGCTGCTCGGGCGTCACCGCGGCGACGGGGATCCCCTGCACTTGCGCGGCGACCGTTGTGTGGATGTCTTGCCCGGCGTGGAAGGCCTCGATCATGGCGCGGTCGTCTGCCAGATGCGCGAGGACTCGCAGTTCGATCTGCGAGTAGTCACACGACACGAGGGAACACCCCCTCGGCGGAATGAACGCGCGGCGCACTTCCCGACCGATCTCGGATCGGATGGGAATGTTCTGCATGTTCGGTTCGCTCGACGAGAGTCTGCCCGTGGCTGTCCCGGTCTGATGAAACGAGGCGTGGATCCGTCCGGTCGTGGGTTCGATCGCCGCGCGCAAAGCGACGAGATAGGTGCCGACGAGCTTGCGCACCCGGCGGTACTCGATCATCTTTGCGGGGATGTCGCTTGACACCGCGGGGTCCTCCGCGAGGCGATCGAGCACATCGACGCTCGTACTGAGCGCCCCCGCGCCGCGCCGACCCGAGGGGAGGCCGAGCCCGGGAGGCGAATCGCTGGGCGCGTTGAAGAGCACCGCGGCGAGTTGCTTGGGGCTGTCTGGATTGAACGGGTGCGGCGACGCGGCAACGATGGCGTCTCGGAATGCATCGGCTTCCTTCGAGAGCCGCACGCACTGACGGTCGAGTTCTTCAGCGTCGACGAGAACGCCGTTGGTCTCCATCGTCGCGAGCACTTCGATGAGTGGAACCTCAACCTTGCGGTAGAGCTCTCCGAGCCCCTCTTCATCCACGAGCCGTGTGAGCATCGCATCGAGCCGGTGGGCGATGTCCGCGTCCTCGGCCGCGTAGGTCACCGCATCTGAAAGCGCCACCTGATCAAAGGTTTTCTGGAAGTCCCCGGATCCGATCAAGGCACTGATGGGGACGGGCGTGTACTCCAGATAGGCCTGCGCGAGCGCATCCATTGAGTGGCTCACTCGTGTGGCGTCATGGACATACGAGGCGATCATCGAGTCGCCGACGAGCCCGCGCACGACGACCCCGTGCCGAGCGAGCACCTTCAGGTCGAACTTGGCATTGTGCGCCACCTTGGGTACTTCGGGATCCTCAAGGAGCGGCTTCACGAGCGCAAGGACTTCACCGAGCGAACCATGCGTCGCGGGTTCGGGCGAACGCACGGGGATGTAGACCCCTTCGCCCTCCTTCCACGAAAGGCTGATGCCGCAGAGTTTGGCGACGAGTGTGTTGAGCGAGTCGGTCTCGGTGTCGAAGGCGATGCGAACCGACGCGCTGGCCGACGCGCGAGCCTTTGCGATGACCTCTTCGATCTCCTGCCGACTGATCAGCCCTCGGTAGTCCGCGCGACGAGCGGGGTGGTCGGCGGGAATCCCTGCAGAGTCAGGTTGTTCAAGCGGCGCGTCGAGTCCAGCAAAGAGCGGCGCATCGGCGAAGTTCCGGTCCTCGACGACGGTCGGCTTGGGCTTGGCGCGGACAACGACAGATGGCGCTGCCACGGTCGCGGTCCCCGTCGCGCCGACAAGCGCCTCGACCTCCGACTTCAGACGGCCAAACCCGAGTGTCGCGAGCAGCGATGAGAGGCCCTCCTTGTCCACTCGCGAGACATCGACGCGGCTTTGCTCGTACGACAACTCCAGCACACAGTCGTCCTTGAGCGCGACAAGTTGGCGGGAGATTGCGAGCGTCGAACGCGCCGCCTCGATCGCCTCACGCCGCTTCGGCGAGAGCGCGTGGAGATTCGCGAGCACCCCGTCGAGCGATCCGTATGAGGTGATGAGCTGCGCCGCGGTCTTCTTGCCGATCCCATCGACGCCTGGGATGTTGTCGACCGAGTCCCCCATGAGGGCGAGCATGTCCGCCACCTGATTCGCGCGGATCCCCTTGGTCTCGAAGAGCTGCTCCGGTCCCAAGTCGGTTCCGGCCTGTGGGTCGAAGAGCGTTGTGTGCTCGTCAACGAGTTGCGACAGATCCTTGTCGCGCGAAACGATGCGCACACGCAGTTCGGGCCTCTCGCGGCGAATCCGCCGCACGATGGTCGCGATGACATCGTCGGCTTCCACGCGTTCCATCGCGTAGATCGGAATCCCCATGAGTTTCGTGAACTCGAGGCAGCGTTCCACCTGCCCATGAAAGTCGATCGGTGCCGGATCGCGGTGCGCCTTGTACTCGGGATAGATGTCGGAGCGAAATGTCTCCTTGTCGCCGGCGGCATCAATGACGAGGACGAGGTGCGAGGGATGATGCTCACGAATCAATCGCGTGAGCATGCCGACGAATCCAAAGGCCATCTGCGTGGGTTCGTTCGTCGCCGGACTCGTCATGCCGCCGCGGATGGCGTAGTACGCGCGAAAAAACTGCGCGTGGCCGTCAACGACGAAGAATGTGTCGTCGGTGCCGGCCACGCGCGCGTTGCCCTTGGTGGTGCGTCAGCTCTTGGCGCCGAGCGCCTTGAGAACTTCTGCCTTCAGTTCGCCGACGAGGTCGCCTTTGGGGTCGAAGCCCGTATGGACCTTGAGGACCTTGCCGTCGGTTCCGATGACCACAGTGGCGGGGATGCCACCGAAGCCGTACTTTGAGATGACTTGGCCGTCGAGATCAAGGAGCGTCGGGAAGACGAAGCCCTGCTTGGTCCAGAACTCCTTCGACTTCTCCGCAGGATTCTCGCCGCGCTCCCAGACATTGATGCCGAGCACAACCGCGGGCTGCTTGGTGTCTGCGACCCACTTGGCGAACTCGTTCACCGCCGGGAGCCCCTTGCGGCATGGGCCGCACCAGGTCGCCCAGAAGTCCACGACCACGACCTTGCCCTTCATCGACTCCAGCGAGTACTCCTTGCCATCGAGATCCTTGAGCGTGAAGTTTGGCGCGTCGGCCCCTTCGGCGATCTCAACGGGCGCCGAGGGCTGGAGGTCTTCAATCGAGTCGACGGCCGTGCGCGTGCCGGGAACGAACGCAATCGGCGTGGGCAGTGCATCCATCGCCTTCGGATCCATCGTGAACTTCACTGCGAACCGGATTCCCTCAGGCGCGCCCGGGGGGCTCAGTGCAAGATCCATCCGTGTGATGAAGGAAGTTGCTGCGTCGATGGTGAGAACGAGGTCGTTCATTCCTTCCGCGATGAGCACCTGATCGACACCGTCCTTGGAACGGAAACCCTTGATTTCCCCGCTGTGTGAGCCGCCGAAGCTGAACGCCTCGACCGCCTTCTTCCCGGCGCGAAAATCGAGGTGAGGAAGCGGGAGTTCGAGGCCGTCGAACTTCGTGCTCAGGGTGTTGGCGACTGTGCCATCGAGGTCCACGGCAACAAACTTGTCTTTCGCGTCGCGGCTCGTGAAGTAGACCTTGCCCGCGACCGAAGTGAGTTGTGCTCCATCCATGTCAACCTGCAAGTCCTGCCCTGAGCCGATCGCGATCGTGAGGGAGTCCTTCTGCTCGCCGCCGGGCACCGAAACTTCCCATGTGACCTTGTCGGTCATGGCCTTGGCGGCTTTGTAGGCAGCAGCGCATGCGTCGAGCCGTGCGGTCGCCTTCGCGATGGCCTCTGGCGACTTCTCGTCAGCGGTGAACGACTCGGCGTTCAGCGGAACCTTCGGGAACGGCATCATCTCGTCGATGGGTGGCGGAGCGTTCTCCTGCGCGAGAACCGCCGAATGCGTGAGTGCCACGGCGATGGTGACGGCACCGAGGGTGGCAAAGCGATTGTGAATCATTGGGATGGAGACTCCGTGAATCTCAGCCGCGAAGAGTTGCGGTGCGGGCGCGCCACACGGCGATGCCTTGCACACCTCCAGCCTCCTCGAGAGCCGAGAAAACCCATGCTAGCGGCTGCTCGGTGGGCGGAAGCGTCGCCGCAGGGTTGATTTCGAGGAGTGGCGCGAGCGCGAAGGCGCGTTCGCACAGGCGCGGGTGGGGCACCGTCAGGCCCGATTCGTCGATGCAGGCGTTGCCGTAGAGCAGGATGTCGAGATCGATGGTGCGGGGGCCGAAGCGATTCTCGAGAGTGCGCACGCGCCCCATCCCCTGCTCGATCTCGTGGAGGACGCGCAGGAGTTCGCGTGCGGCGTGGAGGCACTCGACTTCGCAAACGGCGTTGAGAAACTTTCCTTGTGCCGGTCCCACGGGATCCGTTTCCCAGAGCGAACTCACCGCGACGACGAGCAGCCCGTTACGCGTGCCGATGGCGTCGACCGCGTCATCGATGGCGCGCGCGCGGTCGCCAAGATTCGAACCGAGTCCGATGTGCACTCGCGTCATGGTGGCGTCGTCTGCCAGATGAGCCGTGTCGACGCGACCCCCGCGACTTCCATGCGTGTCCATTGGAGCGCGAGTCTGGACGCGCGCGTGCGAATGCCGTCGCGGTCACCCGGGAGCAGAAAGCAGCGGGCGTGCGCCGGGTGACCTTTGTCACGATCGAACACGCCGACCCATACGGTGCCAACCGGCTTCTCCGGCGTGCCTCCCTCGGGGCCCGCGATGCCCGTGAGACTGACTCCGAATCGCACGCCTGCGCGAGTCGCGGCCCCCTCGGCCATCGCGCGCGCCGCGGCCGCACTCACGGCACCTTCGCTCGACATCGTTGCGTCGTCGACTCCGAGTTGCGTGAGCTTCATCTCGTTGGAGTAGGTGACCCAGCCTCCTGCAAACCAACGACTCGATCCGGGCACACTCGTCACCAGTTCGCTGACCATGCCGCCGGTGCAACTCTCGGCGATCGCGAGTTTCGAACCCGTGAGCGAGAGCTGTGCCCCAAGCGAACCCGCGACCGTCGTCGCCCCTTCACCGAACACGAATGGCGCGAGCACGCCTCGCACTTCTTCAGCAACTCGCTCAAACGATCCGTTTGTCGCGGGGCTCCCCCAGGCACGCAACCTCACACTCACAATCGCGGCGGTTGCCGTTGTCCCCACGAGCGGATTGGAGGAGCGCCCCATGAGGGAACCGAGTCGTTCGGCCACCTCGGCTTCCGCGAGCCCGCAGGTGTGAATCGCGAGGGTTCGGACAGCGCCGGCCCGTGAACGCGCGGCGAGTTCCGGCACCACTTGAGCGCGGAGCATGGGTTCCATCTCGTTGGGCGGCCCGGGGAGGCAGTAGACGCGGGTCGTATTGAGCATTGCCGAGAGTCCGGGCGCGGTCCCGTGCGAGTTGGGAAGTGTGCGCGCCGACTCCGGACGCGTTGCCTGCCTGAGATTGAGCGCGGGCATCGCGATCCCGCGGCGTGCGAATCGCCGCTCAAGCGCCTCGCGAGCACCAGCATCCTCGACGATCGCCTCACCGCCGAGCGCCTGGGCGAGCGCTTCTCGAGTGAGATCATCATCGGTTGGACCAAGACCGCCTGTCGCCACCAGAAGTTCGTTCGTCGCAGCGAGCGCCCGCAGCGCCGCCGCGATCGCGTCGCAGTCGTCGGCGACGATTCGGTGCTCCGTCACGGGGATCCCGAGATCCAGCAGCGCCGCGGCGATCACCTGACCGTTTCTCTCGCCGATCTGCCCCAAGACGAGTTCGTCGCCGATGGAGAGCACCGCCGCAGTCGTCGCCATCGCGTCAGCGTAACGAATCCCGTTACGATCACGGAGATGCCGACGAAGGCTCCACATCCTGCCGACCGCCTCCTGGACGCGATGGAGGCTCTGGGGGCTCCGGTGTGCGTGGGCCTCGACCCGGTACTCGCGCGCATGCCCGCAGCGCTCGCCAACAAGTCGGCAGCCGCCGCGCTTGAGTCCTTCAGTCTCGGCGTCGTGGGCGCCGTCAAGGGCATCGTGCCGTGCGTCAAGTTTCAGTCGGCGTGTTACGAGCGGGTCGGCCCCGATGGTCTGCGCGCGCTCGAAGCCTCGATGGCGGCTGCACGCGATGCAGGGCTCATTGCGATTCTTGACGCGAAGCGCGGCGACATCGGGATCTCGGCGCAGCACTACGAAGAAGCGCTCTTTGGACACTACGGTGCAGAGTGGACGACGGTGAGCCCGTACATGGGCATGGACTGCGTGGCACCGTTTCTTGTGCGCGGCGGCGCGTTTGCGCTTGTGCGGACCTCGAACCCCGGCTCCGATGAGATCCAAGCCAGCCGCACGGCGTCGGGCGACAGCTTCGCCGAGCGAGTGGCCGCCATGGTGTCGTCCGAAGGGGCTACGCGCATCGGCGCGCGGGGCTACTCCTCGCTCGGGGCGGTGGTCGGCGCCACCAAGGCCGCCGACGCGACGGCCCTCCGTCAGATCATGCCGTCGCAGATCTTCCTCGTGCCCGGCTACGGTGCGCAGGGTGGTTCCGTGGCGGATGTGATCCCTTGCTTCAACGCGGACGGCCGAGGCGCGATCGTCACCGCAAGCCGGAGCGTGATCTATCCCGACGACTCGGGCAGCGACTGGATCGCCGCCATCTCGCGTGCCGCGAAGCGACTTGCCGTCGAGATCGGCACGGCCATCCGACCCTCACGAAGCACAGTAGCCCCACAGTGATGGCGCGCCTCCCGCTCGTCCTTTCGCTGGTGGTCATCGCGGCGCTGACGATGATTCCAGTGCTCGCGTATAGAGGCGAAACAACGGCCAACGCCGCGCGATCGCTCGTCATCGTGACGCCGCACAACGAGCAGATCCGCTACGAGTTCGGTCGCGGGTTTTCGCGTTGGCATCGCGACAAGTATGGCGAGTCGGTGACGGTCGATTGGAGTACCCCCGGGGGGACCAGCGAAATCCGGCGCATGCTCGTGGCACAGTACGAGGCAGACCTCCGTCACGGCACGCCAGTGGGTGGTGACGCCGACATCATTTTCGGTGGCGGTTCCTATGAGTTTCAAGCGCTCGCCCGCACGCTTGCCGTCGCGGTTGAGGGCCAAGAGCGGTCGACTCGCATCCTCGACGAATGCCCATGGATGAGCGACGCGCAACTGGACGAACTCTTTGGCGACAATGCGATCGACGGCCAACCGTTGTATGACAAAGACAGGCGCTGGTTCGGTGCCGCGCTGAGCACATTCGGCATCGTCGCCGACGAGGCGCTGTGCGCACGACTGGGGGTTGACCCGCCCGAGACTTGGGAGTCGCTTGCCGACCCACGCCTCTTCGGCTTCGTGGCGCTCGTGAATCCCGCGCAGAGCGGTTCGGTCGCGACAGCGTTCGAGACCATCTTGCAGCGGCTCGGGTGGACGCGCGGTTGGCAGGTGCTCCGGCGCGCGGCCGCGAACTCGAACCAGATCCTTGCGGCCAGTTCGCGGGTTCCGACGACCGTGGGCAACGGCGAGAGCGCTGCGGGAATCGCTATTGATTTTTACGGTCGATACCAGGTCCAGAGCCTCGCCGACGAAGCCGAGATCGCGCTCGATCCAACCGTTGCGCGGCTCTCTTTCGTCACCCCCAAGGGCCAGAGCGTCGTCGACGCCGACCCCGTCGCGATCCTGCGCGGCGCGCCCAATCCGGAAACCGCCCAGCGATTCGTCGAGTATTGCCTCTCGGACGCTGGCCAGTTGCTCTGGCAACTTGCCGCTGGCACGGGCGACGCCTGTGGTGCGCCGCGACCCGAGCACTTCACGCTTCGGCGCCTCCCGGCTCGTCGCCACATCTACGAGTGCTGCGCAAGCTGCTTCGTCGACAGAGTCGACCCGTTCGCTGAGCAGGCCCCGATGAACTCGAATCCACATTTTCGCGACTTCGTCTCGCCGCTCTTTGTGTCGATGGCGCTCAATCAAGCCCCCGAACTCCGCGCCGCATGGAGGCGCATCTTCACGCACCCGGCGTACCCGCACGGTGGCGGCATCGTGAGTGCCGCGGATGTCACCGATCCAGAACTCGCGCGTTGGCTCGAGGCCTTCGACGCGCTGCCGACACTCCCGGGCGCTGACGGCGCCGTCATCGACCTCTCCGAGATCGCGGAACTCCCCACAGCGCGTGCCGGCTGGATCCGACGGGGGTTCACGGATCAGGGGCTCTGGTCGGACCGAGAGAACCCGCTGACGCTCATGCGCCGCCGCTGCACGGAGTTCTTCGGCTCGAAGTACCGATCGATCATCGAGAGGTAGGGCCGCGCGTGAATCACGAACCCCCACCGCGCCACCTTGAGCTCGACCCCGAGCACGGACTCAGCATCGATTGGGCCGACGGCACCCGCTCGCTCATCCCAGTGGCGACGCTCCGTCGGCAGTCACCGTCGGCGGAGGCAAGGGCCCTCCGCGAAGCGCTTGCGACAAACCCGTTGACGGTGCTGCCAAGCGCGGGATCGGGTGGACCGCTGCGCGCGCTCGACGCAGAACTCGTTGGCCACTATGCCCTTCGAATCACTTTCAGCGACGGCCACTCGACAGGACTCTTCTCGTGGAGTCACTTGCGCGAGCTCGCCTCTGGAACCCGAGATGCATAGGTGAAGCCGCAACCCCTCGATGCGCCAACCTCGATTGGAGTGCCCGCGCACTCGTTCAAGTCCGTGTGGACCGTCGCCGCCGAGGCGTTGAGCCAGCTCGTCCCGCACGCCAACAATGTGCAGATCGTCGGGTGGATCGACCGCATGGCCGAGCTGCATCACGATGCCACCGGTGCGCCGCGCGCAGTGATGCACGCACAGGGAAGAATGTGGTTCGTGGCCCGCCACGAGGTCGACTACCTCGCCGAGGCGTTCGCGGGCGATCGTCTCGGGGGCGCGACCTGGGTCGGATCGCTCGGGCGCACATCCCTCAACCGTGAAAGTGTGATTTGGAATCTCGACACCGGCCGCGTCATCTGCCGCGCGAAGAGCCGATGGGCACACATTGATCTTGCGACACGCCGGCCCTCGCGGGCGCCGCATGCCGAACGGCTCGCCCTTGAGCCATCGAGTGCCCCTCGGCCTCTGTCCACGAAAAAGCCGACGAAAAGTTGACGCGTGAAGCGCGCCATCGCCGAAACACTTTGCGTGGAAGAGGGCCGGCGGCCCAACGCCACGACCAAGCATCTTTCTCCCCTCCGCCCCCCGACCATGCATTCGTCGCGGGGGTTTTTCATCGTCCGAAGGTGGCGCGTCACGGGCCTGTCACGATCGACCTCATGGAGCGTCGACAGGCGCGGCGACTCACTACACTGTGCCCATGAAAACCATTTCCACCATCGCACTCGTCGCGGCGGCGTGCCTTCTCACCGCTTGCGGAGACGACTCGGGTTCGCGCGTCACCAAGGTTCAGCCTAAGCCGCCGCCAGCCGCGTCTGAGAGAGTCCCAGGACCCGATGACGCTTTCAATGCGAACCGAAAGCTCAGTTCGACCACTGACGCACCGACTGCACCGAAGAAGAAGTAAGGACCAAGACCCGCTCGCACGGTGCGAGACTCGTCAGGTCCAAACCTGATCGTCGGGAGCACCTCGGCGGATGGATTCAGCCCGACATCACTCGCCGCAGGACCTCGAGTCCCGCGGCGAGTTTTTCTTCGGGCGCCGCAAGGCTGATGCGGAAGTGTGTGTCGCGTGAACTGAACACGCCGCCGGGGACCACGATGAGCTTCTGGGCCACGACCCGCTCGGCGAACTGCGTCCCAGTCAGTCCAAGGTGCTTGGGGACCTCAATGAAGGCGTAGAACGCCCCCTGCGGCGCCACGAGCGTTGTGAGACCGTCGAGCGCTTCGACCACCATGTCGCGGCGCTTCACAAATCGGGCGATGATTGGTGCGAGGTCCACATGGAAGAACTCCGACGCGGCCGCCTGCAGCGGCGTTGGGGCGCACACGAACAGGTACTGCTGCAGGATCGCCATCCTCTGAATGAGCGCGCGAGGACCAGCCGCATAGCCGAGCCGCCAGCCTGTGCAGCCGTAACTCTTGCCAAACCCCCTGACGAGCAGCAGCGACTTCGAAAGGCGCGCAGGGCTCGGGCAGCGGCCACCTTCGAGCGCGTCGGGGAATGTGAAGGCGTCGTAGATCTCGTCCGTGACCAGGAGCACACCGCGCTCGTCGCACAGGTGCACAATGTCGGCGAGTTCACGCGCTGACAGCACCGCACCGCAGGGATTGCTCGGACTGTTCACCATGACCATCTTGGTCTTGGGAGTGATGAGTGCCGCGATCCGGTCGGCCGTCATTCGAAAGTCGGGATAGGTGTTGCAAAAGACTGCGCGCCCGCCGGCCATTTTCACGAACTGTGGATACGCCACGAAGTACGGGTCGGGCAAGATGACTTCGTCGCCGTCTTCGATGAGCGCCAAGACGGCCAGGACCAGCGCGCCAGTCGTGCCCACCGTCACGATGAGGTCCTCGCCCTCGCCATGGCGCCATCCGAGGTCGGCTTCGAGCGCCCGCCAGATGCTCGTGCGAAGTTCCGGGAGACCTTGGGTGAGCGAATAGCCCGATCGGTTCCCCTCGATCGCGCGGATCGCTGCCTTCTTCACTCGGTCGTCGACGGGGAAGTCCGGCTGGCCGATCGACAGGTTGATCGGATCTTCGATCGACGCACCAAGCTCGAACGCGCGACGGATGCCCGAGGCATCAATCGAAAGCGCCCTTCGGGAGAACAGCCGTTCGAGATCGAGCGCCCCCGCTCGATGCGCGGTGGCCATCGCTTACTTCTTTGAGGCGGGTGAAGCCGCCTTCGCAGCCGCGCCCGACTTCGCAGGTGCCGCCTTGGCGCCGCCAGCCGCCGGCGCCGCTCCGGCATCGCCGCCGGCCGCAGCGGCCTCAGCCTTCTTCGGCTTCTTCGCGACGGCCGCCTTGATGGAGCGCACCTTCGGCAAACCAAGCGCCGAGTTCGCACCGACCCTGAACTTGTCGAGGTCGGCGAGCTTGGTGATTCGCTCAGCCCTCGTCAGCACATTTCGGTGCTGGTTCAACGCGCCTGACTTGGACTTGAGACTGCGGTGCATACTCATGACGGGCCTTTGAAAAGTTTGGGGTAGAAGTCGTGGAAGTCACTATTGCCACGGCCCTGCGCCTTCCACTTGGCGCCGACCGCACGGATGTTCGCCTCCAGTGACTTCACCGGAGCCGCCCCACGCGCCTCCCGGGAAAATCCGGGAAGCACGATCACGTGGGACCGCGCATTATTGCCGGAAATCGCCACGGCATCAAGTCCCTGACTCCGACAGAACGACACCATCTCGGCGGCGCGATCGCTGGCCATTTCGCCGGCAATGACGAAGTAGTTCAGGCCGACTTCGCGCGGGTCCCCCGATGGCGCCGCGCCGAGGGCAGCATTGACCGCGGGAACCTGTGCGGAGGCGTGCGCCGGAGCCTTTGGCGTGGGTGAAATCGGGTCAATGGTGTGAAGTGGCGCCGAAGCAGCCTCCTGCGCGCCACGCTCCCCTTCGCTTCGCCCCCGGGTGAACCCGGCCCAGTACGCCGCGAACGCAATCCCGGCGACGAGGAGTCCGGCGATGAGCACGATCCCGAATGGCAATCTCACCGCGCGCGGTGTGGCGAGCCCTCCCGCAGCAACGCTTCCTGGCTTGTGTCGCCTGGCCTCATAGAGCGTGAGTGCGTCCTTCGCCATTGACGCGGGAGCGTACCGAGTCAGGGAGTGGCCGCTTCGGCGATCACGCTCGCGACCGCAAGACCGCCCGCGTGCGTCAGCGAAACATGCCACGCGCAGATTCCAAGGCCCGCAGCGAGTTCAGCCGCGCGGCCCTCGAGTGCGATCGTCGGCGCGCCTGACGGGAGCATGCGGACTTCAATGTCGGTCCATGCGAGACCCGTGCGCATGCCGGTGCCAAGCGCCTTGAGGACCGCTTCCTTCGCGGCGAATCGTGCCGCGAGTCGTTCCCCCTGCCGTTTGCCACCCTCGGCCGCGAACCCCCGCTCGTGGCGGGTGTACACGCGCGCGAGAAACCGCTCGCCGTGGTCTCGCAAGAGTTGTTCGATCCGCGCGACCTCGGTGACATCGATGCCGTGTCCGACGACTCTCATGCGGTGACCTGGCCTTGCCAACGCTGGAGCGTCTCCTCGAGTCCCCGGCGCGGATCGGTCCACTGCCGCGCGTCAGCGACGGGGTTCGACTTCAACCCCGCGACCGAGAGTGCCGCCACATAGGCCAGGAGATCCAGCTGTGCATCCGCGGGTTCGCCCGCCGGCGCCCGCGTGGCTCCGCAGAGAAGGTCGCACACACGCGCGCACGCCAAGCGCGGGCCCGCTCGGGCGACGGCCCCTGCGACATCAGTCTGCGCAGCGAGCAAGACCGGTGGATCGATGCCGATGCCGATGGCATCATTCTGTGACGACGCGTCGCCTTGTGCGGCCGCGAGGGAGAAATCCACGAATCGCACCCTCGCGCGATCGGCGATCTCGGCGAGCGCCGCCCTGATTGGTGCGAGGGCGGCGAGATTCGAGGCCGTTGCCTCGGGCAGCGCAATGCTGATCGGGCAGCACCCGAAATCGCGCCCGAGCTCCGCCGCCCGCTCTGCAGCATCCATCGCGCGATCGACCTGCGCGGCGTCAAAGAAGTGGCCACTCGGGATGAAGAGGTCGACCCCGCTGCATGCGAGACCAAGGCGACGCAGGTGGGTGACGATGCCGCGACGCGATGAGGCGTCAAGATCGCGCGGCCGCATCCCCGTCTGCGTCGCGGACCACTGCACGGCGCGGTATCCCATGGCGACGATCGTGTCGATCGCCTCACGCGCCTCGAGCGAGAGCGGCGCGATCGTGGCTGAAAGTGGTGCAAGCGTGGCCGCGCACTGCCCGAACATGGCCCGAGGGTACCTTCGCCGCGTGAATCCCCTTCCGCGCAAGACGCCAGCGCAACGAATGCGAGCGTCGCGCCTCCTCGCGGCACTGCGGCGGCGTTACCCAGATGCCCACTGCGCACTCGATTGGAAGGAACCGCACGAGCTCCTCGTGGCGACCATTCTCTCGGCGCAAGCCACCGATGCCACAGTGAATCGCGCCACGCCCGCACTCTTCGCCGCGCATCCGGGCGTCGCCGCACTGGCCCGGGCTGGGGTCGGCGGCATTGAGCCGTACTTGCGCACGATCAACTTCTGGCGGATGAAGGCGCGCGCCGTGCACGAGTCCATGGTGGCCATCGAACGCGACCACCAAGGCGAAGTCCCACGCACCATGGAGGCGCTCACCGCGCTGCGCGGCGTCGCGCGCAAGACGGCGAATGTTCTGCTCGGCAATGCATTCGGGATCAACGAAGGCGTCGTTGTCGACACACATGTTGGACGGCTCGCGAGACGGTTCGGTTTGTCGAAGCACGACGATCCCGTGAAGGTGGAGCGCGACCTGATGGCGCTCTTTCCCCGCCGGGCGTGGTGCCTGCTTTCGCATCTCCTCATCGCGCACGGGCGTGGCGTCTGCAAGGCGCGCGGCGGCGCGTGTGCCGGTGATGCGATCTGTCGGCGCTACTGCTCGCAGGGAAGGCGTGCAACGACGACGCGCGGATCACGAACTCGGCACTGAGGGCGGGTCGTACTTGGTCCACATGACGACTCCCATGCCGCCGAAGATGCTGACGAAGCTCGCACCGTCGTTGGTTCGCCGAGGGTAGATATTGATGACGGGTCCCTGCATGCGGACGCGACCGACGCGCGCGAGCGAACCGCTGGCCATGCGCCACACATCGATGCCGTCGTCATTGCCAATCCAGATGTCATCGCGGACATTCGCGATGGTCCTTGCGTGCGCGCCCTGCGGCATCTGAATGACTTGTCGGCTCCCCTTGCACTTCACGATCACGCGCGGGCCGCTCTCGACCGTCAACGCATCTCCATCGGCCCCTTCAATCGACACCGTGCCGAAGGAGAACTCCGCCGTGGAACTTGGCGGATTGACATTCTGGATCTCACGGTCACTGGGCTCGCAACTCCCACCGACCATGTAGAGCCAGTTGCCCTCGTCGCTGCCAGCAATGATCCGTCGTCCGTCGGAGAGGACGCGCTCGAGCCGGCCAGGCTCGCGGTGGGCTGCGTGGAACTCATCGCCGGGCCCGCGCGCATCGGTGGTGGGCCGATAGAGGGCCCGGCCGAAGGTGCCCGCAACCGCGAGTGTGTTTTCGCCAGCGAAGTCGAGATCAAGGGCGCCCTTCACGCGGATGGCTGATGGATCATCGAGCGAGCGCTCGCCGATGCGCCACGAGACGATCTCGGAGGGCGTCACCGCATAGAGGCGGCCGTCGATCTCGCGCACGCGCGCGACCTCCCCCGGAAGCACAACCGCGGCGGCCTCGATGAGGTTCGCGTCGAGAATGCCGACGCGCGCGGCGTCCTTCCCCTGAAGGACGAACACCATTCCTCCCGGAGGGCCGCTGCCGGGAGTGAGTGCGTGCACATCGCTGGCGCGCCCCACGCTTGCGCCATCCTCGAGCCGTACGAGTTGCCCCTCGCGCGTGGCGATGACCCCTCGTGCGCTCTCGGCGACACGGCCACACACGGCGGGTGATGCAAGAAACCGCTCGCCCGTGTCAAGCCGGACCACGCCGCCGAGACCACTGACGAAGAGGCCGCCGTCGGCGACCGAGAGGCTCTCCGGGCGGATGCCGAGCTCCCGCTCGGTGATCGCCTCAAGAACCATCATCGACTTTGGATCGCTCGCATCCACGCGAACCACCGCCGTGCGATCCAGAACCGCAATGAGGTCACCGCGATAGACCAGCATGTCGACGAGTGCGCCCGAGGTCCCGAGCCCCATGCACTTCAATTCGTCGAGCGTCGCGCCGGTCTCAGGATTGAGTGCCAATAGGCTTCCGCCGTATCCCTGAAACCAGATCCCGCCGCTGCAGAGCGTGCGCCAGTGGGCTCCGCCAACAAGGTGCGTGATTTCAAGCCGCTCTGGCCGGGGGTCGACCCGGGACTCGGGCGTGTAGTCGCTCAGGCAGGAGGCCAGCGCGAAGATTCCCGCACCGAGCGCAAGTTGTGGAAGAAGGAATCGACGGCCGACCATTCGGGAAATCTACTCCCAGTGCTACGCTGCCGCGCATGGGCCACGGACGGATCGAGCTCTTGGAGAAAATGCTCGAGAGAGATCCAGGCGACGCGTTCTGCCGCTACGGGCTCGCGCAGGAGCACCTCAAGGCCGGAAACATCGACGAAGCCGTCATCTGGTTCGATCGCACCATCGAGTCGGATCGCGACTACTGCTACGCCTACTACCACAAGGCGCGGGCACTCGAACAGGCCGGGCGCATCGATGAGGCCGCGGCGGTGCTGCGCGCCGGACTCGAGCGCGCGACTTCGTGCGGCGACTCGCATGCGGCGGCTGAGATCCAGTCATTCCTCGACCAACTCACATGACTCAGAAGACGCCCGTGCGGAAGGCGCCGCGCATTCAGTCGCTTGACTCGGATCCGCGCGACCCGCGCGTTGTGCGGGTGGTTCTTGCGGGGCAGACGCGCGCGGTGGCGCAACTCCCGCGAGAGTCGCTCACTGAACTCCGGCTTGCGGAAGGGCTCGCGTGGACGGCGGCAGTCGCGCGTCGAGTCGCGGCGTTCACCGCGCACCGCAAGACGCGCGAGCTCTCGCTCAAGTGCCTTGCGCAACGATCGCACAACGCCACGACGCTGGGCGCGGCGCTGTCGCGGCGCGGTGTGGACGAGGGCGTGGTGGCGCGGGTCCTCGCCGAGCTCGTCAAGGACGGTTGGTTGAACGATGAGCGCCACGCCGAGTCGCGTGCGCTGTCCTTGGGTCGGCGGCATCCAGGGATCTCTGCGGACGCCGCAGCGGCATTGCTGGAGTCGGACGGCGTGGACGCGCCTCGTGCGTGGACCCACGCAAAGCGCATCGCGCGCGACGAAGCGCTGTGCGCTGTGGCGCTCGCGCGGGCCGTCACGGCCCTTCGTGGCCGCGGCTCACGGCATCCGCTCGCTGTCGCTGCGAGCCTTGCGCGACGCGGTATCGACAGGACAATCATCGAACGGGCACTGCGTCAGGAGGGCATCGATGCTGAAGAATGAGAAACGCTGCACACGAGTTGTGGGGGTGGCCGCCATCGCCGCCCTCCTAGGCTGCGAAGACTGCCGCAACCGCGACAACGGCCTCTTGGGCGTCGAGGCGGGAACACTTCCCGCGTTGCAGGCCTCGCCGTCGAGTTCGATCCCTGCCGACGATGGGCCGTCGCTCACTGGACTCGATCGCCGAGGTTGGAATCTCGTTCTCGTGAGCATGCCGCGCGGACAAGTCGAGGTGCAACCAACCTACGGTCGCAACCTGCATCTGGCTCGCGGCAGTGTGCGCGGCGAGGGGATCTACCCAACCGCGTCAACCGCACTTGATGGGTCGTCGGAGCCGAAATCCGTTCTCTGTGAGGCGATTCTTCAGCCGCTGTGGATTCCGGTGTCGTTTGGGATGACTCCCATGCTCATCGCGCGAGGGCAGACCCCGTGGAGTACGCATCGTGAACCCCGTGGTCGCTACGAGGTCGTGCCCGCGGCCACGGGCGGCGACGGCGTCGATTGGCGCTGGGTGGAGCGGCCCGCGACGGTGCCGTGAACCGACCGCCCGGCGTTGGCGGGGTTGTAGTACGCCACCACCGTGGCGCGGAGTGGAGAGGTGCCGACCACCTTCACCCCTTCGACCGTTGGCCATGACTTCGAGTCCATCTCGCTCTTCGCCTTGAGAACTTTGCCGATGAAGATGCACGCAACCCAGACGAACCCCCCCAACTCCAGGCAAGCTCCGCCGGGTTGCTGTTCCCGCGTGCCTTCGGGTCACGGAGCCGCGGAACCGTCACCCGCCTCTTCGGCATCGCGCTCAAGTGTTGAATTGCGGAGGGAGCGTCTCGTCGGCTCGCGGCGCGCCCCGAGGTGTCG
>SYGQ01000145.1 GCA_005799475.1 Planctomycetia bacterium | reverse complement strand
TCGACGCCGTCGACGAGCCCTCCTCCAACGAGCGTGGGTGTCGCGTCACCGGCCACATCAACGAACCGCAGTTCGAGCCCCGCCGCGGATCGCGCCATCCATGTCGAGACAGCGAAGAATCCAGCGGGCCAGTTCCACAGTACGACGCCCGCCATCACGAGCGTGACGACGACCCCAGCGACTCCAACGACAAGGCGCACGAGCCAGCGTCGAAGTCGACTCGGTGGCCGCACACTCATCGGCGTGTCCCTCGTCGATCCCACCAACGAGATCCTCTCACGGAGGGCAACTCACGCACAATCGCTCCCGCAAGCGCGACCCCTGGGCTACCGCACGACTCATTGAGCGCTGCCACCATCCGCGCGGGGACGACCGCCTCGATTTCGATTCGAGCCCCAGTCGTTGGATGCGAGAAGGCAATCCGCCACGCGTGCAGGAAGAGGGTGGGGGCCGCGTCGCGCTCGCGCCGCGCGCTCGTGTTGGGCGGCAGCAGCGACCGATAGACCCGGTCGCCCTCGACCGGCGCCCCAAGCGCGGCGAGGTGCGCACGAATCTGGTGGAGTCGTCCCGTCTCGATCGCGCACGCAGCGGCGAGTCGGTCGCGACTTCTCGCGAGGACCCTCCAGTGCGTCATGCAGAGGTCACCGCGCGGGACCAGTGCGCTCACTTTCATGTCGCCTCGGCGCACTTCCTTGAGCGCCATCGTGCAGGTGCCTTCGTCGGAGGGAAGCCGACCACGCAGCGCCGCGAGGTATGTCTTTTCGACTGCGCGATCTTCGAACTGCGCGCGAAGTGCGTCGTAGGCCGCCTTCGTCCGCGCCACAAGGACGACCCCAGAAGTCTCTCGATCGAGCCGATGCAGGAGCCCCCAGTCACGGTCGTCGCCAAGGCGCGTCTGTGTCGCGCCGTCGCGAGCGAACAGGCCGTTCATGAGCGAGTCGTCGCGATGGCCTGCGCCAGGCTGAGTCACCTGGCCCGCCGGCTTGTGGAGCGCCACAAGTGCCTCGTCCTCGAAAAGGATCTCGCAGGCGACGCGCGCATTGGCCTCGGGAGGGGCGGGCATTCTTCCTATGATCGCACAACGCACTCCACTGCGCACCAATGACTGCGTTCTCGGATCAGACCGCCCGTCGACTCGCGCCCTTTGGTGAGTCTGTCTTCACGACGATGAGTCGACTGGCCGTTGAGCACAAGGCGGTCAATCTCGGCCAGGGTTTTCCTGACTTCGACGGTCCAGATTTCGTGAAGGATGCTGCCAAGCGGGCCATGGACGCTGGCATCGGGCAGTACGCGCGCGCCTTCGGACTGCCGGCAACGAACGCTGCCGTGGCCCGGTATTGCAAGACCTTCACACGCCTTGGGGTCGACCCAGAGACGGAGGTCACCGTCACGGCAGGGTGCACCGAGGCAATTGCGTCGACGCTCCTTGGGCTCTTGAATCCCGGCGACGAAGTCGTGCTTCTTGACCCGAGCTACGACTCGTATGGGGCCTGCGTGGCGATGGCAGGCGGCATCGCTCGAAGGGTCGCGCTCCAAGGGCCCGCGTTCCGGATCGATGAGCCCTCGCTGCGCGCCGCGTTTTCCCCGCGCACCCGAGCGATCCTCTTCAATTCGCCCCACAACCCAACGGGCCGAATGTTTGATGTCGGCGAGCGCCGCATCGTGGCGAGCCTTGCGCGGGAGTTTGGTGCCATCGTGATTTCCGACGAGGTCTACGATCAAATCACCTACTCGCATGCGCACGAGTCGATCGTGCACGAGCAGGGCATGCGCGAGCGCACGGTCGTTCTCGGGAGCCTCGGTAAGACCTTTTCCTTGACGGGGTGGAAGGTCGGCTGGGCTGTCGCGCCGCCCGCGATCACTCGCGCGATCAGGAGCGCGCACCAGTTTCTTACCTTCTGTGCGCCGTCGCCCCTGCAAGCCGCAGCGGCCGACGCGCTCAACGCGATTTGTACTGATGATCGCTATCTCGTTGAACTCCGGCGCGCCTACCTTGAGCGGCGCGACATGCTGCTTGGCATCCTCGAAAAGGCCGGCTTCGTGTGCGTCGCGCCCGAAGGCTCGTACTTCATCCTCGCTGACGCGATCGGCGCCGGATTCCCCGACGACCTGACGGCGGCCAAGTGCCTTGTGCGAGCGGGGGTGGCAGCGATTCCGGCGAGTTCCTTCTACGACGCGGCTTGCCCTGATCGCCGGTGGCTTCGGTTCGCCTTTTGCAAGCGAATCGACACCCTTGCCGCCGCACGGGACCGCCTTCTTGC
This sequence comes from Planctomycetia bacterium, assembly GCA_005799475.1. Taxonomy (GTDB): domain Bacteria; phylum Planctomycetota; class Phycisphaerae; order Phycisphaerales; family SM1A02; genus F1-60-MAGs104. The sequence continues at coordinate 1,019 of SYGQ01000145.1, read as the reverse complement.
CACCACGCTCATGGCGTTGGCGAAAAGCGCCCATTGAGGTATAGTCCCTCCCCCCATGTACGCGATCATTGAAGACAGTGGAACACAGATCATGGTCCGCAAGGACGATGTGATCGACATCGACCTCCGCAAGATCCCCGAGGGCTCCTCGACACTCACATTCGATCGCGTCCTCGCCATTGGTGCGGAGGACGGCACGGTTGCCACGCTCGGCGCGCCGTACATCGCGAAAGCCACGGTCACCGCCGAGGTGATCGGCTTGAAGCGCGCCGCCAAGACGGTGATGAACAAGTACAGCCGCCGCAAGGGGTGGCGCCGTCACAAGGGTCACAGGCAGGAACTGATCCAAGTCAAGATCGCCGAGATTTCGCGCTAGGAATTCTGGCACTCGAGGGGGCAAGGAGTTCGGCAAGTTCAACCGGTGATCCGCGTTCGCCAGCGAGCGCGCTCATGCATGCCGCTTCACTCGGTTGCGCGAGGATCGATTCTCCATCGGGAGTGTCCACCTACCCGACGACAACGGGGGACCTTGCGCGACCCACAGCGAGCACAGCACTTTTTGAAATGCGCATGGCCTCAGCGACCCACGACGCTGTCGTGGGTGGTTGACACCTAGAAGTCGGCCGCCTTGCGCGTCCGCAGCCCACGATTACCGAGTTCGGTTCACCCGTGGCGAGTCGTCGGACTCTACGACTACCATTGATTCGTGGTCAGACGGTCGCCCCCAGCCCCCCGGCTGGGCGAGGAAAGTCCGAACACGACAGGACACGGTGGTGGCTAACGGCCACCGGCATTGACGCATGCTCGGGACAGTGCCACAGAAAACAAACCGCCCCGGTCCACACTCGGGTAAGGGTGAAATGGTGCGGTAAGAGCGAACCGCTGACTCGGTGACGAGGCAGGCAAGGCAAACCCCACCGCGTGCAAGCGCAAACAGCCCTCCGGCGGATTCTCCGCCACCTGCGGTCCGCAGGATGAGGGCGGGTAGCGTGCTTCGAGGCCATCGGCAACGGTGGTCC
>SYGQ01000144.1 GCA_005799475.1 Planctomycetia bacterium | reverse complement strand
TTGACGGAACTGGAGCCGCCGGGACGATGGTCATTTCGGCGGTCGCGGGAGCGATCGAGCCGCCTCGTGGAATGAAGTACCGGGTGAGGTAGATCTCAACTCGGCGGTTGCCGGCCGCCCCGTTGTTGCCATTGTCAACCATCGGCCGAAACTCGCCGTACCCAGCGACCATGAATCGATCCGCGCCCACGCCGTCGCGGACGAGTGCATCGCGTACGCCGATGGCTCGGTGTGCCGACAGATGCATGTTCGACGGGTGCTGCGCGGCCGAGCGCTTGATCGGGACATTGTCAGTGTGTCCCATGACGACGACCTCAAGATCGCCCGCCGCGGCCGAGTCAAGGATCGGCGCAAGTGCCTTCAGCGCCGAAAGCGCGCTTGGCTTGAGCGTCGCGCTTCCGGAGTCGAAGGTGAAGTCGGCCGAGAAGCGAATCATGCCACGCTTCTCGTCGAACGACAGAATCTCCGGATACTGTGCGGCGAGCGACGACAGCGCGGCGTTCACTTCCGCAGGAAGCGGTCCACCGTTCATGGTGCCGATCTTGGAGAGCAGTCCTTCGTAGTCGGCTAGAAGTTTGTCGACATCGACGGTCTGGCCCTTGCGGAGCGCTTCAAGAGACTCGAGGTCGCCACTGGCCTGCGCAATCTGCATGCGCAGTCGTGCCTCATTGGCGTTCACGGTCTCGAGTTCCGACTGGGTGCGGAGCAGCTGTTGCTGCTGGCTCCGATACGCCAGCTCGAGATCGTTGTACTTGGCTTGGGGGACGCAGCCTGCTCCGGCGACGACGACGATCGTCAGAAGAGCGGCACGACGAGACGCGATCAATGCGTTCATGCAATACCTCCTTGTATTGACCTGAAGTCTAGATCGTGGTCCGGCCGATGACAAGAGCGATTCGCCGATTTCCTGTCCTGCCTAGAATCCAACGATGCCCGTCGCCAAGAAACCCGAGTTCGATTTGAAGCGCATGCAGGCGGCTGCGGGTCCCTACCCCTTGGAGGCGTTCGAGTTCGTGCGGCACGGACTCAGCCACACTTCAGGAAAGCTCCACGAGGATCGGGCTCAAACCGGGGCACTTGAATCGGCTGATCGCCATGTCACGGGGCAGCAACTCTGCATCGGCCTGCTCGACTTTGCCATCGACCGCTACGGGCTGCTCGCTCCAACGGTGCTCGAGCGGTGGAATGTTGGGCGGACCGAGGACTTCGGCCGAATCGTCTTCGCCCTCATCGACGAAGGGCTCATGTCAAGGACCCAAGACGATCGGATTGAAGACTTCAGGGGGGTGTACGACTTCGCCGAGGTGTTCTCCGCAGACGCCATGCGGCGCCGGATCCTCGGCGCGCGCGCCTAGCGCCGCGGTCGCTGCTTGAATCTGCTTTTGGTGGGGCCTCCGAGCCCCGCCGGGAGACTGGGGGTGCTTCCCGAAGGCGAGCCCGCCATCGCGCCCATGGCCTTCATTCGACTCATGAGGCCGCCTCCGCCCGCGCCAGTCATCTGCTTCATCATCTTCTGCATCATCTCGAACTGCTTGGTGAGGCGCCCGACCTCGGCGGCGTCGGTCCCGCTGCCTTGGGCGATCCGTTTCACACGGCTGCGATCGATCAGAGATGGCGTCTCCCGTTCGCGCTTGGTCATCGAACGGATCATGCCCTCGATGCGGTCGAACTGTCGCTCGTCGATGTCGATGTCCTTCATCATCGAGCCCACGCCGGGCAGCATGCCGAGGAGTTGCTTGAGTGGACCCATTCGCCTGAGTGACTTGAGCTGGCTGAGAAAGTCCTCCATGGTGAGACGGCCCTCCGCCATCTTTTTCGCCATGCGCTCGCTCTCGGCCGCGTCGACCTGCTCCTGAGCGCGCTCGACGAGCGCGACGACATCGCCCATGCCGAGGATCCGGCCCGCCATGCGCGTCGGGTCGAACTCGTCAAGGCCATCCCAGCGTTCACTGACCCCGACGAACTTGATCGGCGCGCCCGTGATCTTCTTGACCGAAAGGGCAGCGCCGCCGCGTGTATCGGAGTCCAGTTTCGTCAGGATGACGCCGTCGATCGCGAGTCGCGCATGGAACTCACTCGCGCTCTGGACGGCATCCTGGCCCGTCATCGCATCAACGACGAGGAGGATCTCGTGCGGTTCGATCGCCCGATCGACAGCCTGCAACTCGGCCATGAGCGCGTCGTCGATGTGCAGGCGGCCAGCGGTGTCGACGATGACGACATCGAATCGCTCGTCGCGCGCGCGTCGTACGGCGCGCTGGGCGACGCCGACGGCGGCGCCGACGGCCTTTCCGTGCTCGGCGCACTTCTCCGGCTCGCCATGGAAGGCGATGCGGGTTCCTGGTGCCGCGGACGCCGAGGCCTCTGCCACGGTTCGCAATTGCTCGACGGCTGCGGGTCGCTGCAGATCGCACGCGGCAAGCAGCACGCTCTTGCCGCGCTTGCCGAGCCACGCGGCGAGCTTGCCTGCGGTCGTCGTCTTGCCCGCCCCCTGAAGTCCGCACAGCATGACAATCGTTGGCGCGGGCTCGACGAGCGCGAGCTTCGAAGCCTTGGGTCCCATGACCTCGACAAGCCGGCGGTGGACGATCCCCACCATTTGCTCCTCGGGCTTGATGCTGGCGAGGACATCTCCACCGAGGGCGTCCGCAAGGACCTGCTCGCAAAACTCGCGCGCGACGGCGCGATTGACATCTGCCTCAAGGAGGGCGGTCTCAACGGAGGTCATCGCCTCCCGAACATTCGCCTCCGTGATGCGACCGCGACCGGTCATGGAGCGCAGCGCGCCTGAGAGCTTTTCCGAGAGCGATTCGAACATAGGAACGCCCGATGCTACGCGTCAGCGGTCAGCGCTTGGAGGCGAGCCACTCGTGAAGCGCGGAACGGTCCCACGCGTTCACGCATGAGGTCGTCGGCGTCGCGCCGCGCCGTGCGGTGGCCACACCGAAACGCAGATTGTCGAAGTCGGACGGCCCGTGCACATCGCAGTCGATGGCGATGAGGCATCCCGCGTCGATGGCCGCACGAACATGGGTGTCGCGCAAGTCCAGGCGCATCCAGTGGCAGTTGATCTCGAGGGCGGTGCGGCTCTCGCGCGCGGCCTGACACAGTTGAGCGATGTCGGGGGAGAGTCCGTCGCGCCCCTGAATGATGCGGCCCGTTGGATGACCGAGGATGTGGACGAGCGGGTGGCGGATGGCCGCAAGGAGCCGCGCGGTGGCCGCCTCTGGTGCCTGTCGGAGCGCTGTGTGTGGGCTCGCGACAACGATGTCAAGTTTTGCGAGCGTTTCGTCGTCGTAGTCGAGGTGGCCATCGGCAAGGATGTCCACCTCGCTCCCCGCGAGGATCCGGATGCCGCCCACCCTCGCTTCGGCCTCGCGGATGGCGTCGATGTGCGCGAGGAGGCGTTCCACTGACAGGCCATTGGCCTGCGCGCTCGCCTTGCTGTGGTCTGTGACCGCAATGGTGTGGAAGCCGCGCGCCTTCGCGAGCGCGGCGAGTTCTACGATCGAGAGCTCGCCGTCGCTCTCGGTCGTGTGGGCGTGCAGTTCCGCGCGAATCTGACTCAGTTCCAGGAGTCCGGCGGGTGGGATGAAGTCGAGCGCGGCCGACTCGCGAAGTTCGGGTGGCCACTCTGGGAGTTCGAGTGCCTCGTAGATCGCTGCTTCAGTCGCGGCCGCCACGAGTGGACCGAGTTCGCCTTCCTTCTCGCCCGCGCGGAAGAGACCGTACTCATTGAGGTGCATGGAGCGGCCGATCGCGCGCTCGCGCAGTCTCACATTGTGGTCTTTGCTTCCGGTGAAGTAGAGGAGGGCGGCGCCGAACGCCGAGTCTTCGACAACACGCAAGTCGACCTGCATGCCGTTGGCGAGTTCGACCGAACTTCGCGTCTCTCCGTGAGCGAGCACGCGCGAGATGCCCGGCATGGCGACGAACAGATCCTTGACCGCCTTGGGATCCGTCGACGCGACGAGGAGGTCGAGGTCGCCGACGGTCTCGCGACCTCGGCGGGCGCTTCCGGCGTAGGCCGTCCGCGTGGTTCCCGAGAGGGCGGCGAGCTTCTCGAGGATGCCTTCAGCGATCGGAACGGACTGGCCGAGGCGATGGCGCAGCGGCGCGTTGCCCGAGGCCAACCGCGCCGCCACGGACTCCTTCAGATTGGCGATTGACTTCGGTCCCATGCGAGGGACGGACTCGAGCTTTCCGTCGTCGATGGCCTTCGCGAGCTCTTCAAGTGTCGTGATCGCGAGAGACTCCCACAGGAGACGAACCGTCTTAGGACCGAGCCCCTGAATCGTGAGGAGTGCCGGCAGGCCGGGAGGAACGGCTTTCCGGAGGGCCACGAGGTCGGGGATCGATCCTGTTGTGACGAGTTCGACGATGTGCCGCGCGGAACTCTCGCCGACCCCTGAGATCCCTCGCAATCTCGCTGGCTCCTCGCGCGCCAAGGTCGCCATGTCGCCGGACTCGCCTTCGCACGCGCGCGCGGCCCGCCGAAACGCGTTTACCTTGAACGGGTTGGCCCCGGTGAGTTCGAGGAGGTCTCCGAATTCGGCGAACGAATCGGCGATGTCCTGATTGGTCGTCACCGCGACGATCTCCGGAGGGTTGAGGGAGCCGGGAAGCGCGACCAGCAGGACTCGAACCTGCAACCCCGAGCTTCGTAGGCTCGTGCTCTATCCAATTGAGCTATGGTCGCGTGGGGGGGCAGATGATAGCAACCATGCGTCGCGCAGACTGACTATGGTTCGAGCGACCGCTGCGCCGAAGCCGACTGTGGCGGCCCCTCGGCGGTGGCACTGCGCACGAGGCCAATGATGGGACCTGCAAAGATGCTCATGACGAGCGTCCCCACACCGCACACGACGGCGGCGACTCTCGGCCATGCGCTGGGCACGAGCGTGACCTCGTCCGAACGCGCCGACGAGGGCGCGACCAGCGGCAGAATGGCGATGCGCAGGTAGTAGAGCGCGCTGACAGCACTGTTGAGGACGGCAATGACGACGAGACCGACCTGTCCAGCCTCGAACGCGGCGATGAACAGGTAGACCTTCGCGACGAAGCCAATCAATGGCGGAAGGCCAACCAGCGAGGCCTGCGACATGGCAAGCATCCACGCCATCACGGGGTGCTTGACCCGCATTCCAGCGATGTCACCAAACCCGTTGAGTTCTTCGCCCTTGCGCTCCAGTGCGCACAGCGCCGCGAACGACGCTGTCGTCATCACGCCGTAGGCGACGAGGTAGAAGAACAGCGCCGCGAGCCCGGCCGGGGGGCCTGCAACGAGCCCGATGACCATGTAGCCCGAGTGCGCAATCGAACTGTAGGCCAGCGTTCGCTTCACCGAGCCCTGCACAAGCCCGCCCACATTGCCGAGCGTCATTGTGATGGCGGCCACCATCCAAAGGGTCGCCGCGATCGGGGTGGGCAGTCCCGAGTAGGAGACCCGCACCCCATCCGCATCGAGGAACGAGTGGCCTGTCCAGCCGACACATGTGAGCACGAGAGCGAGCGCAAGGAACCCCGCCGCCTTGGGGATGAAGGCGAGGAACGCGGCCACATGCGTCGGTGCACCCTCGTACACATCGGGCGCATAAAAGTGCATCGGGACCGCGGTGATCTTGAAGCACAGCCCGAGCACGGCCATCACAAGGCCGATCATCCCGAGCGTCGAGATGCCACCCGAAACCTGCTGCAGCGCAAACGCGTCGCGGATCGCCGTGAGTTCGAGCGTCCCGGTCGCACCGTAGATGAGGGCAAAGCCGTAAAGGAACACTGCCGTCGAAAGCGCGCCGAGGAAGAAGTACTTGATGGCCGCTTCCTGTGGGCGCGTGCCGTGACCCCCGACGGCGACCATGATGTAGGTCGGCAGTGACACAAGTTCGATGGCGAGGAAGAGCCAAATGAGGTCGGTGGCGTTGCACAGGAGCATCACGCCCATGACGCTGAACAAGAGGAAGGCGTAGAACTCGCCCCGCACGACCCGCTGCGCGTCGAAGGCTCTGCGCCCGCGAGCGACGGCATCTTCGACGAGTCGGTCGACTGATCCGACCGAAAGGAGGACGAGCACCGCGGCCAGCACGGCCACCGCAGGCTTGATGAACTGGCCCAGCATCGGGAACAGGAGACCTGCCTGCGACGCCGCACTCGGTGTCCATGCGAAGAGTGTGGTTGCGGCGGAAGCCAGGAGCGCAATGCATGTGATCGCGGGAAGCGAACTGCGCGCCATGCGCCTGCGACTGAGCCCTCGCACCGCCACCACCACGGCCCCGAGAAAGAGCAGCATCTCGGGAACGATCAGCTGGAGTTTCGGGGCAAGCGCGCCGAGCGCCGTCGTCGCGCTCATGGCGTCGTCTCCTTGGCGAGCGGGTCCCGAGCGTCAGCGACGCGTGGCGTCTCAACCTGCCGGTGCCGTTCGACGAGTGCCGGGTAGTGCTCCAGCATCCGCTGGGTACAGGGTGCGATCGCATCGAGCATGGGCTTGGGTTGCAGGCCGAGCCAAAGGCACGCCACGGCCAGTGGCACGAGCGTGGCGATCTCTCGTCCGTTGATGTCGACTGTCAGCGTCGATGGCGACTCGCTGTGACCATGGCTGCTTGTGTGCGGGACGCGAAGAGGACCCCAGACGATCTTGCCCAGCAGGATGAGCAGATACATCGCTGCGAGGATGAGTCCGAGGCCGGCGACGATTGCGTACCACGGGCCAAGAAGGCCCGGGAATCCTGACTGCACATCGTGTTCAGCGATGAAGGTGCCGCCGAGGCAAAGGAACTCGCCGACAAAGCCGTTGAGACCGGGAAGCCCAATCGAGGCCATCGTGAAGAACACCATGAAGCACGCCCAGACCGGCATGCGCTTGGCGAGGCCACCGAGCACATCGGTGTCCTTGGTGTGGTAGCGCTCGTAAAACATGCCGATGCACAGGAAGAGTGCGCCCGTCGAGACGCCGTGGTTGACCATGTAGAACACCGCCCCTTCGGCGCCGACGGGATTGAGCGCGAAGAGTCCGAGCATGCACAGACCGAGGTGCGCCACCGATGAATAGGCGATGAGTTTCTTCGCGTCGGTCTGCACCCAGCAGATGAGCGAGGCGTAAATGATCGCCGCGATCGACAGCACCGCGGCCACAGTCATCAGTTCAACGCCGCCGGCGGGGGCCATTGGAAGCGCGAATCGATAGTTGCCGTAGGTGCCCAGCTTGAGCATCGATGCCGCCAGGATGACCGAGCCGGCAGTGGGGGCCTGATCGTGTGCAAGCGGGAGCCATGTGTGCAGCGGGAAGAGCGGCACCTTCACGGCGAAGCCGATCATGAGCGCCGCGAAGAGCCAATACTGCGTGGCCGCCGGCAACCGAACGCCGGTGGCGGTGAGCGTGTCGATGTCGAAGGTCCACACACCTGAGACGACGCGGTGCTCCCACGCAACATAGAGGATCGCCGCGAGCATGAACATCGACCCCAGGAAGGTGTAGAGGAACATCTTGATCGCGGCGACCCGTCGTTCCGTCCCCCCGTACACCGCAATGATGATGGTCATCGGCAGGAGCGTGAACTCGTAGCCGATGTAGAAGAGGATGGCGTCACGGGCCGCGAAGGCAAGGATGATCGATGATCCGAGGACGAGGAACCACCCGTAGTACTCGCGCACTCGCTCGGTGATCGCCGAGAACGACCCGAGGATGCACAGGGGCATGAGCAGGGCCGTCAAGAGGGCGAGGAGAAGGCTGACCGTGTCGAAGCCGACGCTGAGCGAGATCCCCGCCCGCGGGATCCACGCGGGGGCTTCGGTGGACGGGCTGTGTTTGCCCGTGGTCCAGTCTGGGAACTGCCATGCGACGACGGCGAGCACCGCGAGCGATGCCAGCGTGCCCGCGAGCGCGATCCAGCGAGCGTGGCGCGTGGGCGAGACGGCGACGCCGAGCGCGGCCGCGATGGGGAGGATGATGGAGAGCCAGATGAGTGCCATGTCAGGTGTGCCCCCGCAGCCACACCCATGTCACCCACGCAAGCACGAGACCGAGACCACCAACCATTGTGACGGCATAACCCTGCAATCCGCCACCGTACAGCGGGCGGAAGAGTTTTCCGATGGCCATCGGCAACTTTCCCATGCCGTCGACGATGGCGCCGTCGAGGAAGTGCTTGTCGCCCAAACTGAGCACCTGCGCGCCGATCCAAAGCGGCAACCGCACAAGGGCGTGGTAGATCTCGTCGATGTACCACTTGTGCTCCATGGCGCCGGGGATCCAGCCGACGAGTGATCGTGAGCGCAGCCAGCTGAGCAACCTGTCGGCGCTCGCGCGCGAGTAGAGATGGAAGAAGAAGGCGACGGAAATCCCGCCCACCGACGCGATCGTCCCGATGATCGCCAATCCAGTGTGCGGATCCATGCCGAGCACGGTGCTGTGATGGCCGTCATGCGCCGCAGCATGAGCCTCAAGGAGTCCCGCCCCCTGTGAGGCGCTCGAGTTGGCGATCATGGTCTGCACCCAGTTGGGGACATGCGCCATGATCTCAAGGTAGGAGGGGATCCCCGCGGCAATGGCGCCGACCGCAAGGACGACGAGGACGCCATTGATGGCCCACCTCGGTGCATGCGGACCCTCAGCATGCGCGTGTGATGTCTGGGTGCCGTGCCCGTGTGTGTCGTGCGGATCGGCGGGTGCGTGGTGGCCGTCGCTGCCCATCTCGACATGCACGGGACCCGCGCACACCCGGAACCAGACGCGGAAGGTGTAGTAGGCGGTGAGTGCGGCGGTGAACAGACCGACCCATCCAAGCAGAACGAAGTCCCAGCGTGGGCTCGTGAGCGCCGCAAGGAGGATGGCATCCTTGGAGTAGAAGGCGGCAGTCAACGGGAATGCCGCGAGCCAGAGGCATCCGATGAACATGGTCCACGAGACGATCCGCCAGCCGGGCATCCGGCGAAGTCCGCTGAGCTTGCGCAGGTCGAGTTGTCCGGCGAAGCCGTGCATCACCGCACCGGCGGTCAAGAAGAGGAGCGCTTTGAAGAAAGCGTGCGTGAAGGTGTGGTAGCAGGCGCCGAAGCTTGTGCCGACGCCAAGTCCCATGAACATGTAGCCGAGCTGAGAGATCGTGGAGTAGGCGAAGACCCGCTTGATGTCGTGCTGCATCATCCCGATGGTGGCGGCCAGAAGAGCCGTTCCGGTGCCGATCCATGCGACCGTGGCGAGCGCGTCGGGGTGAAGTTCGAAGAACGGGAACATGCGCGCGATGAGATAGACCCCTGCGGTCACCATGGTCGCTGCGTGAATGAGGGCGGAGACCGGGGTTGGGCCTTCCATCGCGTCGGGAAGCCAGACATGCAGCGGGAACTGCGCGCTCTTGCCGAACGCACCGAGCATGATGAGGAAAGGGATCACCGCAATGTCCCAGTCGATGCTGCTCTGTCCACCGGCATTCATGGCCGCGAAGAGCTCGTCGTACTGGAGCGTTCCGTAGTTGGCCCAGAGCATGAAGATGCCCAGTGCGAGACCGAGGTCGCCGATGCGATTGACGATGAAGGCCTTCTTCGCTGCGGCCACGGCGCTGGGCCGGTGGTAGTCGTAGCCGATCAAGAGATAGCTCGCGAGACCGACGCCTTCCCACCCGAGGTAGAGCATCACGAGGTTGTCGCCCATCACAAGCGAACTCATCGCGAAGAGGAAGATCGAGATGCCGAAGAAGAACCGCGAGTAGCCGGTGCCTTTGTCGCCCTCCATGTACTCGCTGGCGTAGAGGGCAATGAGCGTGCCGAGCCCGGTGACGAAGAGCATCCAGAAAAGCGTCAGCGAGTCCACATACAGCGCACAATCGGCGACGAAGGACTGAAAGCGCCCGCCTTCGCCCCAACTGAAGTTGATCCACTCAAAGATCGGGATCTCCACCGGTCCGGCGTAGCCGAAGTAGGCCTTGAGCACGAGTCCGAAGGACGCCGCGAGCGCCACGACCGTGATCCATGCAGGCAACTTCGACTTGCAGCGAAACGCGCCGCACAGCGCGCAGAGTGCCGCCGACGCGAGTGGAAGAATGAGGACGAGTCCGAGCCACGACAACTCGGGGGCGACTGTGGCGCGCGCGGTGTCGGCAAGGATCGTTGTCATGCGATCCCTCGTTGGGTCCCAATGGGTTCAGCGGCGCGGTCAGCCGAATCGACGCTCTCGCCGAGCGAGGACCACGCCTCGGCGTTGAGCGTCTCTCGACATCGGTAGAGCAGCACCACAAGGCCGAGCGCGAGTGCGGCTTCGGCCGCCGCCACGGTGAGGATGAAAATCACGAAGACCTGGCCCGAAACATCCATGTGCTGTCGCGAGAAGGCAACGAAGGCAAGTGCCGCCCCCTGAAACATGAGTTCGGTGCACAGGAACATGATGATCATGTTCCGCCGACTCAGGAAGCCGACGATCCCAAGGCCGAACAGGAATGCGCTCAGCAGGAGTGCGATTGAAAGCTCAGTGCCGGATGCCGGGACGAAGGGTGCGGCCAGGTCTGCGCTCACGCGGCGCCTCCTGCGGAAGCGTCGGTCCGCCGTGGCAATCCAGCGTGTGCACGGCGTTCCTCGTCGGCCATCTCCGTCTGCCGGCGCGCGAGGACAACCGCGCCGAGCATGGCCATCAAGAGAATCACGCCGGCGAGTTCGAGGCTGACGGGAAAGCGCGAGACGAGCGCCATGCCGACCCGTGATGTGTTGTCGGGCAGTACCGACACCGGCAGAATGAGGGGCGACGCGGTGGCGCTTCCCGAGCGCATGACCATCACTTTCGCGGTGAAGTCGACTTGGACACCGAGTCGGTTCCCAGCACCATCCATCGCAATCGCTTCGACCGTGGGGTCGATGTCCTTCGCCCGCGAGAGCAACAGGTCGGGCATCCGAGAAAGGTCATCCCACGACTGGCGGATCGCGAGCACCTGGTCACGATCACCCGCGGCCTCAGATCGGGGCGCGAAAACAACCGAGCCGAGGATCGCCACGACGACGAAACCTGCAAACACCGCGCTGGCGGGTTCGCGCGGGATACGGTCGTAACTGACCGCTTCAGCGCCATGAGTGTCCGCGGGTGCCTGCTGCGCGAGCATCAGCACGAAGAGATAGGTGATGAGGATGGCACCCGCGTAGACGATGATGAGCGAGAACGCCATGAACTCGGCGCGAAGCAGGACGAACATCGCGGCCGCGCTCACGACGACGAGCACGAAGTAGAGCGCGCAGTACACCGGTCGTGGGTGCGAGATCACGCGAACCGCAGCCCCGCAGGCGATCATCCCACACAGGACCATTGCGGCGATCGGGATCGCCGATTCCCGTGTGGCGTCGAATGCCTGCGTGCAGGTCGCGAGCGCGAGCGCGAGTCCTGCCAACGCGAGGGCTGATGCGCCCAAGCGTGCGGCCCGTTGCCGAGGCTTGAGGAGGAAGAGGAGGCCGACCGAAGCCACGGCGCAGGCGGCATAGAAGGGGATGGGCACCATTCGGGCGGCGTCTCTTCGGGCGAAGCTGGCCTTGACCCATCCG
>SYGQ01000143.1 GCA_005799475.1 Planctomycetia bacterium | reverse complement strand
TTCACGAACATGACCTTGCGCACGAAGAAGTAGCGGAAGGTGAGTTCGATGCTCTGGTACGGGTTTGGCTTCTGCTCAAGCGGGAGAGAGATGTTCAGGCCCACGGAAGCGCCGCCCGCCTCGATGCAACCCTTGTTGGCGGCTTCCATGATGCCCGGGCCGCCCCCGGTGATGACCGCAAACTTCTTCGACGCCAGCACGCGGCCACAGTCGATCGCCCTCTGGTACTCGGGTTTCGTCGGCGCGGTGCGGGCCGAGCCGAAGACCGCCACGGCGTGTCCGATGCGCGTGAGCGTGTCGGTGGCATCGACGAATTCGCTCATGATTCGGAGGGTGCGCCAGGCCTCATGTTGCAACGCCTGCTTGATGTGCTTTGATTCCATTGCGGAGAGCATTACACTCAACCCCCCATGACTCGCAAGCCATCGAATCGGACACCGGCCAAGGGACCGGGGGCTTCGGCAGTCGCCAAGGCCGCTCCCGCGGAGGCCAAGCCTGCCAAGATCGACATCAGCGGCTACCAAGCCGCTCTCCGCTGGCTGTCGGAAAGGCCCGACATCGAGCGCATGCGTGCGGTCAAACTTGACGACACCGCCTTCAAGCTCGATCGCATGCGCGCGCTCTTGGAGGCGATGGGCAATCCGCACGAGTCCGTCAAGATGGTGCATGTCGCGGGAACCATCGGCAAGGGTTCCACCTGCACCATGATCGCGTGCATGCTCGCTGAGTGTGGGTACACGGTCGGCCTCTACACCAGCCCGCACTTCATCGAAGTGCGCGAGCGAATCGCCATCAATGGCAAACTCGTCACCAAACCGGCCTTCGTGGAGTTGGCCAAACGAGTGCAATCCGCCGCCGCCAAGGCGAAGGTCGAGCCGACCTTCTTCGAGGCCATCACGGCGATGGCGTTCAAACACTTCGCTGACGAGGCCGTGGACATCGCCGTCGTCGAGGTTGGTCTCGGCGGACGGCTCGATTCCACCAATGTCATCACGCCGCTCGTGTCCGTGGTGACCACGATCGACTTCGACCACACGCGGATCCTCGGCGACACGCTGCCCAAGATCGCGCGCGAAAAGGCGGGCATCTTCAAGCGCGGCGTCCCAGCGGTGATCTTCGATTCGACGACCGAGCTCAATCGAACCTTCACGGATGCGGCAGAGAAGGCGGGCGCGACCCTGCGCATCGTGAACAAGGACATCGAGTTTTCCAGTCGGTTTTGCACTTCGCCGGAACTTGGGCCTCATACGCGGGTCTGCTACTACACCAAGGAGACGCGCATTGAGCACCTCCCCGTGCCGCTGCCAGGCGAGCACCAGGCTGTGAACTGCGGCCTCGCGCTCGCGGCCGTCGAGTGCGTCAAGCAGGCCGGATTCGCGTGCCCCGATGCACTCGTCACCGGCGGTCTCGCCAGGGCGCGCGTGCCCGGCCGCATGGAGCTCATCAGCGAGCGCCCTCGCATTCTCGTCGACGGCGCCCACAATCCAGCGAGCATGAACGCGCTCATGCGTTGCGTTGGCGCGCATGTTCCCTACGACAGCATGGTCTGCGTCTTCGGCTGCTGTCAGGACAAGGATGTGCCGGAGATGCTCGACAAACTCAATCTTGGTGCGGACAAAGTGATCTTCACACGGGCGACGGGCAATCCGCGCGCTGCCGATCCATATGAACTGCAGCGTATGTTCCAAGAGCGTTCGGGCAAGATGAGTCAGGTCGCGCGCAACGCTGGCGATGCGATCCGCCTCGCAGCGCGGGCGGCGAGCCGGGATGATCTCATCTGCGTGACCGGCAGTTTCTATGTCGTTGGAGACGCGATGCGGGCCGTCGCGGAGAGCCGCGAACCGCACGCCCGCCCGAAACCGCAGACGGTCTGACGCGCGGGTCGGCGCCGCGCGTTCCCTCGCTACGCTTGCGCTCGATGGCCGCCGACGAGTTCACGCAGAGGTATGACGCCGCGCTCGCGGGCCGCATCGAAGAACGGTGGCAGGCCTCGTGGATGGAGCGCGACCTTTTTCGCGTGCCCAATCCTGGCGATCCTGGCTTCGACGCGTCGAAGCCAAAGTTCTATGTGCTCGACATGTTTCCGTACCCGTCAGGGGCGGGGCTCCATGTCGGGCATCCCGAGGGCTACACCGCCACCGACATCGTCGCCCGCTACAAGTCGGCCAAGGGATTCAATGTGCTCCACCCCATGGGGTGGGATGCCTTCGGACTCCCCGCCGAGCAGTACGCGGTGCAAACGGGTGTCCATCCGGCGGTCACGACGAAGTCGGCGATTGACGCGTTCAGGCGTCAACTTCAGCGGCTCGGGTTCCGTTACGACTGGTCGCGCGAGTTTGGAACGATCGATCCCGAGTATGTCCGATGGACACAGTGGATCTGGCTGCGCGCCTACGGCAGCTACTACGACGAGCGCTCCGGTCGTGCGCGGCCAATCGCTGAACTTGAAGCCGAGTGGGACGCGCAGAATCCGTCAGTCGAAGTGCCGTCGTCTCCGGGTGGGGCGGCGCACTCGTCGCACCAGTGGTCTGCGTGCGCACCGTGGCAGCGGCAGGCGGCGCTCGACATGCGGCGCCTCGCGTACCTCGGTCGGCAGACGGTCAACTGGTGTCCGAAACTCGGGACCGTGCTCGCCAATGAGGAAGTCATCGACGGACTCAGCGAGCGTGGCGGGCATCCCGTACTGCGCCTTCCACTGCGGCAGTGGATGTTTCGTATCACGGCGTACGCGCAGCGGCTGCTCGATGATCTCGCGCTCGTCGAGTGGCCCGATTCGACCAAGACGATGCAGGCCGAATGGATCGGGCGCAGCGAGGGTGCAGAAATCCACTTCGACCTGGAGGGATTCGGCCCATTGACGGTCTTCACGACTCGGCCCGACACGCTCTTCGGCGCGACCTACATGGTCGTGGCACCGGAGCACCCGATCGTCGCGGCGATCGCCGCGCGCGAGTCCACGGGGGCCGTCGCGACCTACGCCGCGTGGGCGAGGAATCGCTCGGATATCGACCGGCAGGCGGCGCGTGGCGAGAAGACGGGAGTGGCTCTGGGCATCTTCGCCGTCAATCCTGTCAACGGCGAGCGAATCCCCGTGTGGACCGCCGACTATGTGCTGATGGGGTACGGCACTGGCGCCATCATGGCCGTGCCCGCGCACGACGAACGGGACTTCGAGTTCGCGCAGCAATTCTCGCTGCCCATCCGTCAAGTCGTCGCTGCACCCGATGGCAGTGCCTGGTCTGGTGACAGGGCGATGTCTGGTGACGGCATCGCCTGCAACTCATCTCACCGAGAGTGTTCGCTCGACGGACTTGTGCAGGCGGAGGCCGCGGCGCGCATCGTGGCATGGCTCGAGGACAAGGGGCTCGGTCGTCGTCTCGTAAACTTCAAACTTCGCGATTGGCTCTTCAGTCGCCAGCGCTATTGGGGCGAACCGTTCCCCGTCGTCTTTGACGAGACCGGTATGCATCACCCAGTTACCGAGGCGGCGCTCCCGGTGACGCTGCCAGAACTGGTCGACTACGCGCCGGTGGAGAGCGATCGACCGGTACCGCCGCTCGGGAAGGCGCACGAGTGGGTCAATACCACAGCTGGCGAGGCCGGCGTTGACTCGCGGCTTCTGCCGCCGGGCGCGAAGGTCCGCCGCGAGACGAACACGATGCCCGGATGGGCCGGATCCTGCTGGTACTACCTGCGCTACTGCGATCCACAGAACCCATCGCGCTTCGCTTCGCGCGAGGCGGAGTCGTATTGGATGGGGGATCGCGGCGTCGACCTCTACATCGGTGGCTCGGAACACGCTGTGCTCCACTTGCTCTACGCCCGGTTCTGGCACAAGCTGCTCTTTGATCTCGGCGAGGTCGGCACGAAGGAACCGTTCGCGAAGCTCTTCCACCAAGGGATGATCACGAGCTTCGCCTTCGAGCGCGCCGATGGTTCCCTCGTTCCCTCGACCGATGCGGTCGAGGAGGCGGGCACATGGCGTGAGCAAGCGACTGGCGCCACGCTCACGCGGGTGATCGCAAAGATGTCGAAGAGCCTGAAGAATGTCGTCACGCCAGAAGAGGTCATCGCCGAGTACGGCGCCGACACACTGCGCCTCTACGAGATGGCGATGGGGCCGCTAGCCGAGTCGAAGCCCTGGAATACGCGGGACATCACCGGGGTCTTCAGGTTTCTGCAGCGCGTGTGGCGCCTGGCCCTTGACGAACGAACAGGCGAGTTGCTCCTCGCGCGCGTGGCGGACCCCGATGTCGAACGACACCTCACGCGAGCCATTCACAAGGTGGGTCACGATATCGAGCGGCTCGCGTTCAACACGGCGATCTCCGCGCTCATCGAGGCGGTGAACGCCGCGACTCGGCCGACGCAAATGAAGGACTCCGCCGCCGGAGGCTTCACACGCGATCAGTTGGGCCGATTCCTTCGCGCGCTCGCTCCGTTCGCCCCCCACATCGCCGAGGAACTGTGGAGCCGGCTCGGCGAGACCCAGAGCATTTCGCTCGCTGCGTGGCCGGAAGTCGATCTCTCGCTCCTCGAGGATGAGTCCGTCGAGATGCCGGTGCAGATCCAAGGCAAGGTCAGGACGCGCGTGCGGGTTCCTGCCTTGGCGACCCCCGCAGAGGTCGAACGGATCGTGCTCGCGGACCCAAAGGTTCTGGAACAGCTTGGTGGACGGGAACCGAAGAAGGTGATCGTTGTTCCCAAGCGAATGGTGAACTTGATCGCCGAGTGACGCCTCGTCGACCGGACTCCCGCGCGTACGCTTGCGAAGCTGTGAGCGAAGCGTCGGACGATCCTTCGGACCGTGGGGAAGATGACTGGGGCGTGGAGCCGCACGAGAGCGGATTCGTCGCATTCTGGCCTCACGCCGATGCCCCCACGGCCGCGGAGGTCATCGCCGCAGTGTCGGCGTGGGTCGGCACGCAGGTCGTGTCCGAGCCGATGGAAGCTGAAGATGACTCGCTCTGGACACACTCTGTGCAGGTGCCGGGCGTCGAATCGGTGCTCATCGCATGGTGCGAGAGGGCACGCGACGCACCTGGCGACACGGGGGGCGAACTCGGGAAGTTGATGCGGGCATGCCCGTGGGTGATCCGGCTTCAGACGATCCTTTCCACAGAAGAACCCGCGGCGGAGTATTTCATGGCGATGGGCATCCTCGCGGGCGCCTTCCCCGATGTGACCTCCATCCTTGATGTCGTGACGGGCGAGTTGCACAGTCGGACGCGGCTGGATCGCGAGTTTCTTGCCGAGGGGTGCGAGCCCATGGAGTCGTTCCTCTGGCGATTGAGTCGGTATGAACATCCGCAGCAGGGCGACTCGGTGCTGCTCGGCACCAGCGGTCTCGCGCGGTGCGGCCTGCCTGAGCTCGATCTCATGGAAGTGCCGCGGGAACTCGCCGAGGCCGGGGCCGTTCTCCTTCATTCGCTCGCGGGCATGATGTTCGAGAACGGCGCTCCGATTCCGGGCGAGACCATCGAGATCGGCGATGAACTTCGCGTCACGCTGCAGCACGCGGCGGCCGTGAGTGGGTTTCTGAAAGAGGGTGAGCCGGGCAGTCCGTCGTGGCGAGCGGGTGCCCTCGAGAGCGGCCTGTCGGAGTTTGGAGTGCCGCGCGCCGCCGTCTGCGGCATCGAGCCCGAGGGGTCGTTCAAGAAGCTGTGGCAGTGGCCGCGCACGGTGGTGGAGCGGATCGCGGCCGGGCGCGCCGTCCTCTACATGACGCAGCAAAGTGTGCGCGTGACGCAGCGGCGCGCGCGCGCGTCATGGGGTGCATTCGCGATGGCCTTCGCGAGCTTGACGCGCAGCACCGACGCGGCGCTTCGCGATCTCGCCGCGCGCGCGTTCGTTGTGCAGGCGCCGGTACCCGGGGTCGATTCGCCGCGGGTGGAACAGTCGTGGTTCCAGGTCCGAAAGATCGACCATGACTGCGTCGATGTCACCGTCGTCGATCGCCCCGTCACTCGACCCGAGTTGGATCCGGGCGCGACGCTCTCTCTGGGCGCCGCGAGCGTGAGCGACTGGCGCGTCGAACTGGGTGAGGAGGTGTTCGGTCCCTCCGAATCGGATGAACTCCTCGCAGAAGTGGATCGCCTCCGCGGGGTGGGGGCTGACGGCGCATGAGTGCCGACACTGGCCCAGAGTTCGACGCGCTCGTCACGCTGATGGTGGCCGACTCCGAGTTCGAGGCACAAACGATCGTTGCGGTCCTCAGCGATCGAGAGATTGACGCCGTGGCGTTTCCGTCGGTCATTCAGACTCTTGGGCTCGACGGCGTTGGCGCCCGGATGGTGGGCGGCGTTCCGATCCAAGTTCGCGGTGGCGACCTCGACCGCGCGAAGTCGGCGCTGCGCGCGAACAGGTTCCTCGCCGACAGTGTCGACTGGGATGCTGTGGAGGTTGGCGACGAGGATCCTGCCGCCAGGAAGCTCGGCGCGCCAGGACCGATGCTGGCATTCGGCCGCGTGATGGTCGCCGTCGGCGCAGTCGCTCTGGCCGCGATCGTGGCCTTCACAATCATTGGGATGCTCTCCCAATGCGGGTAACGGCGATTCGACGCCGTTACCACTGGCACCCCGCCGGGCTTTTGTTTCTCGGCATGACGGTGCTTGTCGGGGCGGCGGCGGCCCGGCGAGGCGACAACCTTCTCATCTTCGTCTTCACGACGCTGCTCGCCTGGATCGTCGTCTCTTGGCTCATCTCGGCGGCGATGCTGATGGCCGTGGAGGTGACCCGGATGTCGCCGGCACGACTCCGGGTCGGTGAGGCGGGGCTCCTGCGCTACCGGGTGCGCGCGCGTGTGCGGTTCGTGCCGCTCTTCGCGCTGTCACTCGAGGAAGTTCTCGGGATCGGCGCGGCCACGCAGAAGCCAGCGCGTGTGACGCACTGTGGCGGCGGCGAAGTTGTCGTGGCGTCATCGAAGTTCACCCCGGAGCGTCGGCAACGACTCACTCTGGGGCGGTTTCGGTGCGTGACCGCCTTTCCGTTTGGGGTTGTCAGAAAATCACTCGAGATCGTGCAGGACGACTCGATCCTCGTGCACCCGCGCATCGAACCGCTCGATCATGCGGCGTTCCTCGGCCTCGCAGGGATCGACGGACCGCTGGCGCGGCGCAGGACCGCGGGATCGACGGGCGAGGAACTGCACGGGCTTCGCGAGTTCCGCAGCGGTGATTCGATGCGCATGGTCGCGTGGAAACGGAGCGCTTCGAGCGAAGGGCTCCTCGTCATCGAGCGAGCCTCGGTGGCCGCGCGTCGGCTGCACCTCCGTGTCGAGCTCCTTCGCGACGGCCCGCACGCCGACGAGAGGGCCGAGGCGGCGCTGTCGTTCGCCGCCAGCGTGCTCGCGCACGCGGAAGCCCACGCGTGGGCGTACTCACTCGAACTCGCCGATGCCGACGCTGGTGGCACTCCCATGCGAAGCGGCCGTTCGCACCTGACTCGGTGCCTCGATGAACTCGCCCTCGCTGAGGTGCCGACTGATTCCTCCGACTCCACCCGCACACGCTGGCGGGCGTGGGGCGCACCGCGGGTGGCATTGGTCATCACGAATCGCGACGGTGTCGCCCACAGCGGCACGCTTGGCCCAGAAGCCTTTGGTCGACTCACTCTCGCAGATGGCCAGCCGTGAGAGAGCTCAGAGCACTGCGGCTGCGCGTTCTCCTCTTCGCGATGGCGGCGAGTCTCGCGTTCGGGATCGCCATCGAGAGCGCGGTCCTCGGGATGGTCGCTCTCTTCGTTGGGTGCGCGACTTGGTGGGTCACTGGTGGCGGCTCGCGGCGACGGCTGCCGACGGTCATGGCAGTCGTTCTCGCGGTGCTCATTGTGCTCGTGTCCGTCGCCGTGTGGGTCTCGCCCCAGGGCAGGGAGAGCCCGCCGACCCTCGTCGGGATCGTGATCATGGGTCTTGGGCTGGTGCGGCTCCTCACGCGACAGACACTGGCGGACGAACGGCAGATTCTTCTGACCGGCGGCGTCCTCATTGTCGTTGCGGCGATCGAGAGCAACGACCTTCTCGTTGGTGTGTGCGTCCTCGCGGCGTGCACACTCGCGATCGATGCCGCCATTCGCTATCAGATCGCGAGCGTCGCCCTCGAGCAGGCGGTCATGGCGGATGCGGGGCGCGGGTGGTTCGGTTCCTCGAGTGCGGCCGTCGGGGCGTCGCCGCAGTACGCGCTGCGCCGGACGATCGTGCTCGCGGTCACACTGTCGCTCCTGATTGGCTCCTTGCTCTTCATCGTGTTCCCGCGCACGCCGAGCCCGAATCGCTCGTTGTTCGGACTCGGAGTGAGCGATCGCAGCGGCTTCGTGCAGCAAGTGTCGCTGACGAAGCCGCGTCGCATCGAACTCTCCAGTGAAGAAGTCATGTCGGTCGAGTGGCTTGGCCCAGACGACAAGCCAGCGATCGTCCCGGGCGCTCTTCGACTGCGTGGGCAGGTGCTCGAGCGGTACGACGACCGTTCGATGGAGTGGCGCCCGCGCGAGCGGATCCAGAGCATGTCCGTGCTCAGCGAGGGGGGCGAGTGGACTTCGCTCGCGGCTTCGCCGGTCGACGAGCGAGTCAACACCTTTACGCTCCGCGTCTCGATGAAGGGGGAGGCGATGGGCGTCGTCTTCAGTGCGTGGCTGCCGATCGCATTGCGATCTCCCACGGCGCAAGTGTTCATGCTCGATCCGCGGACGGCCACCGTCAGAGTTCTGGATCTCGACAGTGCCGTGGACCTGCGCACCTACGAGACTCGAGTGCAGCCATTCCCCGCGCCCCCGGCACTCTTCTCGGTGCTGCGACCACCCGATGCGCCCGCACGAGTGCCTTCGTTTCCAGTGCGCGCGGTCGTGGAGTTCGCGGACCGGTTGCTTGCCGAAGCGGATGAGCCCCTTCCGCTGAGCGCGACGGTGCTGCAGCAGGCCGAGAGCGAGCGCTGGGCGCGAAACCTGCGAGTGGCGCGACTCTTTGCGGACGATCTTGCGAGCGATCGCTATCGCTATACGACAGACCTCCGGGAGTTCCTTCCGATGGAGGGGCGTGACATGATCGACCTCTTCCTGACGCACTATCGATTCGGACACTGCGAATACTTCGCCTCGGCGCTGGCGGCGCTATGTCGTGCGGCCGGAGTCGATGCCCGTGTGGTGACGGGGTTCCTCGTGGGCGACCAGTCTCCGCGCGACGGCGTGTACACCGTCCGATCCTCACATGCTCATGCGTGGGTTGAGGTTCGCACGGGCCGAGCCATGTGGACCGTGGTCGACCCCACTCCGCCCGCGAGTGGGAGCCGCGCGCGCGCCGAACGTTCGTCGTGGACACGATCCATTGCGTGGGTGTTCACGCCACTCGAAGACCTATGGCGTCGGGAGGTGGCGCGCTTCGACGCAGCGGCGCAGTCCTCACTCTTCGCGCGTTGGAGCGCGCGCGCGCGGGAACTGATCCATGAGGGCACTGACGCCGTCCTCACACTCGCCCGAGGGACAGAGTCGTCGGGATCCATTGGGCCGACCGCGTGGACATGGGGGGGGTCGGTCGTCGTGTTCTGCGGCCTGTCGGTCGCCATTGCCGTGTTGCTGCGTCGCCGCCGGCGTCGCGCGAAAGCGGCGCTCGGCCTCGCCCGGCGTGACCGTGCTCGCGCGCGCAGCGCACTGCGAGACGGCGCGTTCTATGTCGAGGCGTTGGAAGCACTCTCAACGGGAGGACACGCGCGAACCGCGGGATCGACGCCGCGCGACTTCCAGCGGACGGTGAGTGCACAAAACGCTGCGGCCGGAGAAGTGTTCGAGCGCGTGGTCGACCGGTTTTACGAGATCAGGTTTGGTGCACGGCGCCCGGATCCGAAGCGACGCGCGGCGGATCTCGCGCTCGTCGACGAGCTGCGGGTGGCATTGGCACACCGACGATGACGCGTCGCACTGCTGCGACGGTAGTGGCGGCTATGATGGCCGACCATGCCAGCATCACGATCGCGCACGGCGGAGTGGCGAAGGAGCATGCAACAGGTCTTTGAGCGCGGCGGCACGCTTGAGATCGCTGTCGCGCGCGCCGACGCCATCGACTCGCCCACCGT
>SYGQ01000142.1 GCA_005799475.1 Planctomycetia bacterium | reverse complement strand
GAGCGCTTCGCCAGAGACCGGGCATGTGGTGAGTGGATACGACGCTCGCTGCGCAGCGATCGCGGCCGTGCTGATGTCCGCGAGATACTTCGCCGGATCCTTCTTGATCTTCTTCGCACAGCCGGGGCAGTAGATGCGAACAAGGTCGTTGAGGACGACGAGTTCGCGCACCTTGTCGGCATCAGGCTCGCCAGGACCAGGAATCGTGTCCTCCGTCATCACGACGCAGGTCTTGAGTGGGTAGCGAGGCTTCTCGAGCGCCACGATCGCTTCATCAACGGCGGGGAGGTACTTGCCCGGTTCCTTCTTGAACGCGTCGATGCAATTGGGGCAGCAGAAGCGAATCTCGCGGCCGTCGTTGAAAGGATTGTCCTTGTCCTCCATGACGAGGATCGCGGGCGACTCGCCGAGAGGCTTTCCAGAAACCGGGCAGGTCGCCAATGGGTACGGAGAACCATTCGCCTTCGCACCTGATTGTGGCGTGCCGAGCGCAAGTCCAGCGGCGAGGACGGCACCGGCGCCAAACACAGCAAGAATGCGGGTCATCAACGGGGTGTTCTTCATGGGACGGAGAGTCTAGCCTGAAGGATCACCCCCTATGATCCATTCATCCGAATAGACGGATGAATACCAACGCCTAAGGAGCAACCCATGACGACAGCGACAGCCCCATCCAAGACGACCCCCGCCTGCTTCATGAACACCTCACTGGCACTCCACTCGGATCCTCCGTTCATGGTTCGTGGCCTCAGTGCGGAGTCGGTGCGCTTCGGTCGCAAGGAGATCGATCTCGCTGAGATCGAGATGCCCGGCCTGATGGCCTTGCGGCACGAGTACAAGGGGAAGCTTCCGCTCAAGGGAGCGCGCATCTCGGGATCGCTTCACATGACGATCCAGACGGCTGTCCTCATTGAGACGCTCGTGGACCTCGGCGCCGAGGTGCGCTGGGCATCCTGCAACATCTTCTCGACGAAGGATCACGCTGCCGCCGCAGTCGCCGTCGGCCCCAAGGGGTCGATCGACCGACCGCAGGGCATTCCAGTCTTCGCATGGAAGGGAGAGACGCTCGCCGAGTACTGGTGGTGCACCTATCAGGCGATGAACTGGCCCGCGGGAGTGGGGCCGACGCTGGTGCTTGATGACGGCGGCGACCTGACGCTCCTCATCCACAAGGGCTACGAGTTTGGGCGTGCAGGTGCCATCCCAAGTCCCAGTACAGCCGAGAGTGAGGAGTACGGCGTCGTGCTCACGCTGCTTGGCGAACTCTCGCGCTGTTCGCCAGGACTCTTCGGGAAAATCATCCCGGGCATCCGTGGCGTGAGCGAAGAGACCACGACCGGTGTTCACCGGCTCTACCAGATGCAGGAGAAGGGCGAACTTCTGTTCCCGGCGATCAATGTCAACGACTCGGTGACGAAGGGCAAGTTCGACAACCTCTACGGATGCCGCCACTCCTGCGTCGATGGCATCATGCGCGCGACCGATGTCATGCTCGCGGGCAAGGTGGCCGTGGTGCTGGGCTTCGGCGAGGTCGGCAAGGGATGCGCGGCGAGCCTTCGCGGGCAAGGATGCCGCGTCAAGATCACCGAAATCGACCCGATTTGCGCGCTCCAAGCGTGCATGGAGGGCTACGAGGTCGTGCGACTCGACGATGTCATTTCGACCACTGATCTCTTTGTGACGGCGACCGGGAACTGCAATGTCATCACCGCCTCACAGATGGCGAAGATGAAGGACAAAGCGATCGTTGGCACCATCGGCCACTTCGACAACGAGATCGACATGGCGGGGCTTGCGGCGCTCAAGGGTGTCGCGCGAGTCACCATCAAGCCTCAGGTCGACGAGTGGGTTTTCGCCGACGGCCGCTCCATCATCGTCCTTGCGGAAGGACGCCTCCTCAATCTTGGATGCGCGACCGGCCATCCGTCGTTCGTGATGAGCGCAAGTTTCACAAATCAGGTCATGGCGCAGATTGAACTGCACACCAGCGCGCAGAACTACCAGAAGCAGGTCTACACGCTCCCCAAACTCCTCGACGAGCGCGTCGCGCGGCTGCACCTCGGCAAGCTTGGGGCGCAATTGACTGAACTCACCGCAGCGCAATCGTCGTACCTCGGTATCCCCGTCGCGGGTCCCTACAAGAGCGCGCACTACCGGTACTAGGAATCGACCGCGCCGCTAGACTTCTCCGCCCCAATGGCAAGGAAGTCAAGATCGGCGCGAGGTTCGCGCAAAGCGTGGCGCACCGCAAAGGGCTCGGACCCGCACGAGCTCTATGAGCTCTCGGTGCAGGGCACCGAGTCGGACTGCGCATTCATCGACCGCGTGTATCGCCAACTTCGAGGGCGGGTGCCGCAGAGGCTGCGCGAGGACTTCTGCGCCTCGGCACAGATGGTGCGCGAATGGGTTTCGTGGCGGAAGTCGAATGAGGCAGTTGGAGTGGACCGCGATGCCCAAGTGTTGCGCGCGGCGCGTGCGCGGTTGGCGGCGCTCCCTGAGGCGGATCGATCTCGCGGCAGCGTCCTGCGTGGCGATGTGCGAAGTGTGCGCTCGGCGCCCTGCGATGTGCTCCTCGCCCTCAACTTCAGCTACTTCGTCTTCAAGACGCGATCGCAGTTGGTGGCCTACTTCGCGCACGCACGGACCAACATCGCGCCGGGAGGCCTGATGATCGTCGATGCCTACGGCGGTTCCGGTTCGTGGACCGCTGGCGAGGAGGAGCGCAATCTCGACGGCTTCACCTATGTCTGGGACCAAGCGAAGGTGAATCCCATTACGAACGAAGTCGTGAACCACATCCACTTCCGATTTCCCGACGGCAGCGAGATTCGCAGGGCCTTCACCTACGAGTGGCGGCTCTGGACGCTTCCTGAAATCACGGAAGCGCTCGTCGAGGCTGGATTCAAGAAACCTATCGTGTATTGGGAGGGGACCGATCGTCGAACCGGGGAAGGCAACGGGGTCTTCAAGCCGACAAAGGCCGGCGAGGACTGCGACGGATGGATCGTCTACATCACCGCGGAAAACGGGGCAGTGTCGCGGCGTCGCTCTACCATCGGACGCGCGTGAATCTGCTCTCGGGCACAAGTGAACTCGCGGCGAAGCTGACCGAGCGGCTCGGGCGCGTCGCATGTGTGTTCGAGGGTCAGTTGCGCAGCGAGGTTCCGGCTGTCGACGCCCTCACACGCCATGTCGACCGCTACCGAGGGAAAATGCTGCGACCGACGCTGGTCGTTCTTTCGGGGTGGGCCGTGGAGGAAGCCGCCGGTCAGGAAGTTGCGGCCACGGGTCCGAAGCTCGACACGCTCGCGGCTGTTGCCGAAATGATCCACATGGCCACCCTGGTGCACGACGATGTGCTCGACGAGGCGAGCATGCGCCGAGGCGGCGCGACCGTGAACAGCCTCCGTGGGAACGAGACCGCCGTGATGCTGGGAGACTTCCTCATCGCCAGTTCGTTCCACCTCTGCTCCACGCTAGGGATCCCATGGCTCAATGCCGCCCTTGGGGAGACGACGACCCAACTCTGTTCAGGCGAGATCCTGCAGCTGACTCACCGCGGCAACATGACGCTCTCGGAGTCAACCTACTTCGAGATCATCCGGCTCAAGACGGCGGTTCTTTCTGGTGCGTGCTGCGGACTCGCGGCGCGTATCGCGGGGGCGCCGGCCGCGCAGGTCACGGCGCTCAGCCGCTACGGCGAGGCCATCGGCATGGCGTTCCAGATCCAGGACGACCTTCTGGATCTTGTCGGCGACGAGGGCATTGTCGGCAAGACGCTCGGCATCGATGTCCAGAAGGGGAAGCTCACGCTGCCGATCGTGATCCATCTCGCGCGCGCTGATGAAGTCACGCGCGCGAGGACACTTGAGGCGATCCGCACCTGTGACCGGCGTGGGCTCCTCGCGCTCGTCAACGCGACGGGTTCCCTCGAGGCCGCGCGTTCCAAGGCCACCGAACGAGCGGGGTCTGCGAAGGAGCACCTCGTGGAGTTGGGGCGTGGCCCCGCCATTGAGCTGCTGTCACAGATCGCTGACGCGACGGTTTCACGGACCTCGTGAGGTCTCCTTCGCCCATCCGCGCGAGGCGGACTTCGACGCGCTGAAGGCGGCATTCGCCGTCACAATCGGGTCGAGCACGGCCTGCGTGAGACCGTTGGGGTGCCCTTGCCAACGGACGACTCCGTCGGCCGAAATCACCGCGATGTTCGGAAAACTCTGCACCGCAAATGCGCCGACGGTGCGCCGCGTGGAGTCGAGCCCGATCGAGTAATGAAAGTCACTCTGCTTGAGCTTGTGCTTTCGAAGCCCCTCGTCGTAGGTGGACTTGCTCTCAAATGACACGCCGACGACGGCCACCTTGTCGCCGTAGTGCGCGGCGATCTCATTCAGGTGCGGGACCGCAGCGCGGCACGGGGCGCATCCCGTGAAGAAGAAATCGACCAGGATGAGCTTGCCCTTGGTGTCGGGCTGGCGCGACATCCAATGATCGACGAGGAGTTCCGGGCTCGGCTTCCCGCGCAGGTCGTTCGCACCGTTCACCGGACTCGTGTAGATCGGGAAACTCGCGCTCGCATCAGTGGGCGCGGCGACAGGACGATCGGCCGGCGCCTGCTCGCGGCGCGGCTCGGCAAGCAGCGCGGCGGCCGCGGCGGCCAATCCCTTGTCGGTGAGCCCTGCGTAGCGAACGGTGCCCGACTTGTCGACGACGAAGTTCACGGGCTTCCTGAACGCGCCAAGGGCGTCGCACCAAGCGCCCTTCATGTCCACGGCGAGGTGCGCCTTCGTCTTCGACTTGCCAAGGCGTGTCGTCGCGGCGTCGATCTTGTTGGGGACTTGAACGCCGATGAGGACAACTCCAGGATCCTCCGCCAGGGCCTTCAGCGCCGCGGCCGCCTTGTCGATCGGTCCGGTGCCCCCCGAGTTCACATCGAGGGTCTGGATCACGACGACCTTGCCATCAACGGTTGGCGCTGCGTTCGTGCCACCGATCCACTTGAGGTCGGTTGAGAGCGCGGGCATTCCCCAGCCCAGCGATTCATTGATCGCACCGCGGTCGGCGGGGTCGAGCCGAGCGACCCATGCCTTCTCAGGCTCGCCGCATTCGAAGCGCTCGGTCGCCTTGGGAGGCGAAGCCATGGGGGGCTGGTTTGGCGGAGCGGTCCGTGGCGCCGTAGAGGGGTCGACGGGCGGCTTGTCTTGGTCATCCTCGTCTTCAGCGGACGGCGCGGGTGGGGCAGGCGTGACAGGAACTGGTGGCGGTGGCGCGGGCTTTGGTGGAGCGAACCCGCCGCCTCCGAACTGCGCGAAGGCGCTCGATGCGATCAACCCGGAGAGAAGCGAGGCAAGGAGAGTGGCGCGG
This sequence comes from Planctomycetia bacterium, assembly GCA_005799475.1. Classification (GTDB taxonomy): domain Bacteria; phylum Planctomycetota; class Phycisphaerae; order Phycisphaerales; family SM1A02; genus F1-60-MAGs104. The sequence goes on along the minus strand of SYGQ01000142.1, from coordinate 4 downwards.
CGGT
>SYGQ01000141.1 GCA_005799475.1 Planctomycetia bacterium | reverse complement strand
AGTGGTTCGTTGACCGCCACTCGATCGGATCGAGCGTCTGGAACACGCTCCACGCCTCCTCGTTCCAAATCCACCACAGGTTGGACGCGAGATCGCGCAGGTGGATGATGAGGTCATCCACCGTGATGGAGGGCGAGCGTGGCGCGCGAGCCATGAGCCGCGCATTACTACCAAAGCGCTCGTCGGGTTCCCATCATCGTGCGAGGGAAAGTCGATCCGCGCGAACGGCCAGTTGGCGCAGTTCGCGCGCCACGCGCCGTCCTTGCGTCTGCCAGCCATCGTGGAGCCGCCATCGCCAGTTTCCCGTCGCGGTCCCTGGGGTGTTCATCCGACCTGTGCGCCCCAAACGCAAGCAGTCCTGCATGGGGATGATGGCCAGCGTCGCCGCAGAGCCATACGCGAGGCGAGTAAGCGCCCCCGCCGGATCCGTGCGCGTTCCCTTGCCGGCCGATGCGACGAACCGTCGCATCGATGGCGCGTCGAGCGAACGCGCCCAGCCGACTGTCGTGTCATTGTCGTGTGTGCCCGTGTAGACCACCGTCGATCGATCATGCCGATGCGGCAGTGTCGGCGAATCATCCTCACCGAATGCGTGTTGAAGCACCTGCATGCCCGGCAGTCCGAACGCGCGCCTGAGTGCGACGACCTCAGCCGTGACCGCACCGAGGTCTTCCGCGACCAACGGTAACTGCCCGACTGCCTTGCGCGCGGCTCGAAGTAACTCCATACCAGGCTGCCGCCGCCATGTTCCTCGCCGCGCCGTTCGCGACGAGGCCGCAATCTCGTACGCGTGGTGGAATCCCACAAAGTGATCGACCCTTAGCGCGTCGAACCTCTCGAGCGACACGGCGATCCGCAGGACCCACCACGCAAAGCCCTCGCGACGATGCACACTCCACCGGTAGTGCGGATGTCCCCAGCGCTGGCCGTCGACGCTGAAACAGTCCGGAGGTACGCCCGTCACCACCGTGGGCCGGCCTCGGCGGTCGAGGCGGAATCGCCGGGGCTGTTCCTGGACGTCCGCGCTGTCGAGCGCCACGAAGATGGGAAGGTCGCCCATGAGACGCACGCCGACCTGGCGACAGGTCACGCGGAGGGCGCGCCACTGTTCGTCGAACTGAAACTGGAGAAATGCGTGGTAGCCGTGCGTGTCGTTCATGAACGCCTGCCATCCGGGTAACCACGGCGACGCGCGGTGCACGAAGGCGCGATACGACGCCGACTCGAAGCCGCGGCCGAGGCGGAAGGACTCAAAGGCGGCAAGGAGCGCGGGCTCCTTCGCTGCCCGCGCACGCACGAAATCCGTTGCAACGAGCCTTCGCGGGACGGCGCGTCGGGCGGCGGTCATTTCGGTCTTCGACAGCAGCCCCGCGTCGCGCAGCCCCTCGAGCGCCACAAGTAGTGGCTCGCCTGCGAAACTTGATGTGCTTGCGTAGGGAGAGTCGCCCCGACCGATCGGCCCGACCGGAAGCATCTGCCACCACCGAAACCCGGCATCAGCGCACCAGTGCGCGAACTCATGGGCGCACGGCCCTAGGTCCCCGATGCCACATCGACCCGCCAGGCTCGTGGGGTGCAAGAGCACACCCGCGGCGCGGCGCGAAAGCACCGCCCTACGGCCGCGATTCACGGCGAGAGCTTCCACACTCTCCCGGACCACCCGCCAACGGAAACCCTCGGAAACGACTCGTCGACGACCGACGCGCCTTCGCCCCCGAAGACCGTTCGCCAGTGACCCTGCCGCCCTGCCACCGAAGTCGCGGCGAGGTCCAACTCGGCCTCGTTCGCGGATCCGTTCACCGCCACGAGCAGTGTCTCGTCGGGTAACTCTCGCAGGAACACCCAGACATCGCGGACATCATCGCAGATCACGGTCTCGAACGATCCCCGCCGAAGTGCTGGGTGTGCTTGGCGCAACGCGATCACCCGCCTGTACCACGCCTCGTGCTCTCCATCGACGCGATCGTTCGCGTCGTCGAATGGCTCCAAGTCTTTCCAGAGCATTGGCCGTCGGTTGCTTGGATCGTCGGCCCCCCACATCCCCGCCTCGTCACCGTAGTACACCATCGGGGCACCGACATACACCATTTGGATGAAGGCGAAGAGTCGCGCGAGCGCATACTCGCGCGCACCAGGCTTCTTGCCGTTGTAGGCAGGATTGTCCTGCTCGCGATTGCCCTTGTCGTACTCGGAGTCGGCGTGCAGGAGTTTCGACACGATTCGATCGGTGTCGTGACTGTCGAGCAAGTTCTGGAGAACAAAAGTCGCTTCCGCCGGATACGCATGGCGGAGTTCCGCAAGCCGACGGTCCATCTCACTGCACGAGATCTTGTGGTGTCGATCACGCGCCCACTTCAGAAGCGTCTCGGCGAAGGGGTAGTTCATGACCGCATCGAAACTGCGTCCGTCGAGCCAGTCGTCGGCGCGGCGCCAAATCTCCCCGACGATGTACGCATCGGGATTGATCGATTTGACGAGGGCGCGCCACTCGTGCCAGAAGGGCATGGCGATCTCATTGGGCACATCGAGTCGCCACCCATCGATGCCATCCGACGGATCTCCGTCACCGTTGGGATCCATCCATCGCCTCGTGACCGCGAAGATGTGTTCCTTCACTTCGTCGCAGGAGAAGCCCCTCTCACTCTTGCGAAACACCGGGAGTTCGTCGAATCCCGCCCAACCGTCGTACGCAAAGGGCTCCCACGAACGGATGCTGAACCAGTCGCGAAACGGACTGCTCTGTCCGCGTGCCCTCACATCTCGGAACGCAGGGTGGGCCGTGCCGACATGGTTGAAGACGCCATCGACGATGACGCGAATGCCACGGTGCTTTGCTTCCTTGACGACATCAAGGAAGAGCCGGTCGGTGGCCGTCCAGGTCCATGTCGATGGATTGCGGAGGTCCTCCACGGACTCGGCGGCCGCGTAGTCGCCTCTCTCTCCGAAGTGCTCGTCGACATGAAGGAAGTTCGTGGCGTTGTACTTGTGGTGGCTCGGCGCTTGAAACACCGGATTGAGGTAGATCGCGTTGATCCCGAGATCCTTGAGGTACGCGAGCTTCTCACGAAGTCCTGTGAGGTCGCCTCCGTAATGCCTCGCGAACACATCCCACTTGAAAAAGGTCTGCCCGTTCTGGCCTTCCCATGGACTTGCCGTGTACCACTCGCTACGCCATGGACGGCACGGCTCTGGGTTGTTTCGCTCATCGCCGTCGCGAAAGCGCTCGAGCATGATCTGATACCAAATCGCGTCCTTCGCCCACTCGGGTGTCGTGAACAGCGATCGACCTGAGATGTCCAGTGAATAGATGCGCTGGTCAGACACTCGTACGGCTCCGTCGTGGAAGAGAAAGGTATATGGGGTAGGTGCGCGTGGCGCGTCGACATGCGCTTGCCACCATGCGAAGGTCTCATCGCTCCCGGATGGCGCCATGGGCCGCCGTGGCGCGCCGCGCACGGCGAACTCCACGCCTTGCACATCGTCGCGCAGCGTCCTCACCCGGACGAGAAGGCCGCCGTCAGGGAGCCGTTGGAGGCAGATGGCCTTGGTGGGGTCGTGCAGGATGGCTCCGCCCTCGATGCGCCCGTCGCCAACGGACGGCCGCACCGCACCGAGGCTCGCCTGTGCCCCGAGGCGCAGCACGCTGTTGCGGCCACCGTGCCCATCGTCGACGGCGTGCGGGTTGAGCGGGTCTGCAAGCCATTTCGAGGAATCGATCACGAACTTGTAGGGGTGCTCGCCCGGCGCAAGGCGCGCGGCCACGCGCCAGACTCCATCGTCGCCTCGGATCATCGGCGTATTCGTGATGCTCCACCCGTTGAACTCCCCCGCCAGATTCACGCTGGTCACCGGCGCGCTCGGCTGAAACGAGAATCGGCACTCGTGCTGACCGTCCGGGGTCCGCTCGACCTCGACGCTGCGCGGAGCAACCACCGTGTCGGGTGAAAGCGAACTCGTGACATGGGGTTCGGGCGGCGGCCAGTCTTGCGCGACAACCAACGGCGCGGCGAGCCATGCCGAGCTTGCGAACGCGGCGAGACCGCGCGCTGCTGGCATGAATCTCGCGGGGACGAACCTCACACCGTGATCCTAGAGGACTGCGCTCTATGCTCAAGGAAGATGCTCAGGGTCTCCGCGAAGGGAGTGCGCCTTGGATTGACCGCGCTGGCGGCGCTCGGCGTGATCTGGGCGTTCGCTCGCGTCGGCGCGCGTGAGGGAGCACGCCTGTTCCACCACGACTCCCGCACAGAACTCGTCGTGATGCACTGGTCGGGCGAGGGCGGGCAGGAAGAAGACACGATCGTCGAGGACGCGCTCGCTGAGTTTGAGCGGGAGCACCCCACGCTCAAAGTGCGCCGGATGAATCCCGGCGACGCAGGCAGTTTTTACACCAAGTTGCAGACCATGATGGCCTCTGGCGATCCACCGGATGTCTTCTATGTCGGCTCTGAGCGCGTCCCATCGTTCGTCTCGCTTGGGCTTCTCGCCCCACTCGACTCGTTTGTCGAGGAAGACCAGCGCAATGACGCTCCGGATCGCGTCGATCTTGACGGGTTCTATGCGCCGACCGTTGATGCGTTCCGGTTCGACGGCGCGCGAACCGGTGCAGGGCTGCTCTACGGCATCCCCAAGGACTTCACGACGGTCGGCTTTTACTGGAACAAGAGCCTCTTTGCGCAGGCGGGGCTGGCGCCTCCGTCCCCGCACTGGACTTGGGACGAGTTCATCGCTGATGCCCGCGCCATCGGCGCGCTCGAAGGCTGTACCGGCGCGGAATTCGTGACGTGGCCCGCCATGGTGCGCGCGTACCTAATGACCGAAGGCCTCGATGTGAAGGGCGCCTCGTTCGATGAGATCATGCTCGATGACCCAGCGGTCTTTTCCGCGCTCGACCGGCTCCGCGCTTGGCGCCACGACGAAGAGGGGGCGCTCACCAGTGGCAAGAGCAAGATTGCGAGCGGGGCGAGCGTGTTCCTCTCCGGAAAGGTAGGACTCGCCGGCCCCTTCGGCCGATGGGTGGTGCCTAGCTACCGCAAGATCCCCGCTGCACGCGATGGTGGATTCGATTGGGACTTTGCTCCCATGCCACGCGGCGCCGTCGACCGAAACATCGTTCTCACCGTGTCGTGGTCGATCTCCAGCCAGACCCGACACCCACGCGAGTCGTGGGAACTTGTGCGCTTTCTTTCAGGCGAACGAGTGCAACGCTCGCTCGCGCGGCTCGGGCTCGCCGTCCCCACCATCCGCGCAGCCGCCGAGAGCGCCGACTTTGCTGACCCGACACAGAAGCCCGACAACGACGCGGCCTTCACCGACGCGGCCGTGCTCGCACGCGTCGTCGACTGGCCTGCGAACCCCCAGTTCGAGGCACTTCTTGGATCGCGCCTCGATCAGAGTCTCAAGACTGGCGACCTCCCGCTCAAGGATGCGATGGCGAACTTCCAGCGCGACTGGCGCGCTCAATCGACCAGCCCTCTCGCTTCGGCGGCGATGCCTCCGATGCCGTGGGGACAACTGGCGATCGCGACGACGATCGTCGTTGCCCTCGGGATCGCCATCTGGGTGGCGGTGCTCACGCGCGGCAAGCGCAGCGCACGCGCACGACTTGAAGAGCGCACCGGCTACGCGCTTGCGTCGCCGTGGCTCGTCGGCTTCGCGCTGTTCATGGCGTTCCCCATGGTGATGAGCCTGGCGCTCGCGTTCGCTCGCTGGAAGGGCATCGCTCCCCTTTCGAGCGCGGACTTCGCGGGTCTTGCCAACTTCGAGCAACTCGCTGCATTCGATGAGCGATTCCGCACGAGCCTTCGTGTGACGGCCTACTACGCGATCCTTGCGGTCCCTTCGGGACAAGCCCTCGCCCTCGCCGCCGCACTCATCATGAACTCTTCGCTCCCGGCGATCCGCGCCTTTCGCGCCCTCTGGTACCTGCCGAGCGTGCTCGCGGGCGTCGGCATCTGCGTGGTTTGGCGATGGGTCTTCGACGCCGACGGAGGGCTGCTCAATCGTGCGCTCACACCAGTCCTCTCGCCACTCGGACTGGCACCTCCGGAGTGGTTCGGCGCCGATGCCGCGTCGTGGGGGCCACCAGCCTTCGCGCTCATGTCGCTCTGGTTCTTCGGCGGCACAATGATCGTCTACCTCGCCGGCCTTCAGCAGATTCCGGCAGAACTCCACGAAGCCGCCTCGATCGACGGCGCCGGCCGCTGGCGCCGCTTCTGGTCTGTGACGCTGCCGATGCTCTCGCCGGTCATTCTGTTCAACACCATCATGGCGATCATCTCAAGCTTTCAGGTCTTTACGCAAGCGTTCGTGATGACCGGCGGCGAGCCTGGCGACCTCACACGGTTCTTCGTGCTGTACCTCTATAACCAGGGATTCGAGTTCTACGAAATGGGCTACGCGAGCGCGATGGCGTGGATCCTCCTGCTCATCGTGCTCTCGCTCACGGTCATCATCATGCGTGGCAGTCGACGACTCGTGCACTCGGAAGGGCTGGTCGCATGAACGCGCCGATTTCGCGCACTGGCACTGCGATGCGCTACGCCCTCCTCACGGCGGGCTCCACGGTGCTGCTCCTTCCACTGTGGTGGATGCTTGTGGTCAGCCTTGAGACGCCCGAGCGCGCCGGCGCCGCCGTGACCGGATCCGGCGGACTCTCGCTCTGGCCCGCGAGCGCGCAATGGTCAAACTACCCGGAGGCGCTGCGCGAGATGGGCTCGGTGCCGTGGGAGGGGTTCCTCAACGCGCTCGCCAACTCGATCGTGATCACGACGCTTGTGGTTGTCGGTACGGTGCTCTCGAGCAGCCTCGTTGGATTCGCATTCGCACGCATGCAGTTCCGCGGGCGAAACGGACTCTTTCTGCTGATGCTCTCGACCATGATGCTGCCCGCACAGGTCACGATCATTCCGCTGTTCCTCCTCTTCCGCTCGCTCGGTTGGATCGACACGATGTGGCCGCTCGTCGTTCCGGCGTTCTTCGGCAACGCGTTCTTTATCTTCATGTACCGGCAGTTCATTGCGCAGATCCCCGAGAGCCTGCTCGAAGCCGCGCGAGTGGACGGCTACGGCGTCATCGGCATCTGGTGGCGCATCGTCCTTCCGCTGGCTCGGCCGGTGACCGCCATCTGCACCATCTTCACCTTTCTCTTCGTGTGGAACGACTTCATGGGGCCGCTCATCTACCTGCACTCGGACGATCAGGCCACGCTCGCGGTCGCCCTCAACTCGTTTCGCAACCAGTACGGCGGACTTGAGGATGTCCATCTGTTGATGGCGGCGAGCCTCGTCACGATGCTTCCGTGCATCCTGCTCTT
>SYGQ01000140.1 GCA_005799475.1 Planctomycetia bacterium | reverse complement strand
CTGTTGTAGATGACATGCAGTCGATCGGGAGGCCACCCGAGGCCGATGGCGATCTCCTTGGATCGCTGGCCATAGAACATGTGAGCGTGCGGGAGCGCGTTGAGCGCGCGTCGCACGAGACCGTTCACGCCGCGAGGCTTCGCGAGAAACCCGTGCCCCCAGAAGATCACTCGCCGCCCGAGCATGCGAGCGAGCACGGCACCGATCCATGTGCAGGGCCAGTGCGGCACGGGATGGAAGACGATCGTGTCGAAGCGACGGTCCCACGCGATCGTGATCGCTCGCCACTGCCACATGAATGGTCCGCCCATGCGGTGCGTCGGCGCGAGTTCGAAGCGCACGCGTTCGCTCAGTACAGCCGGTTCGATGGACCTCAGATACTCGTGGTCGTCGCCAAGGAATGTGAAGTCTGCCACCTCGCTGCGCGCGAGCGCTTCCACCACGGCTCCTCGGTAGTGCGGGTAGAAGTGGTAGACGACAGCCACACGAGGTCGCGGCGCAGTGCTCATCGTCGCCCTCGGCGAAGACGGGACTTCACGCGCCCGGCGAGCGTGCACAGTTCAACGAAGGCCGTGGGCTGTGAGAAGCGAGTCAGCCACATCGAGAGTGCCAACGCGATGGGTCCCACCCCGACGATCGAGATGACCGCGCCGAGGCGTCCCATGGGCTCGAGGCTGGTCGCGATCCACCACACAGCCACCGCGACAGGCACCGCGGTCATCCACGGGTCGATGAAGATCCGGAGGGCTTGCCAGAACGAGCCCCCGGTTGGCTTCGTGCAGAGCCACACTGCCACAGGGAGAGCGGCGATCCATAGCGCGGCCGAAACGATTCCAACACCGAATGCGCCGTGGTCGCCAGCGACCGCTGCGAACGCGGCGAGCGCGACAACGAACTGACAGATCTGCCACGCGAAGTAGGTGCCGAAACGACCCTGTGCCCTGAGGTAGGCCATCGTGGGCGCGGTCGCGAAGTAACTGCTCTCAAGCACACTCAAGACGGCGAAGATGGGGACCGCATCGAGCCACCTTGGCGGCAGGAACAAGACGAAGAGCGGACCCGCGAGCGCCGCCTGGATCAAGCACACCGGCACAGCACCCGCACCGAGAACGCGGATCACGCGGAGGAATCCCTCCACCTGCCGTGCCGTGCCGCGGCCGAGCCCGACGAAGACCGGCTGCAGCACGGTGCCGAGCTGTGACGCAATGAGCCCATTCGCCTGCGCTGAAATGGAGAACACAAATGCGTAGACCCCAGTCTGCGCCTCTGTGGAGAGCAACCCAAGCACGAGCACCGGCAGCATCACCAGCGAGTTGTGGACATACTGGGCGATCGCCGCGAACGCGAACTGGCGCCTCAGCGTGCGTCGCTCCTGGGCTGTGCAGTCCCCATCGAGCGGCGCGGCGGGCGCAGCGCGCATTGCGCACTGCCTCGCCTTCGCGTGATAGAGCCATGCGCGCACGAATGTCACGGCGACTTGCGGCAGCACCATCGCCAGTGGCCCACACCCAGCGACCGCGAGAACGATTGTGAGAGCCGTCGCGCCCAACTGCGTGACGCCGTCGATGAACGCGATCTCCTTGTACTTGAAGGCGACGCGGAGCCGAGCGAGCGGCACCGCCGCAAGACCGAACGACGGCGGCCGGAGCCCTGCCACCAGGAGCAAGCCCACAAACACTCCCGTGAGTGGCTGCCCTGTTCCCCACGCGACAACGGGAGCGGCGACTGCGGTCAGGAGAAACGCCGCGATGCCGACGAAGTTCGCCAGTCGCACGGCGGCACGAGCGATGGGCGCGAACCGATCCGTATGAGTCACGAGGACATCCCCGACCGTCAAGGGCGGCAGGATGCAAAGGAACATTCCCACCGAGATGGAGAGCGCCGCGACGCCGATCTCCTCCTCGGAAAGCAGACGCGCGATGAGCCACATCGACACCAGCGTGGCCATCTTGTTGACGACCACCTGCAGCGTCGTCCACGTTGTGCCCGCTGCGGCCGTCGTGCCAAGTCCTCCTGGCGCCTGCTGATTCGATGGTGGCTCGAGAAGGGACGGTTCCGCCCCATCGGCCACGGAAATCTCTCGTCCGTCAGGCGTCGACATTAGCGAGACGGCACGAGGTCAACGACGCCGTCGCCGTCGGCCTCGGCCTCCTCCTCGAGCTCAGCGTCGGACACCTCGGTCCGCTGGCGCAGGCGCGACGCAATGATGAGGAAGAAGAAGTAGGACATGCCGACCCACAGGTAGCCCTGCTTGTTCACGAGAAGCAACTGGTAGGCAAACATGGCGTACGCCACGGCCAGCGTGGCACGCATTTCGGGTTCGTCGGCGAAGCGTCTGAAGAGCCAGATGCCGTCGCGGATTCCAACCCATGTCACGGCCACAAAGAGGCCGAACATCGGGATGCCTTGCTCAGCAAGGATGTCGACCACCATCACATGCGAATACGGCTCGCTGCTCGCCGACGAGATCGAACTGAACGCATTGAATCCCAGGCCGACGAGCCACGCCGGCGGATGTCGGAGCCACGCCCAAACAAGGTCGGCGACATTCGCAACGCGAACATCTGTTCCGCCCGCGATCACTTCCGAGTCCCACCGCCGCAACTCCTGCCCGGCGAGCAACAACTGCCCCATGTAGAGCATGAGGGGCACGAGGACGACGACGCCGAGCGCCGTCCAGGCGAAGCCGGTGAAGTTCCGAATGCGCACCGACGCCGGATAGAACGCCAGCGCAAGAAGCACCGCAAAGACGACCTGGCCGCGCGAGCCGGACTGGAGGGCGAGCATCGCGCCCAGAAAAAATGCGGCGACGCGCAGGAGTTGCGTGAACCACTGCGTCGTGCCGACACGGAAGAGTGCTCCCGCGAGCATGATGTTGCCGCCGAGCTCGCCCATGGCGAGTGGGTTGGTGCGGACGGTGGCATCGAGGTTGAACCCGAGTCGTCCTGTGTAAAAAGTGAATGCTGGGTTAGCGAGCATCAAGACCACGATCCCCACGCCTAGGAAGAGGAAGACACGCACGAACCGCGTGAGCGACTGCGCATCGTCGACGAGCAGCGGAGCCATCATGATGTACAGAATCAGGTACGGGAGCTGGCCCCAAGTCATCGGTGCCGCAATCGCACGGCTCGGGCTCCAGAGCAACGAGACGATGGAGTACAGATAGATCGCCATCACTCCACACCAGACGAAACTCGCGTAGCCAAGGAAGAGCCGAGGCGTGGCGGTGAGCTGTCGAAAGATCCCCACGCCGACCGAGGCCGCGACGAGGACATTCGCGAGCGCGAGAAAACGCACGAAGATCGGATTCGACGCCTGAGCCGCCTGTTCGAAGGCGTACATCGTCATGACAAATCCGAGGCCCCAGGCTGGGCTCAGCATCGCGGCGAGACACGCGAGTGCGAAAGCGACCACTGTGACATGGCCGATCATGGTTTCGGTTCCGGCACTGCGGCACGGAGAACACGGATGGAGTCGATGATCATCTCTGACATTTGGGATCTGAGCATCGAAACGAGCGCTGGGTCATCCCAGTTCGGCGGAGCCTTCCCCTTGAGATAGTCGTGAACGACGGCCTCGCGCATGACCTCCGCCCCGTAACTCTTCTCTGGGGGTCCCCCCGATGGATCCCCCTTGGCGACCGTCGTGATGAAGTAGTCGGCGCCAGTCCACAGTGCGATTCCGTTCACCTGTGCGTCAAGGAGCGGCGTCACGAGGTCGGCGACGAACTGTGAGTGCGATACCCGTGAACCAGTCATCGCAAACCCACCGGGCATCCAGAGCGGACTGATGGTGGGAATCACCGGCTTCCCGGCGGCAAGGATCCGCGAGACTCCAACTGCATTCGTCCTCCACGCCTTGCCGGAGATGATGCTTGCCTTGCCCTGATCCTCGGGCATCTTGTCTGGGTCGTACACCGGGTACACAGAAGTCGACACCCAGTCCAGTTCCGCGACGATTGGCGCATAGGTCTTGTACACCTTGTCGAGCATCCGGACGCGTGCCTCGGGGGTGCTCGTTTCCCAATTCTTCCCCTCGAACCAGTAGGGAACCGTCGGTGCGTTGTAGTAACTCCACCGGGTCTCTGGGAAGGCCGCGCGAACGGCACGCACAGCCTCGATCATCGTCTGCACGGCGTCGGCCCACTCGCGGGTGCCCGGACCCTTCGCCAGGTTTTCGGTGAATGGACTCTCGAAGTCCAACATCGCCCACCTCGGCCGCGTGGCGCCAAACTTGCGCCTGACTTCCCGCACGACGGCCTCCGCGTCGATGACCCCAGTGCGTTCACTGTTGGGGTCCGACCCCTGATAGATGATCATGAATGGTGACGCGTCGAGTTGCTCGAGCCGAGTCACGAACCGTTCGTCGGGCACGGTGTCGTAGAGGATTGTGAGTGGCCTTGCTGGAACGGGTGCAGGAAGGGGCGCTGGTGGCGACGATGACTGCGCCCACGCGACGAGAGGGATCGCCAAGATGAATGCGATGGCCAAACGGGTCACTGGTCGTGCCCGGAATTCGCGGGAACGGCGTGGCCCGCGTCGCGCAGCGTGCGCTCGCGCCGAGCGAGCTCGAGGTCGGCGTCCACCATCATGGCCGCGAGATCCTCCACGGAACAGCTCGCCTTCCATCCGAGGACGCGCGCTGCCTTCGATGCATCGCCCTTGAGCTGCTCGACCTCGGCCGGGCGAAAGTATCGCGGATCGACCTCGATGAAGTCTTTGGGGTCAAGGTCCAGGCGCGCGAACGCCAACTCGCAGAAGCGGCGCACCGGGATCATCGTGCCGGTGGCGATCACGAAGTCGTCAGGTGTCGCCTGCTGCAGCATGCGCCACATCGCCTCGACATACTCCCCGGCGAATCCCCAGTCGCGCTGCGCATCGAGGTTGCCGAGGTAGAGCTTCTTCTGCAGTCCGAGCTTGATCCGTCCCACAGCGCGCGTGATCTTTCGTGTCACAAAGGTCTCGCCGCGCCGCGGGCTCTCGTGGTTGAAGAGAATCCCGCAGCTCGCATGCATCCCGTAACTCTCGCGGTAGTTGATCGTGATTTCGTGTGCAAAGACCTTCGCGCATCCATAGGGCGATCGCGGGTGGAAGGGCGTCGTCTCCCGCTGCGGCACTTCCGCGACCCTCCCGAACATCTCACTGGAACTGGCTTGGTAGTAGCGCACCTTCTTCCCGGACTGCTCCTGGAATGTGTGCACCGCTTCGAGGAGTCGCGCGGCTCCAGTCGCCACGGTGTCAATCGTGTAGACGGGCTGGTCGAAACTCACGCGCACATGGCTCTGGGCTCCGAGGTTGTACACCTCGTCGGGTTCCGACTTGCGGACAACTTCAAGGAGACCGTTGCCGTCGCTGAGGTCCCCGAAGTGAAGTTTGAGGCGCGCCCCCTTCTCGTGCGGGTCCTGATAGAGGTGATCGATGCGAGCGGTATTGAAGGTGGAGGCGCGCCGGACGATGCCGTGGACTTCGTAGCCCTTCGCGAGCAAGAGCTCAGCGAGGTAACTGCCGTCCTGACCCGTCACGCCTGTAATGACCGCCTTCTTCATGGGCATGACCTCAAGGGCGGAGGATAGGGCAAGGCCCGTGCGCCTTGGCAGCCACCGGGCATGCGGCTACCGTCCTCGCCGATGAGCGACTCCTCAGGATTGAGTCCACTCGCCACGAGGCGTGTCGTCGTCACTGGCGGTGCCGGATTCCTCGGACGCGAAGTCGTGGCGAGGCTTCGCGAACGCGGTGCCGAAGTGACCGTTCCGCGGCGGGCTCAATACGACCTCACCAATGAGCGCGCGGTCGCGGCGATGTACGACGACCTTCGCCCTGAGGTCGTGTTTCACTTGGCCGCCGAAGTCGGCGGTATCGGAGCGAACCAAGCCAACCCTGGGCGCTACTTCTTTGCCAACATGTCGATGGCGCTGCACCTCATCGAACATGCGCGCATCCGGAGCCTCGGAAAGTTTGTCCAGGTCGGGACGATCTGTGCGTATCCGAAGTTCGCGCCGATTCCGTTCCGCGAATCGGACTTGTGGAACGGCTACCCCGAGGAAACGAACGCGCCCTATGGCATCGCCAAGAAGGCAGCACTCGTGATGCTCGACGCGTACCACCGGCAGTACGGGCTACAGTCCGCCTTCGTGTTGCCTGTCAACCTGTACGGCCCACACGACAACTTTGACTTGGGCACTTCGCATGTGATCCCAGCGATCATCCGAAAGTGCGTCGAAGCCGTCGCCAAGGGCGCTCATCACATCGAGTGTTGGGGCACTGGCAGCGCCAGCCGTGAGTTCCTCTTCGTCAGCGACGCCGCCGAGGGTGTCGTGCGCGCGGGCGAAGTGATGGATGCGCCCGAACCTCTCAACCTCGGGAGCGGTCAGGAGATCCTGGTTCGTGACCTCGTCTCACGCATCGCCGCGTTGTGCGGCTTCAAGGGTGAAGTGCGTTGGCTCACGGACAAGCCCGATGGCCAGCCGCGGCGCTGCCTTGAGATCGAGCACACGGCGTCGCGCCTTGGGTGGCGCGCGACGGTGGGTCTTGATGAAGGACTTCGTCAGGCGGTCGAGTGGTATCGCGCGAACGCTCGGTGCTGATCAGTCCCACGCCGCCAAGATGATCGTGAGATCGAGGCCGTCGACGAGGCCGTCGTCGTTGATGTCGGGGAGGGCGTCGGTGGAGCCCCAGGCGGCGAGCACGATCGTCAGATCGGTGCCGTTCACGACGCCATCGGCGTTGAGGTCGGCAGGCACAGCGGGATTCGAACCAAGTGAGCGATCGTCGCCGATGCGCTGCGCAAGGATGTCGGTTGATCCGATCCCGCCGTCTTGCCAGAAGTGCACACCAGCCCCTGGAACGCGAACGGACGCCATGCGACCCTTGTCGCTCGCCGCCGTCACAACCACCGTGCCGCTTGTCCACTCATCGCTGCCGTGTGTGTTGAGCCTCCGCGCTGACACGGTGTCGAGGAGGGCCGAAGTAGAACTTTGCCACGCGAAGGTCGCTCCGCCTCCGCCCGCACTCACCGAGGTGAAGTCTGTGGAGTACAGGGTGGCCACGGGCGCGACCATGATCGCGCTGTCGGTCCAGAGCCGCGTGCCCGTGCCCGAAAGCGCGAACGCCTGCGCACCGACACCGTAGTTCGAGGTGTTGGGCACATGCTGGGCCCAAGTCACATAGATGCGGTCAGCCGCAGCGTCGACCGCGAAGGTCGGCGACACGCGCTCGTTGGTCATCGTGCTCGTCACCGGCACACCGTTGGTGCCAAAACGCACGACGCCGGCCGTGTCGAGCATTTGCACATAGCACTGGAGCGGGCTCGTCGCGTACCACACGAACACATACCCCACGCCGGGGACCGCGTAGCACGGCGGGTAGTTCCCGATCTGAAGTGATCCCGTCGAGAACACCACGGTCGGAGCGGTGCTCGTGGCGGTCCAGCCGAGGACGCCAGCGCCTGACACGCGGAACGCCCTCAGGGTCTTGGCTCCGGTGAATGTGGTGTAGCGAACGCACGACACCATCACACCGCCTGTGCCGTCGGAGGCTGGCCAGAGATCGCACGGCGCCGTTGTTGCCGTCCCGTCCCTGCACTGAACAGTCGTCGGCCAGATTGCGGTGCCAGTGTCGGCATTGAACTTCTGCACCTTCGTTGCTGAGCCTTCGAGCCAGCACGCGTAGATGAATCCGTCGGTGCCCTCGACGACCTTTGGGTTCGCTACATACGCGCCAAGTGAATCGATCGTGTTGGTCCAGGTGATGCCGCCGGTGGCGCTGAGCATGCTCACACTGATGCGGTCACCCCCAAGACGGTCGTCGTTGTAGGCGACTGCAAATCGGTTGCCGCTG
>SYGQ01000018.1 GCA_005799475.1 Planctomycetia bacterium | reverse complement strand
GAAGAGACTGTCGCGCTCATCGCCGGCGGCCACACATTCGGCAAGACGCATGGCGCGGGCGATCCGGGCAAGTTCGTCGGCGCGTCACCCGAGGGCGCACCGCTCGAAGAACTTGGCTTGGGATGGCGCAACTCGCTCGGCACTGGCGCTGGCGCCGACACGATCACAAGCGGCCTCGAAGGGGCGTGGACTCCAGAGCCAATCAAGTGGGACAGCGGATTCTTCGACACGCTCTTTGGCTACGAATGGAGACTCACGAAGAGCCCAGCGGGCGCATCGCAGTGGATCCCGACGGATGCATCGGCGGCGAGCGCGGTTCGCGACGCGCACCGCGCAGGTGTCACCCACGCACCCGTCATGCTCACCACGGATCTCGCGCTGCGCATGGATCCCGCCTATGAGAAGATTTCGCGGCGTTTTCACAAGGATCCAGCGGCGCTCGGCACCGCATTCGCTCGCGCATGGTTCAAGTTGACGCACCGCGACATGGGGCCACGCAGTCGGTACCTCGGGGCACTCGTCCCCGAGGAATCGTTCATCTGGCAGGACCCCGTCCCCTCTGTGCAGCATGCGCTCGTCACTGACGCCGACATCGCGACGCTCAAGAGTCGCATCCTCGCCACAGGCCTCACGGTGTCGCACCTCGTGGTCACCGCGTGGGCCTCGGCATCCACATTTCGTGGCACCGACAAGCGCGGCGGAGCCAACGGGGCGCGCATCAGGCTCGCCCCGCAGAGCGGTTGGGCCGTAAACAGTCCCGCGCAACTCGCCCAGACCTTGCACACACTTGAGTCGGTTCGCACTGGGTTCAACGGCGAGTCTCGGCCAAGCGGATCCAAGATCTCGCTGGCTGATCTCATTGTGCTCGGAGGATGCGCTGCCGTCGAACTGGCCGCGATCAAAGCCGGCGTGACCATCCGTGTCCCGTTTCAGCCGGGTCGGACTGATGCCGCAGCAAGTGAGACCGACGCGCCGAGCTTCGCGGTTCTGGAGCCGACCGCCGACGCATTTCGCAACTTCCTCGCGAGTCCGCACGCGCAGAGCGCCGAACGCGCGCTTGTCGAGAAGGCGGCGCTCCTCACACTCACGCCGCCGGAAATGACCGTCCTCGTCGGCGGCATGAGGGCCATCGGCGCCAACCACGATGGCTCATCACTCGGCGTTCTCACGGAGAGAGTGGGTTCGCTCACCAACGACTTCTTCATCAACCTCCTCGACATGTCGACCGTGTGGGCACCCGAGTCATCCGAGGCGGCGACCTTTGTCGGCCGCGACCGAGCCACGGGGGCAAAGCGCTGGACCGCCAGTCGCGCCGACCTCGTCTTCGGATCCAACTCCGAACTCCGTGCACTCGCCGAGGTGTACGCCAGTGATGACGCGAGAGAGAAGTTCGTCGCCGATTTCGTGGCCGCATTCGCGAAGGTGATGTCGCTCGACCGATTCGACCTGCAGGAGCGGGCGCGCCTCCTACTTCGCAAGATCGATGAAGAAGGCGTACTCGAGCGCCGTTTGCTTGAGGCGCTCGAAGCGACCTGAGTCGCCGCCGTGGCCCGACGACATGTTGATTCGAAAGAGGAGCGGGTTCTCGTCGGTGCGCGTGGCCCGCATCTTCGCCACGAACTTGGCCGGCTCGTAGTACTGCACCTGTGAGTCCCACAGTCCGGTCGTTACCAGCATGGCCGGGTACGCCTTCGCTTCGATGTTGTCGTAGGGCGAGTACGAGAGCATGTATTCGTACACCGCCTTCTCCCTTGGATCGCCCCACTGCGTCCACTCGTTGGCAGTGAGCGGGATCGTCTCGTCAAGCATCGTCGTCAACGCATCGACGAACGGCACATGCAGCGCGATACCCCTGTAGAGTTCGGGCGCCTGATTCGCAACGGCTCCCATCAGGAGCCCGCCGGCAGAGCCACCCACCGCAAACACCTTGTGAGGGCTTCCGTACTTCTCCTTCACGAGGAAGCGAGTGACATCGATGAAGTCGTTGAACGAGTTTCGCTTGGCGCCCAGGCGCCCGTCCTCGTACCAGTCCTGCCCGAGGTCGGCGCCGCCGCGCACATGCGCGGTCGCCACAATGAACCCTCGATCAAGGAGCGAGACTTGGTTGGCGCTGAACTCTGCATCGAATGAGATGCCATACGAACCATACCCCTCTTGATAGATCGGTGCCGAGCCGTCCTGACGCCAGCGGTCCTTCCTCCACGCAAGCGACACAGGAATCTTGCGGCCATCGCGCGATGGCGCCCAGACACGCTTCGTGGCGTAGAACGACGCGTCATAGCCGATGACGGGCTGCACCTTGCGCACCACGCGCTCTCCCGTCGAAAGTGAAACATCCCATGTCGTCCTCGGCGTCATCATCGATGAGTACACGACGCGCACGCTCGGCGTGGCCGAGTCAAGATTGGTCCCCAAGTTCATCGTGAACGCCGACTCGTCAGAACCAACGGTGAACGGCTCGGGGCATGCCGGATGTTCGCCCCACGGCATCACACGGACGATGGCGTTCGCCCGACTGCGCTCGGCGAGCACAATCGCCCCGCGAAACAGCACAAAGTCATCAAGCGAAGTCCCGGCCCGGCCCTCGACGAGCGTTCGCCACTGTGAGCGATCGTCCGCAGCGCCTTCGGGGGACTCGACGAGCTTGAAGTCGCGCGCGCCTTCGTTGGTCCGGATGACCCACTTCCCCTTCGCGAAGTCGCCGTACGAGCGCACGCCGTCCTTGCGCGCGAGGACAACGCGCGGCGACTCCTCGGGGAATCTCGCGGGAACCGCACGGAGTTCGTTGTAGTCAAACCCCTCGAGTTGAATCAGCACCCACTCGTGGTCTCGCGAAGGTTCGATCCCCACGACAAGAGTCGGATCGCTCTCGTTGTACACCAGCGTGTCGGTGGCAGGGTCCGAGCCCACGCGATGGCGGTACACCGGCCCGCTCTGGAGGAGCACTGGGTCTTGCCGAATGTAAAAAACCGTCTTCGAATCCGCAGCCCACGCCAGCGACTCAAGCACGCCCGGGATCGTCTCGGGGGAGTCGCTCCCCGACTCGATGTCGCGAAAGCGCAATGAACTGATTCGTCTGCCCGTCTCATCGGAAGTCCACGCGATCCAGCGATTGTCGGGGCTCGGTTCGACCGCGCCGATCGAAAAGAACCTCTTGCCCTTGGCGAGTTCGGGCCCGTCGAGGAGACGCTGAATCGGTGCGCCCTCGTCGACCATCTCGGGCGTCCCCGCCTGCCGTTCGATGATCGCATACTCCGCACCCTTCTCGAACCTCGTCGTGTACCAGTACCCATGCTGGTAGTCGGCGGGTGAGGCGTCATCTTCCTTGATCCTGCCGCGCATTTCGCGCACGAGTTGTTCTTCAAGCGCCTTGAGGTGCACCGTCGCCTGAGCCGTGTACGCGTTCTCGGCCTCGAGGTACGCGACGACCTCGGGCCGCTTCGCCTTCGGGTCATCATCACGAATCCAGTAGTAGGGATCGACTCGACTCCCCTGCGGGCTTACGACCGTGTGGTCGTGTCGCGGAGCGACCGGCGGGCGAAGTCGCTCGCCGTCACTGGCACATGACAGGGCGAGCAGGGCAGCCGACGAAGCGAGGGACGCGCGCGCAATGAATGATGCCACGAAGTCGATCGTAGGGCTTCGCGCGTCAGGTCACTGTCCAGACCATTGGCCGAGCATGATGGAGAGGTCGATCGCATTCACGACGCCGTCGCCGTTGACATCACCCGATGGCGGCGCCGACGCGCAGGTGAACTGCACAGTGCCGGTCGTGCCTGTCCCGAACAGCGATACTCGCGGCATCCACACG
>SYGQ01000139.1 GCA_005799475.1 Planctomycetia bacterium | reverse complement strand
GCTCCACCTCGCCTTGGCCGTTGTTGGATCCTGCGCGGCGGCGAGCGTGGCGGCAGCGTGCCGCAGCGAGCGCGCACGGCGAATGCTCGTCGAACTTGCCGACCACGAGGCCCCCGCACTCGTTGCGCACGAACGCGTGTTCGGGGCGACGGCGATGGCTGCGAGCGCGGTGCTGCCCGTGGTGGCTGCACTGGGCGCGTGGAAGCTCACCCTCGGCCGATCGCGCCGCGCGGAGAGCCAGCTCCGTTCGCTCGTCGACTTTGAAGTGTGGGCCGGCATCCTCATGTCGATTGCACTCCTCGCGGGTCTCGCGGCTCCTGTCGCCGTCGGATTCTCGCCGCTTGCAGGGATCGCGATCGCGCATGCCGCGATGTGCGTTGGTGCAGCGTGCTCCATCGCGATGGATCGATTCGTGCGCTTCCCCGCGCCAATGCGGCTGCTCTCGTGCCCGCCGCACGGACTCGAGTTGCCGGTGCCACTCGTGACAGTGCAACGCACGGCCGCCCACTCACCGCACCGACCCATTGCCCACCCGTGCGCGACGCCCGGATGGGCGCTCATTGATGTGGTGCTCGGAGTCGGCGCAGTGTGGCTGATGACGCGCGATCAGGACTGGGCATGGTCGATCGGTCCAGCGATGGGGCTCGCTGCATGGCTCCCGTCATTCGTTGCCTCGCGCACGCGCCATCAAGACGCGCTCATCATCGGCATGCTCGCCTCGGCCATGCTGGTAGGACTTGCCTTCATCGGCCTGATCACGATCGATGGCGCTGCCCCGCAGAGCCATCTCATCCTTGCGGCGATCGCAGGGGCATCCCTGGGCATGTGGGGACTGCTCCTCGCGTGGGCGATCGCTGGCGCGCGGCACATGGCGACATCCGCGCGCGGCGGAATCGACGCACGGCTCGATGCCTCGGGAGATCCCGCGGCGCCCGAGGAGTGTCCGATGACGGTGAGGGCGCGCGATCAGGCGATGCGCCGCATCGCCATCGGATGCTGCGCGCTCGCCATGGCGGCAGCGGCAGTCGATGGACTCCAGCTCGGTGGTGGTGCGGTATGGGGAGGACCCGCGATCGGCAGCGCGATCGCACTCGTCGCCACCGCCGTCGTGGCCTGCATGATCGCACTCTTGCCGCTTGAGCGGCTCATGCCGCTGGCCCGTCGAGTTCGGGCCGCTCTCTTTGCTGTCGCGGCGATTGCCGCGGTGCCGCTTGTCCTTGGCGCAGCGGCGCACGGTGTCTTGGACACGATCCGCGAATTGCCGTTTGCCATCGCCGCATCGACGCTCACCTTCGTCGCCGGTGCTGTGCTCTCTGGACTCGTGATCTGCGCACCGCGCGCCTTCACGAGACCGTCACGCGCCGCTTCATCCTCGCACCGTTTGCGACAACCCAACCCGCAACTCCAAGGAGCATGACATGAACCCCGAGACCATCCGCACAGGCATCGACGCTGCGATCGAACAGGCCGAGAAGGGATGGCGAGAGGGAGGCATCCCCATCGGGAGCGTTCTGCTTGATGCGAGCGGCACCATCGTCGCCCGCGGCCACAATCAGCGTGTGCAGTCGGGCGACCCCACCGCGCACGCCGAAGTCGACTGCATTCGAAAGGCCGGTCGCCGACGCGATTGGCCGCGACTCACGCTTGTCTCGACGCTGTCACCATGCCCGATGTGCTCGGGCACGGCGATCCTCTTCAAGATCCCGCGCGTCGTGATCGGCGAGAACCGCACCTTCATGGGCGCCGAGGACTGGATGCGCCGCTGCGGCATCGACCTCACGCTCTTGGACGACCCACGCTGCGTGGCGCTCATGGAGCGGATGAAGCGTGAGAAGCCCGACCTCTGGGCCGAGGACATCGGCGAGTAGTTCACCGAGGTACGAGCGTCACGACGCGAGCGTGGCGCGAAGCCCGCCAACAAAGTGCTCCACCGGCGCATAGCCGATGAGATCGCGCGCGCGGTCGATGGACGCGAGGCTGTCACGCACATCACCCCGACGCGTGGGTTCGAAGCGCGCTTCAATCCGCAGACCCAGGATCCTGTTCATCTCCGCGAGAAGGTCAAGGAGCGAAAACTTCGCTCCACAGCCGATGTTCACGACTTCGCCTGAAAGTCCGCGCGCGGCCGAGGCGGCGAGCAAGTTGGCGTGCACCGCGTTCTCGACGAAGGTGAAGTCGCGCGTCTGCAAGCCATCGCCGAAAATGGTCGGAGATGTCCCCTGCCGCAGCCACGCGGCGAACCTCGGAATCACGGCGGCGTACTGCGAGTCGGGTCGCTGCCTCGGACCGAAGATGTTGAAGTAGCGAAGGCTGATCGAGGAGATTCCGTAGCAGGTGCTCCAGGCGCGGCACAGGTGCTCGCCCTCGAGCTTTGTCACCGCATAGGGCGACAGCGGATCTGGCGACATCGTCTCGATCTTGGGGAGCGTCGGTGTGTTGCCGTAGGCCGAACTCGACGCCGAGTAGACGACACGACGCACCTTGGCCGCGCGCGCGGCCTCAAGGACTCGCATCGTCCCGGTGGCGTTGCACTCTTGGTACTTCGCTGGGCTCTCGAGTGACGCCGGGACCGACCCGAGCGCCGCGAGGTGAAAGACCACTTCAGCGCCGTCGAAGGCTTGTTCGAGCGCCGCCGCATCGAGGATGCTGCCCTCGACGAGTGTGACTCGCGACGAGCACCCCTCGAGATTTTCTCGGCGCCCATTGACGAGGTTGTCGATCACGGTGACCCGCGCACCGAGTGCATCGAGCCCGCGACACAGATGCGAACCGATGAAGCCCGCACCCCCCGTCACACACACCCTCCGGTCGCTGAACTTCGGTCGGTGCTGGTCGAGCCAGACCAAAGGTTACGTCGCCTTCCACGCGGCCTTGAACGACTTCATGGCGGCCATGAACGTCTCCTCAAGACCCTTGAACGAACGCGCCGACTCGAGCTCGGCGCGGAGCGCTCGCTGGGATCCGCGGAAGTAGTCGAGGAGGTCGCGCTCGAACTGCGGCACCTTGTCCTTGGCCACATCGTCGAGGAACCCCTTGGAGCCAGCGAAGATCGAGACGCACTGGTCGATGGTGTC
>SYGQ01000138.1 GCA_005799475.1 Planctomycetia bacterium | reverse complement strand
GCCCACCTTGCCCTTCCACGAGCGCGCCGGGCACGCGCGCAGGCACTCCTCAAGCATCGCGAGCGACGCGTCGAATTGGCTGAGCACGATTCGCTTGTAGTCGGGCAGGTCCATGCGGGGACGGTAGCGCGCCACCGCCTCAACTGCTGCGCTTCAACTCGACGGCGTGAAGATTCATGAGCGGACCCTTGAGCGCGCCGCCGGTCTTGATCTCGACGATCGCACGGCCGGGCGACTCGACATGGAATGCGCCGACCGCAACGCCCTTGTACACATCCCAGTCACCGGTGGCTTCGGTGCGACCTCGGAGTTTGGTCTCACCGACGGTCACTTCGAACTCCTGTCCGGCGACCTCACCCATACATGACTGGAGGACCCGCACGCCGTAGTCGCCGGCCTTCGTGAACTCCACGACCCAGCGCGCCGCGTCGGTGGCGTCGACCCAGCGCTCGAGGTGCCCGAGTCCGTCCTCGGGATGCACGAAGCGAAGCGTGGTCCCAACGATCTCTGCCGTGTTGGCGTCGAGGCGCACTGTCGGCCCCTCCTGTTTCGTGATGACGCCAACCGTGAGTGGGTCGATCCGAGGCAGCGGCTCCGTCCGCGCTCGCGCCGCGGCGAGCAAGTG
This sequence comes from Planctomycetia bacterium, assembly GCA_005799475.1. Taxonomy (GTDB): domain Bacteria; phylum Planctomycetota; class Phycisphaerae; order Phycisphaerales; family SM1A02; genus F1-60-MAGs104. The sequence goes on along the minus strand of SYGQ01000138.1, from coordinate 13,290 downwards.
CTCGAGCGCCGGAACGAGCACGCTCGACGCGAGCGCGTAGGTCTTCGTGCGATCGACCCGCGCAATGTTGATACCGACGACCTTCCCGTCAAGCGTCGTGATCGGCCCGCCCATCTGGTTGGCGCGTAGCGCCGTGTCGTGCTGGATCACCGGACCGAATCCACTCGCGCGTCGGCTCGCGGGAAACTTCGGCGACGACGGCGATGGTCCCGTCTGCCTCGGGCGCGGCGCGAGCCTCGCTTGGAGCACTTCGGTCGCCCCCTCGCGCACCCGTTCGATGTCGATGACATCGCCGGAGGCATGCTTTCGGATCGCCTCGCCGACCTCTCTCTGGTCGCGCACGGCGAGGCCAGCGATGCGTGTCACGCAGTCGCCCGGCTTGAGTCCCGCGCGCATCGCAGGTGACGCGGCAGACACCATCGTCAGCACCACGCCACCCTCCACGCCGACGGCCTCGAGTTCCGTCGGCGTCGCCGGGCGTGCGCGCACTCCGAGGTACGACGCCGTGATGTCGCTTCTTCCGGGCCGATACTCGCCGAGACTGCGCACGCCATAGGCAAGCGGCTTGAGTTCGCGTCCCGCCGTCACGACGATCGCGCCTTGCGCGGGCGCTTCCATCGCGAACATTGGTTCATCAAACGCCTCGTTGGTCTGCAAGATCACGAGGTCGAGTTCGGCATCGACCGCCATGCGCTTGGCCGCCACCATCAGCCCATCGGGAAGCGCGACCGAAATGTCATCACTCGTCGCATCCACATCCGATGCCTTTGCCACCACCAAGCCGTCCGCAGACGCCACCGTGCCGAGTCCAACCTGCTTGCCCTGCACGAACACACCAACCGTCATCAGGATCGCCTCGTCGATCGACGGAGCGAGTGCCGTCAGGATCGATGGGCTGTCCTTCGCATGCGCACGATCGTTCACATCATGCTGCGGCACCGAGGTTGGCCGGTCCACTTTGTCGCCTTTGCTCGCCGCCACCGCGCTCGCGCCGGTGAAGACCCCCCGCTTCATTTCTTCGAGCCTCGGCATCACGAAGTCAATGTTCACCGCCGTGTTCCAGTCGGGCTCAGGCCCCGCCGTCGAGTTGATCCCGATGAGGCGGCCGTCGAGGTCGAAGGTGCCGCCGCCGGAGTCACCCGACGAGAGCGGCGCGTCGATGTTGATCGAGACGGCATCGACGAAGCGCACCCGACCGAGGCGAACAACGGGGCCCCGATACGGATCGCGCTCGATCCCATAGGTGTGCCCCAGGGTCAGGACCCACGCTCCAATCTTCATGCTCGCGCCATCACCGAGTTCGGCGACGGCGAACTCGCGATTCCCCGGATCGAACTGGATGAGCCCGCAGTCCTCACGCCCGTCCCAGTGAAGCCCGGCGGTCTTTCCCTCGACCGTCGAGCCATCGGCGAAGTGAATCGTCACCTGTTGCCCGGGCTCCTCCGTGACATGCCCGGCTGTCAGTATCCACCCTTCCTTCGAGATGATCGTCCCACTCCCGGAACTTCCCCCCTGCTCCGAGAGTGCAGTGATGCCAACGGATGCCGGCAACGCCTTCGCGAGTGCCTCTTGGACGCGCGCCTCAAGAACCCGCGCGCTTTCAAGATCGACAACCTCGACCTGCCCAATCGCGCAAGCGCACGCGAGCAAGGCCGTGAGCACTGGCATCTCGGATCACACCGCCATGTCGCGAGCTGACGCCTCGAGCCGCCGCAACTCTTCAGCAACCACAATCATCGACTTCGGCCTCCGATGTTGTTGGAGGTGGAGGCACTCCATGACGAGATCCGAGAGGTCGCCATCGAGTCCGGCGACGCGATCGGCCGGCGGCATCGTCGCTGGAACTTGCTCGGGGCGGCGCGGCCGCTTCTCACCCGGGACGAGCACCGTTTCCGCGTAGTCGCGAACGAGTGCGCGGTACATCAACGCTCCGAAGTTGTAGAGGTCGGTCTGCTCGGTGACCGGATCCTTCGCTGCCTGCTCGGGAGCCATGTAGCCGGGCGATCCCTGTGTTCGCTCCTTCACCGTCCCGATCTTGCAGGACTGCCCGAGATCGATGATTTTCGAGCAGTGCGACGATGGCTCGGGAGTCGGCAGCATGATGTTGCCGAGTTTCATGTCCGCGTGGACGAAACCCTTCCCGTGGAGGTGGGCGAGTCCATCGGCGACTTCCGTGAAGACTCGCAGGTACTCCTTGAGCGACTTGGGTGGCTCCTCTTCGAGCGTTGCTGAATCGATGAGTTCCAGCACGAGTGCGACTTCGGTGACCTGAAAGAGCGGCGTCAACCGCTTGAGCGCAATCACTCGTCGCAGCGATGGATGCTCGATCTCGCGAAGCGTCGTGTACTCATTGACCACTTGCTTGAGGAAGCGGTCGTCCTTATCGCCCATCCGCTCGTCGTAGACCACATGTTTGAGCGCGTAGGTGTCCCCAGACACCCGGTCCTTCACGGCATACAACCGCGAGCGCGCGCCCTGACCGAGGAACGCGATCACCTTGTAGCCGAAGAGTTCGTCTACCGAGACATTGGCACCCACGGGAACTTCCTTATGAAAGCACGAGTATTCGCCGACGATCCATCATCCGGAACATACCCGATGGTACGGAAACTATCCCTCGAGTTATCGCCGAATCTGGGCCTCAAACTCTGCGGTGGGGAAGAGTTTGCCGGGGCTCTCGATCGCCGAAAGGTCCGAGTGGAGATAGACGCGCGATGCTGGGATGTCGAGTTGCCCCTGCAGTTCTCGCACGATCCACACAAGTTCGCGCATCTGGCGCTCCGTGAACTCGCGGCGGTTGCCATTGCCGATGAGGCAGACGCCGACGGAGTGTCGATTGAATTGGTCGGCGTCGGAAGGAGTCAACGCAGCTCGAGTGAGCGTGCTACTTGAACCGGCTGCAGTGGACGCCACATGCGCTCCAGGCAGCTGCCGATTCCAGCGGTAGCCAACATGAACGGTGCCATCGCCAAGGCCCTGCCCGTTTCCGATAACAAAGTGGTACCCCAAGCCTGATAACCCAGCCGACTTGTGGTTGCGTTCAATCGATGCGACATCGCCACCTAGTGTGGCCGAGTGGTGGATGACAATCGAAGTCCAGTTGCCCGCGGTGATTGTGCGTTCGCGTGGGGCAATCGTGGAGAGGGTTGTCGGCCGCGCCGCCGGAGTCACCGTGAGGATTTGGGGATTGACTGCCGCGACGGCCAGCGGCGCACCCTTGTCACCCAAGAGCAAGATCCCAGTCGCGCCGGTCATCGCGCCAACGAAGCATGCCCAAATCACGAGGCGCCGCTTCGCCGTACGAAGCGATGCTCGAGGCGAAGAAGTTCCGTCGGCGTGTCGCGTTGTGTGGTGCATGACTCGATGGACCGTTGCGTCCAGAGTCTGTATCGGATCCCCCGCTCGTCTTCGTGAGGAAAAAGTGCGTGATTGCTCGACTCAGTCTTGTGGTGTCAAGCGCGCACGAAGTGCCGGCTGCGGATTCCCAAACTCATCGGGAATCTCTAGGGGCTGATTCTGGAGTCGAAGCGTGTCGTACACCTCGAACTGACTTCGCGGTGATTTCTCGGGAAAGAGAGGCTTCTGGCAAGCGGCAACGCAAGCGACCCCGAGGCCGCCGACCACGACCGCTCGGGTCAATCGTCGACGCGCACCCCAATCTCTTGTGGTGTCACTTTGCATTGCTTGCCTCACCCGCGGGGGCCTTGAGTTCGCCGATCTCGCGCTGCGCGGTGAGCGTTGCGCCCGTGAGTCCATCAACGAAACTGATCCGAACGGTCACGCTGCCGCCGCAGTTCCACGCTTGCGTCGAAAGCGGTAACTCGATCGTGTAGTGAGATCCCGTGATGCCTCCGCGAAACGCATCTCGAACTTGGAGCGGCGTGAAGGTGGCTGTTGCCAGCGCCCGCGAGGCCCCGGTGGCGCTCAGGTCGAACACCGCTACCTCGAGCGTGCCCACGAGCTGAAGGAACCTTCCGAGTCCGTCCTGTGGCTCAAGATAGATCGACGCCACACATCCCGAAGCGGTGGACGGCCCGGCCTCGAAGTGGCTCACTGAACCGATTCGCACGGACACCAAGCGCGGCGTCGCTTCAACCGCCTCCGGGGAGATCCCCGTCCGATCCTGCGCGCCCTTGGCGCAAGCGGCGAGTTGCGCCGACAACTGGGCATTCGTAGCACTCAGCGACTCGACTCGCTCGGATAGATCGCGCACCTGCGCACGCAGTCCGTCGGCGCCGGTGGGCGTGAGCACCCTGGCCTCGTGGCAACCCTGCGCCACCAACAGCACGACGACAAGTGAAGCCGTACGCATCACCGATCGCTCCCACCGTGGTCGTACCGCGATGCGCGACCCTCATGCGAAGAGATGTCTAACACGAGTTGATCGAGCGCCACGCCCACATCGATGTTGGTCACGGAGACGCCATCGCTCGCCGCCAGTCTCATGGGTGCGAAGTTTAGGATTCCGACGACTCCCGCGCCGCACAGTTGTCCGGCGACAGCCTGCGCCGTCTGTCGCGGCACGGCAATGATGCCGATGGAGGCGCCGGATCCACGAACCGTCTTTCGAAGGTCCGCCATCGACTGCACTTTGAGCCGCCCCACCGACCGACCGACAAGCGATGGCTGCCGATCGAAGACAGCGACGATCTCGAAGCCTTGCCCCTCAAATCCGCCGTAGCCCAGGAGCGCACGACCGATGTTTCCACACCCGACCAGCACCGCGCGCCAGTGCCGGTCCTTCCCCACGATGGAGCGAATTCGGCGCGCGAGCCGTTCGCAGTCGTACCCGACCCCAGCATGCCCGACGCGCGGAACTCGTTTTTCTTGGGCGCTGATGGCAAGCGCGAGATCCTTGCGCACCGCGGCGCTCGACACGCCAACGGCATCGGCGATCGCCTTCGAGTTCACTGTTCGTTGGCCGCCGGCGACGAGCGACTGCACTTCTCGGAGATACAGGCTCAGTCGATGCGCGGTTGGGTGTGGGATCCGCGTCGGCACGAACAAGAGTCTAGGTCGCGTGCGGATACTCTCGCGCCAATGCACCTTTGCGATGTGCTGGCGCGCGACTCCTTCACGGCGAGCTTTGAGTTCTTCCCGCCCAAGACGGGCGATGGGTGGGACGCGCTCTTCGCCTCAATTGCCGAGTTTGCGCCACTGCGTCCGAGCTTCGTTTCTGTGACCTACGGCGCCGGCGACTCGACGCGCGATCACACTCACGAACTCGTCGTCCGCATCAAGCGAGACACCGGCCTCGAGACGATGCCGCATCTCACATGCGTGGGTCATTCGGCTCTGGATATTGGAGAAATCCTCCGTCGGTACGCCGAGGCTGGCGTCAGCAACATCCTCGCGCTGCGCGGGGACGCGCAGCCCGGCGCGAACACTCCATCGGGCGACTACGGGCACGCGATCGAACTTGTCCGCGCGATCAAGTCGTATCCCGCGACCGCCGTCACGGGCACATCGCGCGGATTCGGCATTGCGGTTGCTGGCTACCCCGAGGGCCACTCGGAGACCCCAAACACGCTCACGCAGATGGACCACCTCAAGGCCAAGTGCGATGCGGGGGCGGACCTCGTGATCTCACAGCTCTTCTTCGACAATCATTCGTTTGAAGACTGGCGGCAGCGATGCGACCTCGCGGGGATCAAGACGCCGATCCTCGCGGGGATCATGCCGATCACTTCGCTGGCGGGCCTCAGGCGCATGGCCGAACTCGCCGGTGGCGCCACATTCCCTGCCCCGCTGCTTCGCGCGATCCGCCGCGCAGGCGACGACCCGCAGGCCGTTGAACGGGTCGGGATCCACTGGGCCACCGAGCAGTGCCGCGCTCTCATCGACAGCGGCGTGCGCGGGATCCACTTCTACACACTCAACAAGAGCTCTGCCACGCGAAGGATCTATGAGAATCTCGGCGTGACCTCAACCGATGCCCTGCGCAGCCGAACCGACGCGCGCGGATAGCCACACGCTGTGAAACTCCGAGCGTTCGTGACCGCTGCCTGACCGCACCACCAACTGCGTGCGGATGCGGCTTGTACCGCGGTACCTCGCTAGGGAGTCGCAGGCGCGGGATCTTGCCCTGGCATGGGTACCGCTTCCGGCACCGGCGGCACCGGCGCAAGCCAGACACTCCGCAGGATCTTCGCGAACTCAGCGTCGCCATCGAATCGCCCCAAGATCGACAACCCGGTCTCGATCATCGCCCGGTCGCCGAGTTGATAGCCGATGTACGCGGCCACCACGCCGTAGTCGGCAGCGTGGATCGACTCGCGCGCAGACTCCACCGCGCGCACCGCGATCTCGGAGAGCCGCTCCGGCGGCGCCATGAGATCGCCCGAGTACGCCACGCCAATCATCTCTGGAAAGTTCAGCAGCAGTTGGCGAAGCGTCACCGCCGCCGAGACATCGAGCCCTGCGCCGAGTTGTGCGTTCGCGATCCCAACGAGTGGAAGCGGATTGTCGGGAGCCACGAGCGCGGCCGAGACAAATGCGCGCTCCGCGGACAGAAAGCGCCCGCGGCGCATCGAGTCCCCGCCCGACCGCAGCAGTGTGTCGACCGCCTCCCGCGTGCCGCCGTCGAGGCGATCCACGACATCGCGCTGCGCCATGAGCAAGGCGACCTCTTCGGCCGTGAACATCCGCATGCCAGTGCCTGTTTGACCCTCGCGATCATCCGATCCTCCTGCGATTTGGGGCAGGGTGCCGAGGGCCTTCGGTCCACTCGATTCTGGCGCAGTACCGGGCTGTGTCTCACTGGGTCGTGCCGCCGTGGACCGCTCTGGCGGCTGCGCGCCAGTAATTCGCTCCACAGCGCCCACGGGCGCTTCCTTGGAGAGGCCAAAGCTCGCGCGAATCTGCTTCACCGCTTCGCCCGGGGCCAGTGGCATCGTGCTCGATGGCGGTGTCGACGCCTCGGTCGGGTTCGCAGGCTTGGGACCCCTTCGCTTGGCCATCCGGTCAGCCAACGCGTTGGCAACTTGGTCGTACGCGTTCCGTCTGGCCCCGCCACCATCCACGGCGGGCAGATCATTCGCGCGCGTGATCCCTGTGGGTTGGACCTTCCCGTCCAACCGTGCCGCCGATGAACCCTCTGTGACCGAGAGATATGACTTCGCCATCCTGTCGCGGCTCACACGGCCGTGACGAAGGTCGTCGCGCATCAGCGCGCTGCCATAAAGGCCAAGACTGAGCGACTCGACGAGATCATCCGTGGGCACCATCACAAGGCCACTGAAGGGACTTGCGACGAGCGCCGCTTTTCGCCCACCGGCAACGGGAACGGTCTTGAGCGTCATCGGATCGAACAGCGTCGCATACTCATGCCCCGAAGTGGAGTTCCGCGTCGCAAGATCCAGACGCACACGATCCGCATTCGCAATCGCCGTACTTCGCGCCGAAGACTGCGCGCGCTCAAGGCCGGGCACCCGGAGCCCGCCAGCGGAGGCATCGCCGTGGCCCAATGGTGCGAACTCGCGCCGGACGCTCACGGCACCGATGCCCGTGGCGAGCCCAAAACGATCGTTCATCGGAATCTGGCTGATGGCCGAGATGCTCGAGAGCGCTGCGTTGGCTCGGAACTGCCGCGAATCGTCGCTTCCGAGGCGCCCGGAAAAGTCCCCGTCGGCCGCGTACCCCACCGACCCCCGAAATCCGCGCCCGCCGGCCACATCGCCCGTGACGACGAGGTTGCGCGCGCGGTAGTCCTGCTGCTGAACGGCTTGGTTCACGCGTCGCCCCTGCTGCAGTCCAGCATCAAGCGTCGCCTCAGATCCGCGCTGGAGGTTGGCGTCGAGCGCATTCTGCCCTAGCACGAAGGCAAGGAAGAGTTCGCCCGTCATCTGGAAAAGTGTACAACCCAATGGATGCAAACCCTTGCGGATCGACCGACGCGGCTGCGGCGCTGGCCCCTCGTGGCCGCGCTTCTGCTCATCGCGGCATCCGTCGTCATCGGCGTGTTCGGACCGAGACTCGGCGATGGCCGCGCCGCGGACGCGCTGCAGCCCATCGGGGACCTCGCGGTGGCATCGCGCGATGTGCAAGAACGGATGCAACTCGAAGCACTTGAGCGCCCCGAAGCCGCTCCGGGTCCGACCTCGGCCGATCTCGCCGCGCTCGCCACGGAATCGCTGGGCGTGGATTGGACCGCGCCCGACCTCGCGACACTCGGCGGCGTCCCGATCCTCGCCGGTCCCGTTCCCCTCGCGCCCGACGGCCGCGGTGTGGCGATCCTCTACGAGTTCGAAGATCGCGGTCCCTCACGCTTCGTCACGCTTGTCGCCCTCCCCGACGCGGGGCGGTACGCGATCTTTGACGAGTTTGGAAGAGCAAGAGTCCTCGATCCGGCGCAGGCCATCCTTGAATCTGATCGCCACGAAGACGCCGACGGACCATCGACTCTCGTGTGGAGCGACGGCACGATGCTGTTCATTGCCCGCTCTGATGAACGGATGACACTCGTCGCCGTGCGCGAGGCGTTCGGCGCACGCTGACACGAACCGAGCGCGCGGCTCTTACTATCCCCCGCGATGACCGCGAGCGCTTGCATCACAACGCCGATCTACTATGTGAACGATCGGCCGCACATCGGCCACGCCTACACGACGACAATCTGCGATGTCTGGGCCCGCGCCGCGCGTGCCATGGGGACGGATGTCTTCTTTCTCACGGGCACCGATGAACACGGCGTCAAGGTGGAAAAGAGCGCGGCCCAGCGCGGCATTCCTCCCCAGCAGCTCGCGGACGAGAACGCCGCGGAGTTCAAGCGAGTGCTCGCGACCTTCGCGCTCACTAACGACGACTTCATTCGCACCACGCAGCCACGGCATGTGACGCAAGTGCAGGAGTTTCTGCGTCGCCTCGTGAAGTCGGGGGCTGTCTACCTCGGGACCTTTGAGGGTTGGTACGACGAGGGGCAGGAGGAGTACCACACGGAAAACCGTGCTCGGGAACTGGGCTACAAGAGCCCCATCAGTGGCAAGCCGCTCGTCCGGGCCACTGAGCAGAACTACTATTTTCGCCTGAGCGCGTTCGCTGATCGCCTTGCCGCACACTACGAGTCGCACCCGGATTTCGTCCGTCCCACTGAGCGCCGCAATGAGATGCTCGGCCGCATGCGCGACGGACTGCAAGATGTTCCCATCACGCGCACGAATTTCTCGTGGGGCATTCCCATGCCCGACGCGCCCGGCCATGTTGTGTATGTCTGGATCGATGCGCTGCTCAACTATGTGACGGCGCTCGGGCTCGCCGGTGGCGACGCCTCGACCGAGGGTCGTGCGCGCTACTGGCCAGCGCACTTTCATGTCGTGGGCAAGGAGATCCTCTGGTTTCACGCGGTGATCTGGCCGGCGCTCCTCATGGCGCTTGAACTGCCGCTGCCTCGCTGCGTCTACGCGCACTCATTCTGGATCGCCGACGGTCAGAAGATGTCGAAGTCGCTCGGCAATTTCGTCGACCTGCCGACCATCGAGCGTTACACCGGGGTGTACGGCCTCGACGCCTGGCGTTGGTACATGGCCACGCAGGGGCCCATCGCAGCAACCGACGCCGACTTCAATGCGCGACACTTTCATGAGGCCTACACGAACGACCTCGTCAACACGGTCGGCAATTGCCCCAGCCGTGTGGGAGCGATGATTGGCAAGTACTGCGGCGGCGCACTCCCGCCCGACGCCGAGGCCGGTGGTCACTGGCCGGCGCGGTGCGCCACCGCCGTCGAGCGCTGGGAGCAGTGCATGGGAACATTTGACCTTCCCGGTGCGGCGCGGTCAGCGATGGACCTCCTCCGACAGGTCGACGCGATGATCAATGAGACCGAGCCGTTCAAACTGGCGAAGGACCCGGCCAACACTGCTCGGCTGCATGCCATTCTCAATCAGTGTGCACAGGCTGTGCGCGTCGCCGGGGTTCTCCTTGAACCGTTCCTTCCCGGGCGGTGCGGCGACCTTGCGGACGCCTTCGGCGGCACGCGTCGAGAGGACACGCCATGGCGAGACCGTGCCGTGTACGGAGCGATCGCCGACGGGACGACGATCAGAAAACTCGCCCTCTTTCCGAGGGTCGAGGCGACGGCGGCGGCACCGAAGGCGTGATCGAGCGCCTCAGCGACGGCGGCGGGCACCGAAGGCACCAGCGAACGCGAGCAGCGCGAGCGCACCCGGCGCCGGAACATAGCGAAAGTCCAAGCTGACGGCATCGAGGCTCATGTGGATGGTCTGGCTCGAAAACTCGATCGTGAATCGCGTCGGTACGAACTCTGTCCCGGTGGGGGAAAGCTCCCACTTGAACGCGCGGGTTTGCGCTTGCCCTGTCGGGCCCGGAAGCTGGACATCCGATCGCAGGATCGTGTAGTTGTAGATGCTGGAGTAGGCATGCCCGGCGTTGTCCGCCAGCGTGAGGCGAACGCTCTCAAGATTGACAAGCGTGCCCAGCGTTGAAAGATTCAGCACGACCTGATTCACTCGTTGCGTCAGGCCGCCGATGGCCATCACAGAGAGTGGGTTTTGGCCGCCATAGATATTCCCAGTGCTTGTAAGCGCCGCACCCATGCCAAAGTTGAAGAGTGCCGGGCCGGTCTCTGTTCCGGCGTAATTCGTGTCGTTCGAGCCTCCAAAGGCTGATGTGAACGACTCCCAGGCGTAGAACTCAGACGCGGGGGTTCCACGCCAGTCGGGAACAAACGGATTTGTGAAATCAGCGAGGGCAACGGGTGCGTTGACAGCAGTGATCACGGTTGCAGCAATGGCCGCACGCGGACCTTGGGAAAACACCATGACAAGACTCCTCTTCTCTCAACCTCTATGTTGGGCAAACGGGGGGAACGAAATGGGAAACGGGGTACTGCCAATCTGCCCCGGTGCGCGCAAAAGTCAAGGATGCGCGCGCAGTTTCGCTATCGACATGCCGACCGACCGCCTTGGCTCAGTAGGACTTCGCCCAGATCACGCGTTTCTTGCTCGGAAGCCCGGTGATGACGCACTTTCCTGGCTCGTTATCGCCATCAAACGGAATGCATCGCACGGTCACTCCGAGCGTCTCTTTCACCGACGCCTCCACCGCAGGATCGCCGCAGAAGTGCGCCAACGCAAACCCGCCATGGATCGGCGTCGGCTCGTTCTCGGCGACCTTGGGCGCGGTGAAAAAGCGCTCAAACTCTTCCTTGGAATCGACGCGGCGTGTGTGCTCCTTGGCGAGCGCCGCCGCGCGCGCGAACAGTCCGTCCTGAATCTCTTGGAGAAGCGCCGCAATCCCGGCCACAAACGCCTCGCGCTTGACGGCGACCTTCTCCTTGTGCGCTCGATCGCGCCGCGCCATGAAGACGGAGTCCTGCGCCATGTCGCGCGGGCCGACCTCCACGCGCACCGGCACGCCCTTCTTGATCCAGTTCCACGCCTTGTCGCCACCGCGCATGTCACGGGTGTCGAGTTCGACCTGCACGGGCCGTCCGTCGAACGATTGCTGCTTCAGGGCCCGCGCGAGTTCCTGCGTGTACTTCGTGATCGCATCGGCATCTTCCGGCTTGTGGATCACCGGGATGATGACGACATGAGCAGGCGCGAGTCTTGGTGGCAGCACGAGCCCGTCATCGTCCGCGTGCGTCATGATCATCGCGCCAACGAGGCGGGTGCTCACCCCCCACGATGTCGTCCACGCAAACTGTCGGGCTCCTGCGGCATCGAGGACTTGAATCTCGCTCGCCTTGGCAAAGTTCTGCCCGAGGAAGTGACTTGTGCCTGCCTGGAGTGCCTTTCGGTCCTGCATCATCGCCTCGATGCAGTAGGTATCGACGGCACCAGGGAATCGCTCGCCATCGGTCTTGCGACCCTGAATGACTGGCATCGCCATCCATCCCTCGGCGAACGCGGCGTAGACCCCGAGCATCTTCATCGTCTCTTCAACCGCTTCCTCTTTCGTGGCGTGCGCGGTGTGCCCTTCCTGCCAGAGGAACTCCGCCGTGCGCAGGAAGAGTCTCGTGCGCATCTCCCAGCGGACGACATTCGCCCATTGGTTGATCAGGAGCGGCAGGTCGCGATAGCTCTGCACCCACTTCGCATAGGTCGCGCCGATGATCGTCTCGGAAGTTGGGCGCACAACGAGTGGCTCCTCGAGCTCGCCGGCGGGTACGAGTTTCCCGTCTGGACCGGCCTGAAGTCGGTGGTGCGTGACCACGGCACACTCTTTGGCGAACCCATCGACATGCGCGGCTTCCTTCTCGAGGAACGACACCGGAATGAACAGTGGGAAGTACGCGTTCTTGTGTCCGGTGTCCTTGAACATTCCGTCGAGGACGCGCTGCACGCCCTCCCAGATTGCATAGCCCCACGGCTTGATGACCATGCATCCGCGAACAGGCGAGTTCTCTGCGAGGTCGGCTGCGCGCACGACCTGCTGATACCACTCGGCGTAATTTTCGCTGCGGGTCGGTGTAATCGCTGTCGCGGGCTGGGCCATTGCCCGAGCCTATCGCACGCGGCTTTTCGTGATGCCGGCGCGGCACTGCACAACGCGAACGACCGCGTCATCGGATCTCGCGAGTGCGGATCGAGAGAGACTGCGCGCCCGGCGGATGGCCTGACTGCGCAGCGAGAGCGCGCGCCGTGCGAGCGCCTTCCCTTCCGGCGTTGATCGATCCACGGCTTCGGCGAGGAGTCCTAGATCGCGCGCTCGTCCGAGCTGCTCGGCCGCCTCGACCAGCCGCTTGCACGATCGCCGCATGGGTCCGTCGACAAACTCGCGAAGTGCCGTGAGTTGGTCGGCCAGCCGCTGGAAGCGCTTGCGTGTGCCGTGGAGCCACTCGTCGCCACGACCGAGCCAATGGGACCTCGATGCTTTGCGCGACGCCTTCCAGCGCTGGCCGATCGCGCCCGCCATCGTGTGCCAATCCAGTGGTGCCCCTGAGGGGATGCGGGTGGCCTGCGCCACCCGTTCAACGGCGAGCACGGCGTCACCGAGCGATCCGAACGGTGCCGCGCCCAGAGCGCACACTGACGACGCTCCCTCGATGGCAGTCAGCGGGTTTCCCTTGAGCGGACAGAGCTCTTCAAGGAGACGAGCAAGCGCGTCGCGCTGCCTCGTGTCAGCGAGGCTCGCTTTGGCCATGCGCAGGGCCGGGCCGCCCCATCGTGTCGCCGGAAGTTCGCTTCGGGCCGCGAGCGAAGACAGCGCCTGCATCCGCTTGAGCCCCCGTCGCGCCTGATGAAGGCCATCAAGTCTTACTCCAACGGATCGCGTGAGATCTGCAGCGATGGCGATTCCACCACGCACCGATGCAAGTTCGTGAGCGAG
>SYGQ01000137.1 GCA_005799475.1 Planctomycetia bacterium | reverse complement strand
CGCGTATGTCTCTGGGCGAATGGTGCGCGAGAAGCCAGCGGCCTGCTTCTACATGGGATGCTTCTTCGCCGAGAGCCTGATTCTCTCTGAGACCGGCAACTCCATCGGCGCGATCCAGATCGCCGGCACCGCTGAGAGCAGCCAGCTGCCCTTCTTCGTCGCCGCGTGCGATTACACGCTCATCGGCGAAGAATTCTTCGCGGCGAGCAGTTACCTCTCACGCGAGCCCGACCAGATGGGCTCGCTCAAGGGTCAAGACGCGGCGAAACTCATCACTGCGGCCGTCATCGTGATCGGCGTGGTGCTGGCTACGCTCGCATCGCTGCGGCCTGAGGGCCCCGTGCCGGGTGCGCTCGCGTGGTTCAAGGGAGTGCTCGGGTCATGAAGCGCCTCGTCCCACTGTGGATCGCCATCATCGCTGGGTTTGCGATGCTGCTTTCGGCGTTCCTGCCAGCGACCGAGAGCCTCGGTGAGACCTTCGGCGATGTGTTCAATGTGGTCGCGGCGATCGCGTTCGTTTTGGGGGCGGGCAGCCTTGCGAAGATCAACCTCGCGAAGGTCTCGCGTAAAGATCAGGGCTGGGGCTACGCGGTGGTGACGCTCGTGTGCTTCGCCATCACACTCTTGGCTGGACTGGGCAAGATCGGCGTGCACCCGAATCCGAACTTTGCCGCATTACCGTGGTCGGGCGACAAGGAGTCCGAGGGGGGACTCTTCGCGTGGATCTACGAGTACGGGCTCGTGCCGATCACCGCGACGATGTTCGCCCTGCTGGCCTTCTATGTGGCCAGCGCCGCCTTCCGCGCCTTCCGCGCCAAGAATGTCGAGGCGGTGCTGCTCCTGTCGACCGCGTTCATCGTGCTGCTCGGACGCACCTTTGCCGGAGTCGTGCTGACCGGCTGGCTGCCTGACTGGGCCAGCGGACTGCGCCTCGAGAACCTCAGCGTCTACATCATGCAGGTCTTCAACACCGCCGGCAACCGAGCGATCATCATCGGCATCGCGCTCGGTGTCGCCGCCACAAGCCTGCGCATCCTCTTGGGCGTCGATCGCTCGTGGATGGGATCGGGGGACGCCAAGTGAGCGGTTTCATCAAGGTGCTCGAGGGACTCGACCGCCGCTGGATCTACCTCGCGATGGCGATCTCAGTGGCAGGTCCGATCATCTACATCGGCCTCACCGGGCGCACGCTGCCCGAGAGCGCGACGCCCGCGGCAGAGGCTGTCTACAACGCGATCGAGGAACTGCCTGCGCGCAGCCGGGTGCTCTTCTCGTTCGACTTCGATCCCGGTTCCGGCGGCGAACTCATCCCGATGGCCACAAGCCTCGTGCATCAGTGCGCGGCGCGCGGCCACAAGATGTACTTCATCGCGCTCTGGCCGCTCGGACCGCAACTCATCGAAGACACGATCAAGAGAGTGATCACGGCGGACTATCCGCACCTGAAGGAAGGCGTGGACTTTGTGAACTTCGGCTATCAGGCCGGCAACGAGGCCGTCATGAAGGTGATGCTGACTGACTTCGTGAAGGCGTTCCCCAAGACCAAGACCGGGGACGCCTCCGCGCAGGTGCCGATGATGGAAGGCGTCACCCGCGCCTCTGACTTCCCGCTGCTCATCACGATTAGCGCGGGGTATCCGGGCGCCAAGGAATGGGTGCAGTATGTGGTGTCGTCGAGCGGCGGAAAGGTCAAGATGGTGACAGGCTGCACCGGCGTGCAGACGCCGCAGCTCTATCCATACTTCCCCGGTCAGCTCGCGGGCATGCTCGGTGCCATCAAGGGAGCGGCCGAGTACGAGTCGCTGGTCAACGCGAATCTCGCCAAGACCAGCGGTGACGCCAAGGTGCAGCCGAAGTATCAGGAAGCGCAGCGGCGGATGGGGCCGCAACTCGGCGCGCATCTCCTGATGGTGGCGCTCATCGTGCTCGGCAATATCGCCTATTTCGCCAAGCGGCGCGAAGGCGCGAGGGCATCAGCGTGAAGCCATCGCGCAACTGGATCGTCGTCCTCGCCGTCGTTGCGGCACTCATCGGCATTCGCGCGTTTTCCGGGCAGGGGATGGGACGGGTCTTTGTGAAGGCCGAGCCCATCACGGTGCAGGTCGCTGCCGACGCCAGAATGGGCACGCCCGCACAGAGCGTGTCGTGGACGAGGTGGAGCGCTGTTCCGGCGAAGGCGTACTTCGCGGCCGAGCGCGCGAATCCGCAGCAGACCGAGATTCAGTTCAGTTGGGCGCGGACGATGGGTCTCTGGCTCGCGGCGTTCCTCACGCTCGCGATTTTCTCCTTCATGTACCGGGACAATCCCGCGTACCGATTCGCCGAGGCCGCGATCGTGGGCGTGTCGGCCGCGTACTGGATGACGATTGGCTTCTGGGACACGATCGTCCCCAAGCTCTTGGGCTCGGTGTGGCCGAACTTCGTGAAGGCGAACATCTTGCCTTCGCTCGCGGAGCAGTCCACCGTGCAGGTCGTCGCGATGTGGGCGGCGCTCGTCTTGGGCATCATGCTGCTCATGCGCCTCTCATCGAAGGGCGCCTGGATCAGCATGTGGCCGCTCGCATTCATCATCGGCGTGACGGCCGGCCTCAAGATCGTGAGCCATGTCGAGAGCGATCTCCTCCAGCAGTCGGTGGCGACATTCAAGCCGCTGCTCGCTCTCGAGCGCGGTGCCGACGGTGCTGTCGCGATGGCTCCAACGGTGTGGTTGAGCCTCCGGAATGTGCTCATCGTCGTTGGCGTGCTCAGTTGCCTCACCTACTTCTTCTTCTCGGTCGAGCACAAGGGGCTCGTCGGCAGGAGTGCACGGGTCGGCGTCTGGTACCTGATGATCACCTTCGGCGCGGCGTTCGGCTTCACGGTGATGGGGCGCGTCGCGCTCCTTGCCGCACGCGTCGAGTTCCTCTTCGACGACTGGCTCTGGCTCATCGATCCCTCAGGCAAGCGCGTCGTCGAGACCTTGTCGATGGTCGTCGGCTAGAGCCGGCCACAGCGATGACCCGTCGGTGGTAAAACGCGCGGGTGCGCAAGCCTGACCCGTGCGTCCTCGTGATCTTCGGTGCTTCCGGAGACTTGACCGCGCGGAAGTTGATCCCGGCCCTTTACGAGATGCGCGCCGTGGGTGCGCTGCCATCCTCGTTCCGCGTGCTCGGGGTATCACGGCGGCC
Organism: Planctomycetia bacterium; assembly: GCA_005799475.1. Classification (GTDB taxonomy): domain Bacteria; phylum Planctomycetota; class Phycisphaerae; order Phycisphaerales; family SM1A02; genus F1-60-MAGs104. The sequence goes on along the minus strand of SYGQ01000137.1, from coordinate 3,044 downwards.
GAAGACCGATGACGCGTGGCGCGACGAACTTGCGGTGAGTGCGCGCGAGCACGCGAAGCGCTTCGATGCGGGGGTCTGGCGCGAGTTCGCCAAGTGCATCCACTACTTCGCCGGCGACGCTGCGCGGCCTGAGATGTATGACGGACTCAGGGAACGCCTTGCCCAGCTCGACACCGACGGCGGCACGCGCGGCAATCGGCTCTTCTACCTCTCGGTCGCACCGGAACTCTACGAGTCGATCGTGCAGCGCATCGACGAGGCCGAACTCGTCACCGAGGGCAAGCGCTGGTGCTCCATCGACCCCTCCGCGCGCTCGTGGCAACGAATCATCATCGAGAAGCCATTCGGCCACGATGAGGCGTCGGCCGCGAGCCTGAACCGTTCGCTCGGGCGCGTCTTTGAGGAGGAGGCGATCTACCGCATCGATCACTATCTCGGCAAGGAGGTCGTGCAAGCGATGCTCGTGTTGCGGTTCGCCAACACGATGTTCGAGCCAATCTGGAACCACCGCTATATCGACCATGTGCAGATTTCGGCGTCGGAGACGGTGGGTGTTGGCAATCGCACGGCGTTCTATGACGGCACAGGCGCGATTCGCGACATGATTCAGTCGCATCTCTTGCAGATCTTTGCCTTCGTGGTGATGGAGCCGCCGGCCACCATCACCGCCGACGACATCCGTGCGGAGAAGATCAAAGCGGTGCGCGCCATTCGGCCAACGACCGCGGAGGACATCGCATCACATGCGGTGCTCGGCCAGTATGCGGGCGACGCGCAGGAGGGTGCGTATGTCGATCACGAGGGGGTCGCCAAGGGATCGACGACCGAGACCTTCGCCGCGCTCAAGCTTCATGTGGACAACTGGCGATGGGCGGGCACCCCATTCTTCGTGCGCTCGGGAAAGCGACTCGCGAAGAAGCGGACTGAGATCGTCGTACAGTTCAAGCGGCCTGCGGCCAACCTTTTTCGCGGGACGCCGCATACCGGTGGTGCCGTCATGGGCAATCGACTCGTGATCGAGATCGCCCCCTTCGAGCGCACGCGACTTCGCTTCGAGAGCAAAGTTCCTGGGACGCCACTCACCATCGCGAGCGTCGAAATGCAGGTCGACTTCGACAAGGAGTTTGGCGTCGAGCCGCTGGAGGCGTACGGGCCGCTCTTGCTCGATGCGATGCGCGGCGATCAGTCGCTCTACAAGCACCGACTCGAAGTCGAGAGTGGATGGGCGGCGGTGATGCCGTTCCTCGGGCCCGGGTCGATGGCGGCCCGGCAGGGAATCGCGAGCAACTACGCGCCGGGTTCGTGGGGACCTGCCGCCGCAGACGAACTCATGTCGAGCGACGGCCGTGCGTGGCACAACGACTGATCCGGTGGCGCGATGGGCGAGAGCACCGATCCGATTCCGCTGATGCCGCTGGAGCCTGCGATGCCGGCACCGACGCTGCCGGGTCGCGTGAAGGTCGAGGCGGATTCGCACGGCGTGTGGGATGCGCTCGGCGCGGCGCTGATGGCCTTCGCGCTCGATGCGGTGGCGCGTCGCGGCGAGTTCCACCTTGCGCTCTCTGGCGGATCGACACCGTTTCCGTTCTACATGATGCTCATGACGGATCCGCGATACCGCGCCATGCCGTGGGCCCACACGCACCTGTGGATCGTCGATGAGCGGTGCGTGAGTGTCGATCACGAGAAGAGCAATTGGCGGCAGATTCATGAGATTTTCGCGGAGCACTCGGGCATTCCCGAGGGCCAGATGCACCCCATCGACGCGACCTTGCCCAATGCGTGCGAGCGATACGAGGCATCGCTGCGTGCGGAGCTCGCGGGCGCAGCGCAGGGGCGGCTGGACTTTGCGCTCCTTGGGATGGGCGACAACGGGCACACCGCGAGTCTCTTTCCCCAGACGCCTGTCCTTGACGAGCGCGAGCGGTGGGTCGCGCCGTGCGATGGCCCGTCGGTGACGCCGCCGCCGAGAATCACGATGACCTATCCGCTCTTGAACGGCGCGCGGATGGTCGCGGTGCTCGTCGTCGGTGCGGGCAAAGCAGCGATGATTCGGCAGATCGCTACTGGCGGCGACGACTTGCACACGCTGCCGATCAAGGGAATCCATCCTGAGTCAGGAAACTTGGCCTGGTTCCTCGACCGCGCTGCGGCGAGCCAATAGCTCGCACGGCTGCGTCAGTTCTCTGACCACCGCAATCCAAAGCGTCCAGATCTTGGGGCACACGGAAAGAAGAGCGTCTCCAATGGGCGCGGATACGGGGTGATTGGTCTGCGATCGGAAACCTATTCAGGGGAACACAATGAGGCAAGAAAGCGGAATCGTTGTCCGCACACTGCTTGGCGCGGTGACGCTCGCAGCAGTTACAGCCGGCGGCGTGGGCTGGAGCGGCCATGTCGAGGAGACGGAGACGCCGTGGGTGCTGGACTGCTGTTCCCCGTTTCGGCAGTGCGCCAATGTGTTCCTGTGTGCGGGCTTCGGAGACTACGAGTCGGAGATGCTCGCGCACACCATCATGTATGGCGCAGCAGCCACCCTCGACAAGCCCTCCTGTTCCTACTACTTCGTCCCCATGTTCTACTGCAACAATGGGATGAGGTACACCAGGCCCGTGGAGGTGAAATCGCTGTGCATCGAGGAGGGATTGGAGTCGTGTCCACCGATGATGTGCCCCGTGGGAAACAACCCGCCATACCCGCAGACATTCTTCCTCACACAAACGAGTGCCGGCTGCGATCCGCCTGACACATGTGTCTGGCTTCGCGTGTCCGGACCATTCAGCACGAACGACATGGAAAGGTGTGCGGAGTTGGAGTTGACCGACTGCAGTTGTTGGCCTGAGGCTGACTGTGATTCAAGAGTCTGCGTTCCCGTGGTGGGAGTGGATCGAGTCCCCAGGGGTTGCCCTGCCTGCCCTCCTTGAGCGCCTGCGCGATGGTGCTGTCGAATCCGGCGCTGCGGGCTATGCATCAAATCGAACGAGCGTCGCGTTTGTGAGTCCGCCGGATGAGAAACCGCCCCGACCCCGCGGTTACGGGCAGAT
>SYGQ01000136.1 GCA_005799475.1 Planctomycetia bacterium | reverse complement strand
CGCGCTCGTCGGCGCTCGCGTCCAAGGCCACAGGGTTCCCGATCGCGAAGATCGCCGCAAAACTTGCCATTGGCTACTCGCTCGATGAGCTTCGCAACGACATCACGGGCTCGACGAGCGCATGCTTCGAGCCGTCGATCGACTATGTCGTCGTCAAGATGCCGCGCTGGACCTTCGAGAAGTTCCCCGAGGCCGACGAGACGCTGACGACGCAGATGAAATCGGTCGGCGAAGCGATGTCGATCGGCCGCACATTCAAGGAAGCACTCCAAACGGCGATCCGCTCGATGGAGGTCAAGCGGTTTGGTCTCGGCCTTGATGCCAACGACAAGTGGCTCGCGGGCCGTCGTGCCGCGGCAACCGAAATGGCCGACGGCAGCGCTCCCGTGTGGCCGATCCCCGACGATGTGCTGCGCCGAAAGCTCGCCGTGCCCAGTCAGGGTCGGCTCTACTTCGTGCGCTACGCGCTCAAGATGGGATGGTCTCTCGGCGACCTCGCGAAGGTCACCGGATACGACCGCTGGTATCTCGACCAGATTGCGCAACTCTGTGAGTTCGAGGAGGAACTCTGCGCGGTGAAACACCTCGAGGATCTTCCCGCGCCGACCCTTCGACGCGCCAAGGAGCTCGGCTACTCCGATGCGCAGTTGGCGTACCTGTATCGAGGCGCGATCTCCACGAAGAACATCCTCGCCGTGCGCGCGCACCGCAAGCGCCTAGGCATCGAGCCGGTCTACAAGTTGGTCGACACCTGCGCCGCCGAGTTTGAGGCGGTCACTCCCTACTACTACTCCACCTACGAGTCGCCGGTGACGGTCGATGGCCGCGCGCAGTTCGATGACGAGATCCGAGTCACCGCGCGTCCGAAGATCGTGATTCTTGGCGGCGGCCCCAACCGCATCGGGCAGGGGATCGAGTTCGACTACTGCTGCTGCCAAGCATCGTTCGCGTGCGGCGAAATGGGCTTCGAGAGCGTGATGATCAATTCGAATCCCGAGACTGTGTCGACCGACTACGACACAAGCGATCTCCTCTTCTTTGAGCCACTGACGCTAGAAGATGTCCTCAATGTGGTCGAGCGGCTCAACGGTGGCGGCCTCGACGTATCCGACCGCGCCGGAAGCGTGGCGGGAATGCTCGTGCAGTTCGGCGGACAGACACCGCTCAACCTCGCGCACGGCCTGCACGCCGCGGGAGTGCCACTCATCGGAACCGGCATCGACTCGATCGACCTCGCCGAAGACCGCGACCGATTCAAGGTGATGCTCGACGAACTCGGACTCGCGCAACCACCCAGCGGCATCGCGCGATCGGGACCAGAAGCGATCGAGATCGCCGCCCGCATCGGCTACCCCGTGCTCGTTCGTCCTTCCTATGTGCTCGGTGGCCGCGGGATGGAGACATGCTTCGACGAGACGAGCTTGAGGCGCTACATGGCCGAGGCCGTCGACGCGAGCGAACTTGCCAATCGCCCGGTGCTCATCGATCGCTTCCTCTCTGACGCGATCGAAGTCGATGTCGATGTCGTCGCCGACTTCACACCCGACGAGGCGAGCCGGTCGCGGCAGGTGGCGGTGGTCTCGGGAGAGCAGCGCGCCGTCATCTGCGGCGTCATTGAGCACATCGAGGAGGCGGGCATTCACTCGGGCGATTCGACTTGCACGATCCCGCCGTACTCGCTGCCCAACGCCATGGTCGAGCGAATCCGCGCCGCCGCGATCGCGCTCGCGCAGCGCCTCAGTGTGCGCGGCCTGATGAATGTGCAGATGGCCTGCAAGGACGATGTCCTCTACATTCTTGAGGTGAACCCGCGCGCCTCGCGCACGGCACCATTCGTCTCCAAGTCGAAGGGCGTCGCGTACGCGCGCATCGCCGCCAAGGTGATGATGGGGGCCTCGCTCGACGGCCTCGGCGTCACCGAACTCCGCGATGCCGGCTTCTTTTCCGTGAAGGAGTCAGTCTTCCCCTTTGCCAAGTTCCCAGGGGTCGATGTCATCCTCGGCCCGGAGATGCGCTCGACCGGCGAAGTGATGGGAGCCGACCGCTCGCTCGCGGTCGCCTTCGCCAAAGCGCAGATGGCAGCGGGTGTGATGCTGCCCACATGCGGCAAGGTCTTCCTCTCCGTGCGTGAAGCGGACAAGCGCGCCGCCATCGACATCGCCCGAAGTCTCATCGCCGCTGGGTTCTCACTCGTGTGCAGCCGAGGGACGCACGAGCACCTCATGAAGCAGGGGATCCCGGCACAGTTGATCGCGAAGATCGCGGAAGGCCAGCGGCCCAATGTCGTCGACCTCGTGCGCTCGGGCGAGATCGCCCTCATCATCAACACCCCGACGCGCAAGGGAGCCCATACTGACGAGGGTCGCATCCGCGCCTCCGCGGTCCGATCAGGAACGCCGATCATGACCACAATCGCCGGCGCGCGCGCGGCGGTGCAGGCGATCAACGCGCTGCGAGCTGGCACCTGGGATGTCTCGGCGATCCAGGACTACTTCCCGCATCTGGCGCGAGCGAAGGCCGCGCCGCGCGATGCGGAACTCGTGGCGCAGTAGGTCTTGCCTGACGGACCCACAGACAGTCGTTGGTCGGCGGGTTCCGCGACGCACCGCGGGTTGGACTCACGCCCGTTGACGGCCGGTCCCGCCGTGGTACTGTTTGGGCGTTCTTGGGGTAGGTCCGATGTCCGCGCCCCTCGCTGCAGACGCAGGAGGACTCCACATGACGCACTGGACGACACACGCACGCGCTATCGAGATGTTGTTTCCCTTGCTGCTGGCGCTTTCGGCTGGCATCGGGGCGACGCCGCCCGAGGATCTCTCGGTGCCCCCTCTGCACATCCCTGGGCTGTACCAGGGCACGCCTACCCCGAACAGCGCTGGACCGCTCGTGGGCGGGCTCAAGTGCCAGAAGATGGTGCAGTGCAATGCGTGGTTTGCGAGTGGATGCATCCCGGGGCAGGGCAGCTACCCGGTAGCAGGCGCGCCGAGGTCATGTGGCTATTGCCGCAGTCAGCAGAAGCCGTTCGTGTACATCTGCCAGCCGCATCCGGACTCGAGTTGCGCGGACCGCTCTGGCGGAATCGTCACCTGCGGACCGTGGATGACAGGCGTATGCAGCAACAACGGCGCTTGCATTGCATCGCCTGTGATCCATACCGGTTGCATTCGGCCTGACTGCTACTCATGAGTGCGCGTGCCACGCAGCACCCAGACCGGTCCACCCGTCGAGCACCACACGCCCTCTGCGCTCTCGTGCTGCTCGGCGTCGCGCACCGCGCGCCCGTGGCCGAGGCATCGTCGACAACGCCATTGCGTCAGTCCGCAGCGGTGGTGCCGCCTGCCCGTCCCGACCGGGATGAGGCGGTGCGATGGTTGCGACTGCAGCCGGTGTCCAGCCCGCATGAATTGCTGATCGAAACATCGATCGGTTCGGGCGACTCGCCAGGCGAGGCCGTGTTTCGTGCGCGGACGGCCCCGCGCTCGGAACGCGGTGCCTTCCGCTTGGGTCTTGCCCCGCGCCTTCTCGCTTTGCGAGGACTCGGGCTCGATGGGGCGGCGGTGTATTCCGCGTACTTCGAGGGAGGGTTCGGGTGGACGCGGGCTGAAGCGGACTCGCGGGTGATGCTCGACGACGAAAACGCCTTCGGCTGGTCGACACTCGGCGCGGAACTCTTCGGCCTCTGCTCGCAGACCGGCATGGGGTTCGACGGCATCTCGTGGCGACTTACTCCGCTGGCGGATGATGTCGGTCGCGCGACGCGCGTTCGAGTTGCCGCCGAGCCCACTCGCGACGCGGCGGCGACGGCCGATGATGTGGGCGTCACCATCGCGTGGGATCTCGACGAGCCGCGGGACGATTCGCGTCGCCCGACGAACTGGTACGACGCCACGGTGCGCCTGCGCCATGGTCTGCCGACCCTTGAGCGGATGACCATCGAGGTCTGGGGGGCGCCGCAGGGCGCTTCGAGCGCTGGCGCCGCAACCGAACAGCTTCTGGCGTCTTCGCGAATCGCCTGTTCTCGCTGGTTCCTCGCCGCGGGACGCGCATTGCCCGCCGAGACGGAGCAAGTCAACACGCTTCGTCGGCCAGACGATCAATTCGTCTCGTCCGCAGCGATCGCCCGAGTCACAGCCGCCCGGGAGTGTGAGCTTGAGGAGTTCTCGACCCTGCGTCGCGAGCTGTGCTCGCCACCCCCGGGAACCTCGGCGGCATGGGTCGGGGTCGGATTCGAAGGAACGATCGGCAGTGCAGCGTTCACTCTCGCGGCCACACCGTACGCAGGGAATGCGCCGCTCGTCGAACTGACCCCGCTCGGAGTCTGGTCGCTGCTTGAGGGCGCAGCTCGTTCCGGCGCGGACCGCGAAGTGGAGCCACAGGCTTCGAGACCACACCCTGCAGAGTCGACGAACGAGTCGCTCCCGCCACCCGCGAGCGAAATCGACCGAGCACGATCGATGGACTTCGGCACCGTCGACCTCGTCGATGGGAAGGCCGTGCTCCGGCATGACTTCCCGCTGGAGGGGCTGCGATCCAAGGGCGATGTCAAGGGCATTCGAACGACCTGCGGGTGCAGTCGCGCCGAATGCATCGAGACACCAGAGGGGGCCCTGGCGCTGCGGGTTGTCCTCGAGCTTCGTGCGGTCGGGCCCAGGGACGCGCGGGTCGCCTTGCTGACAGAAGGTGACGGTGATCAGGAACGCGTGTTGACCTGGTTTTCGGTTCAGGCCACGGCACGCTCAGCGCTCCAGTGCTTCCCACTCGTGATCGAGCGGGCCACAGACGACACATGGCGGCTCCACTATCTCGTGCGAAGCGAGCGACCGAGCGACCCCCCCGAGGTGCCGCAGAGTTGGCGGGCGCTCACGCCGACCACAGCCGGCGCAGCCATCCGTCATTGGATCGGCACGCAGGTGCTCCCCGCCGATGCCAGCGATGGGCTGTCGCACGCCACTACGATTGACGGCATCGGGCCGGTCGTTCTCCCGAAGGGGCTGCGATCGATGCTGGAGGCTCGGTAGATGCCCCGAGGTGCGATTGGCACGCAGGTGGCACTCTTCGCAACGACGACACTTGCCTGCAGCGCCCTTGCCGGTCTCGGCGCAGCGAACGCATCGCGCGCGACGATGCCCCCTGAATTCCTTCGCCAGGCGCAAGAAGTCCTTCGCGATCTTGCGCCTGAGGTGGCCGACGCGTCGGCGCTCCCGTGGCCGACTCTCGAGCGTGGGGACCTGCATGGCGAAGCGGCCGAGGGGGTTCGCGCCGAGGTCGATGCGGTCCGCGCGGCGTGGAACGACTGGCGCACGGCATGTCGTCATGCGCTCGATCGTGCGCTCGACGGTGTCGCGGACTTGCACGCCGTCGCACTGCGCGACATCGACGGCTTGCCCTCGCAGCCGACCCACGCGATCACCGGGTGGGCAGCCCTGGTTGGCTCCCTGGAACGCGAGCGAGCGCACGCAGAGACGGTACTGAGCGAACACCTGCACAGCATCGGTCTCGCCACCGAGCACATGGACGAAGTGCTTTGCCGCTCGCGGCGGCAGGTGTGGCTCGCGCGCAATGCAGCGCAAGACCGCACCATCGCCGGTCGGCGCCGTGACATCTTCGAGGCCTGTGCGCGCCGTGCGAGCGGCGTTCCCGCAGCTGTCGAGATGCCCGCGCTCGCATCGGTCTTCCCGGGGTGGACCGCCGCACTGGCGTCGCGCGTCGCATCCGCCGACGCCGCCCGCGCGGGCTCGCGCCAATGGCGTGCAGTCTGGGCCGCCGGGATCGTGCGCTTCGACGCGGAACTGCGGACCGAGGAAGCCCTGCGCATCGACCGTGTCCGGCGTCTCTTCAGCGGCGGCCGCGCGCCACCACGGCTCGAACCGTTGCGCAATGCCGCGCGTCGACTCGACCGCCTGCAGGAGGAGTGCGCGGACTTCGCCACGCAGTCGATCGCTCTGGGCGATGACTTCGCCGCGCTCTGCTGGCGCCACAGCGACCGCATGCAGGCCTACCCACTGGTCACCGCGCGCGGCGTGGCAGACAAGCTCTACGACCAGGTGTGTGCCTACGCCGATAGGGCCCAGACCGACGCCGACGGGATCCGCGCCAGTGCGCTCGCGGCTTTCACGGCGTACGCACGCGAGCGCGAGGCATCGGAGCAGCAGATCGTGCGGATCGTGCTGCGGGACGCCTCGCGCGGCGCGCCCATCCCGTACGCGCGTCCCGAGGGCGAGCCGCGCGATCCAGACCTTGAGGCGTGGGAGAGAGCGATCAACCGCAGGCTCGATGCCGGTCGCCGTGCCGTGGCCTCGCTCGGGGCGCTCCTTCCTGAGGGG
>SYGQ01000135.1 GCA_005799475.1 Planctomycetia bacterium | reverse complement strand
GCTCTGGACACGCTCCGCGATATCGCCCGGATAGCGCTGACCGAAGAAGGTGGTCGGCAGGCGAAACAGTTGTTTGATGAACTCGATGCTGCGCTCAAGCGAAAGTGTGTTCTCGAGCCTGACCAGCAAATGCTGCTGCAGATAGAGGAGCCCGGCCTCGATCGCGAGTGCTCCGAGCGCGCCCATCACAAGTCCCCACATCCAGTCGCCGCGCTCCTGCGCGAGGACAACATCGATGTAGGCGGCGGCCAGGCCGGGAATGGCGACCATGGGAACCGCGAGCAACAGCCCGACGAAAACGGTCAGCCAGACTGTCGCATCGGATCCGCGCATCCAACCGCGCACAAGCGCGAGCGACGATGGGGGGTCGCCCACAGCAACGAACGAGTCGCCCGGCTCCATCGTGAGCACGACGCCGGTGAATTCCGCGTCAAACTCCTCCGGGGACACGAGACGGCGTCCCGCTGCGGGATCCATGATGCGGTAGCCCTTTGAAGTCCACCCTTCGAGGACGACAAAGTGGTTGAGCCCCCAGAACACGATTGCGGGAAGTTGGATCTCTTCAAGTCCCTCGATCTCGCAGCGAAGTCCTTCAGCGACGAGTCCGAAGTGACGCGCCGCGCGCGCGATCCGCATGGCATTGGAACCATCCCGATCCACACCCACGGCCTCGCGGACTTCTTCCAGCGGCCTGTGCGCGTGGAAGTACCCGAGCACGCTGGCGAGACTCGCCGCCCCGCACTCAGCAGCGACGACCTGCATGACGGTCGGCACGCGCACCCTTCGCGGCTTTCCCGGCGGAAGCCGCGGCCCTTCCGGGGTCTCGTCGGGCTGCTCGGATGCTGCCGAATCCCCCGCCTCATGAGCCGCCGGAGGTTCGCTGCCGTCGGCTTCGCTCATCGCGCGCCGCTGCGGGTTTCCGCGAGTCCGGGGAAGACCATCGACACCGGGGGCACTTCGCCGATGGAGATCTCGATGTCGCACGGGGTGCCGTCGATGAGGAGTTCGGCCGCGCCCTTGCCAGCGACCCAACGCACGCCACCAGCGCCTTCAGCATCCTCCTCGAACTCGACCGTGATCGCCATCACTGCCCCGAACTGATCCTCGATTTGCGCGACCACCGTGGGGCTCGGCACATGGCCGAGCGCCTTCTTGTGGCTCGTGATGAAGCGATCGACCTGGGCCACGCGGGCCATCGCCTGATCGCTCCCTGACGCGTCGGCGGTCGCGAAACTCACGCGCACGGACATTCCGACGCTGACTCCCTTGCCTTCGCTGAGTGGGATGAAGGCGAGGCATGTCGGGCGCGGCAAGCCTGAAATGAGGAGCGCGACGGACTGCCCGCTCTCCACAAAGTCGCCGGGTTCTGCTTCGATCGAAACGAGTCGTCCATCCTTGGGGGCAAGCACTTCGGTGGACTCCGCGCCGCCGCTCGCGCCGAACGCGATCGTCGCCACGCGCTCGCCGCGGGTCACGCGGTCCCCCTCATGGCGATCGATTGAGACGACATAGCCATCGCTTCGCGCGTTGCATGTGTCGAGCTGTTCGCCGCGCAGGAAAATTCCGCTCCCAACGACATTGATTGGGATCCGGCCAGCGAATCCCCAGATCACGACGGTCAACAGGAGGATGGCGAGCGCCGCCGTGAGCACCCAAGTCCGCGGCTCAATGATGGGACTCAGCGTGTTGAGGCGATTACGGCCCCCGACGGCTCCGAGCGCCTCGGCGCGAAAGATTTCCTTCTTTCCGTCGTCGGATCCTGCCATGCCCGAGGCAGAATACCCGCGCGCGCGACCCTTCAGGATGCTGAAGCGAGATAGAAGCGCGACACGAGCGCGTTGAAGGTCGAGCCATCTTCTCGTTCAAATGTGAAGTGACCCTCCATCGTCCCCCACCGTGTCGGCAACATGCAGTAACTCGAGTACTCGAAGGACTGACCCGGTGCGAGGTGTGGCGTCTTTCCCACAACATCCGGACCGACGACGAGGCTCCGCGCGCCCTCCGCATCGACAATCACCCACTGGCGGCCACAAAGCGTCGCCGCCAGCGATCCCTCGTTCGTCATCGTGATGTGATAGACGAAGGTGAATCGTCCGCGCTCCGCGTCCGAGTGGGCGGGGTTGAAACTGGGTTCGACCCTGACACGAATTCCCTCGGTGATGGTTTCGGAGCCCAAGTTTCGCGCGGCGGTCACACTCATGGCAACCGAAGAATAGAGTGGAACCGAGCGTTCGCGAGCGCTTGCCTAGGATTGACCTACGCGGCTATTCTGTTCGCCCCACTTGGGGATTGGTGTAACGGTAGCACAACTGACTCTGACTCAGTTTGTCCTAGTTCGAATCTAGGATCCCCAATTCTGCGGCTCGTGAGCCTCCTGCCTTCGGCGACGGAAACTGTGTGCGCCGTTGGCGCCGAGGGCCTCCTCGTTGGGCGCAGTCACCAGTGCGACTTCAGCGAGTCCGTGCGCGCGTTGCCGTCCGTGACGGTGTCGAGTGCGACCGGTGCACTGACCATCGATCTCGACCTGCTCAGCTCACTTCAACCGGACCTGATCCTGGCGCCAGATCCTTGCGATGTTCGATTGGGGTCATCGCGCATTCTTCGCCTCAATCCTGTCTCGATTTGGGAAGTCTTCGATGACATGCTGCGTGTGGGCGAGGCCATCGGGCGCTCGCGCGAGGCCGAGTGCGCGATGGTCGCCTTGCGCGAGCGCTGGTGGAGCGCCGTCGACTTCGTGAATCCCTACACGACAGGCGAGGAACTCGTCGTCCTCGAGGGGTTGGAGCCGCCAATCGTTGCGGGAAACTGGGTTCCAGCACTCGTCACCGCCGCTGGCGCTCGCCACTCACTCAATGCGGCCGGAGTCCCGAGCCGGCGGGTCAGACCCGAAGAGATCATCGAGGCCGCCCCGACGCGAGTCGTGATGGCCCCGTGCGGACTCGGACTTTGTGAGTCGCGGCAGAGGCTCGACGAACTCACGCGGCAATCGTGGTGGCCGCTCGTGCCGGCGGTGCTCGATGGTCCCGGTCGGGTGGCACTCGTCGATGGGAGGCGTTCATTCAATCGACCCGGACCCCGTCTCGTTGATTCATTCGAATGGCTCGTGGGCTGGCTCAATGATCGCCGGGAGCTTGCCCCGCCGGGTTTCGCCGTCGAAATCTACTGAGTTCCTGCATGGCACGATTCTTGCTTGGAGCGACTTCCCATGAACCTCGACCGATTCACCACGCTCGCGCAGCAGGCACTCTCAAAGGCGCAATCGAACGCAGTCCGAGACAGGCACGGTGAGACCTCATCGCTTGATCTCTTAGCGGCGCTTCTTGAGGAGAAGAATGGTCCGGCTTCGAGCGTGCTCCGGAAGGCGGGACTCGACCCCTCCCGCTTGGCTGCGACCGTCTCCGCGCAACTCGCTCGCGTTCCGCGAGTCGAGGGGGCGACTCCGATCGCGGGTCGAGACTTGCTTGAGGTCCTCGGCACCGCCGAACGAATTGCGCAGGGAATGAAGGACTCGTTCGTTTCGAGCGACCATCTCCTTGTCGCCCTCGCGCAGACGCGAGGCGGCGCGCAGGATGTACTCGCGGCTCTCGGGGTGACTGGGGCGACGATTGATGCCGCGGCGCGCGAGGTTCGGCGGGCGAGCGGTGTTCAGGGGATCCACGATGCCGGTGGGGAAAGTGAGTTCGAAGCGTTGCGCAAGTACGGGAAGGACCTCAACGAGCTCGCGGCGAGCGGCAAGCTCGATCCGGTGATCGGGCG
>SYGQ01000134.1 GCA_005799475.1 Planctomycetia bacterium | reverse complement strand
GTGCGTCGCCACGCGGTCGAGGAACCACCGGTCGTGGCTCACGATCACCGCCGTGCCGCCGAAGTTCTCGATCGCCTCTTCGAGTGCTCGCATGGTGTTGACATCGAGGTCGTTGGTGGGTTCGTCGAAGAGGAGCACATTGTTCCCTTGCCGCAGCATCGTCGCCAAGTGCACGCGGTTTCGCTCGCCGCCGGAGAGACTGCCGCAGGACTTCTGCTGCTCAGCGCCGGTGAAGCCGAACCGTGCGACATACGCGCGACTGTTCACTTTGACCGGACCGAGCATGATCTCCTCCTGCCCATCCGCAATCGCCTGCCAGATGGAGGCCTTGGGGTCGATGGCATCACGAAGTTGCTCGACATGACCCAGTCGCACGGTTTCCCCGACGACGAACTCGCCGCTATCGGCCCGCTCGAGCCCCATGATCATGCGGAAGAGCGTGGTCTTTCCCGCGCCATTGGGGCCAATCACGCCAACGACGGCCCCGGCGGGAATCTCGAAACTTGCGCCGTCGAGCAGCATCTTGTCGCCGAATGACTTCGTGACATCCTTGGCGTGGATGACGAGTGTTCCCAACCGCGGCCCAGGTGGAATGAAGATCTCGATTTCGGCGGCCTTGCTCCGCGCGGCATCGTCGGAAAGCATGCGCTCGTAGTTGGCCACGCGCGCCTTGCTCTTGGACTGTCGCCCCTTTGGATTCTGCTGAATCCACTCGAGTTCTCGCGCGAGCGCCTTCTGCCGTGCCGAAGCCTGCTTCTCCTCGACCTGGAGCCGAGACTGCTTCTGCTCAAGCCACTGTGTGTAGTTGCCCTTGTAGGGGATCCCCATCCCACGGTCGAGTTCGAGGATCCAGCCGGCCACATTGTCGAGGAAGTATCGATCGTGCGTCACCGCGATGACCGTGCCCTCATAGCGCGCCAAGTGGTGTTCAAGCCACGCGACGCTCTCGGCATCGAGGTGATTCGTCGGCTCGTCCAAGAGGAGCACATCGGGCTTCTGCATCAGGAGTCGAGTCAGCGCCACACGGCGACGCTCGCCGCCGGAAACCGTATCGAGCGGCTGGTCCGCTGGGGGGCACCGAAGCGCGTCCATGGCCATCTCGATGCGACTATCGATCGTCCATGCGTCGAGGGCATCGAGTTGTTCTTGCACGCGCGCCTGCCGCGCAAGGAGACGATCCATCGCCTCCGCAGGCATGTCATCGACAAATGCCGCACTGATCTCGTCAAACTCAGCGAGTCGTGCGTAGGTGTCGCACGCACCCTCCTTCACGACCTCGAGGACCGTCCGCCGCTCGTTGGCAAGGGGCTCCTGTTCGAGGAGCCCGATCGAGAAGCCTGAGCTTCGTTCGATCGTCCCCTCGAACTCCGTGTCGATCCCCGCCATGATGCGCAGGAGTGTTGACTTTCCGCTGCCGTTGAGTCCGAGCACGCCGATCTTCGCACCGTGGAAGTACGAGATGGAGATGTCCTTGAGGATCTCGCGACGGTTGATCGTCTTGCTGATCCGCAGCATCGAGCAAATGATGCGGACTGTCTCGGGCGTGCTCTTGCCTTGGGCGGCCATAGTCGAGCCATCCTAGAGCAGCGCGTGCGTCCAGAGTCGCTCGTTCTCAGAACTGCCGCGGCGTTGCACTCCGTCCACCGCAGGCGTGTGGCCGCGGTTCTAGCCGCGCATGCGGCGCCACGCCCACGCGAGCGCAAAGGTCACTGCCGAGCACCCGACGATGGCCGCGCCTGCCGGGAGGTCGGCGTGGTAGGCGAGCGTCAGTCCGCCCACCACGGCGATCCACGAAACGATGACCGACAGCACCATCATGGGCCGCAGCGTGCGCGTGAACATCGCGGCGGTCGCCGGGGGACTGATGAGGAGCGCGCTCGTGAGCACCACGCCGACGACCTGAACCCCCGAGACGACGGCGAAGGCGACGAGTGCCAGGACCAGCAGCCGCGCTCGCCCTGAACCGATGCCGATGAGATCGGCGTATGTCGCGTCGTAACTCGTCAGTTCAAGCTCCTTGTGGAGAGCCGCCAGCACCACAAGGATCGCGAGCGCAGAGCCGATCATGAACCAGAGGCTCCCAGGCTCGACGGCAAGAATGTTCCCGAGGATGAGGTGGCTGAGATCGCGCCACGAGCCCCCCAGACTGGTCAACATCACGCCGAGCGCGAACATCCCAGTGAACACGACGCCGATGGCCGCGTCCTCACGCACGCCGCGTCCCTTCGAGGCGCGTCCGGAGAGCAGGCCAATCCCGAGCGCCGTGATGAGATTGCTCGCGAGCGCCCCGAGCGAGAGGCTCCACCCCTGCCACTGCGCCACGACGAGTCCAGGAAGTGTCGTGTGCGACATCGCCTCGCCCGCAAACGCCATCCGGCGGAACACCACGAACACACCCAAGGCCGCACACCCCATGCCCGCGGCGAGTCCCGCCACGAGCGCATCGCGCATGAACTGAAAGGACCAGGGTTCAACGAGCCAGTGCATAGGGCTGGACCTCGAGTGTGCCGCCTTCGAGGGCGAGGACGCCGTCGAAGGGGTGATCGTGCATGCCGACATCGTGCGTCGAGACAATCATGGACTTCCCTTCCCGCTGGAGCCGCGCGAGAAGTCGCGCGACGATCGCCCGCGTGGAGGCATCGACCGCGTTGAGCGGCTCGTCGAGAAGCAGCAGGTCCGATCCCTGCGCGACCGCGCGCGCCAAGAGCATCCGCTGCTTCTGCCCGCCGGAGAGTTCGCCGATTGGAGTCCGGCGCACGGCACTCAGTTCCAGTTCCGCGAGCGTCGACTCGACCACCGCGTGGTCGTTGGCATCCGGGCGCGCGAGCCACCCGCAGTGCACAAACCGCCCGGCCAGCACGAAGCGCTCCACGGCCACGGGGAACGACCAGTTGATCTCCTCGCGCTGTGGCAGGTACGAGGTCCGATGATGACACGCCCCAACCGCGAGTCCAAACACGCGAATGGCACCGGCGCGCGGCTTCAGCAGTCCCGCGATGGTCTTGAGGAGCGTGCTCTTGCCCGAGCCATTCGCGCCAACGAGTGCGAGTTTCGCGCCGACCCTGAGGTCAAACTCAACCCGCGACAGGACGGCCTCGCTCGCCTGCGCGTAGCCCACCGCGAGTTCGCTCACGCGCAGCGCGGGCATCGTGGGATCCGGCGCGTGAAGGTGCCGCCCGCCATATGCGAGCCACTCCAACTTCATGGACGCAGCGCCTCCACGATGCACAGGGTGTTTGCGCGCATCATGGCGCCGTACGCGGTGCCCGCCTGGAGTGGCGCCGTGGTATCGCCCTTCGCGCGCGAGGGCAGCGAGTCCAGATGGACGCAGTCGACGAATGCCACTGCGGCCTCGCGGGCGACGGTCCGCGCGAGTGCGGCACCATGCGCCGGATCCGCAATGACCGCGCGCGCGCCGCTCTCCCTCACAGCGTGCACGAGTTGCGCGACGCTCTTGGGCGATGGATCCGCATGTCCGGAAGTTGCGCTCAGGTCCGTCCCGACGACGCGACATCCGTAGCGCTCAGCGAAGTACGAGAGTCCGTCGTGGGTCGACACGATGACACGCTTGGCCGCGGGCACGAGCTCGATCTGTTCGCGGATCCACTTGTCGAGCGCCGCGAGTTCAGCCTTGTATGCCGTCGCGCGCACGGCAAACGCTCCGCGTTGGTCCGTTCGCGAGGCGGCGAGCGCCGCCTCGATGCGATCAATCATCTGCGACACTCGCTGCGGATCGTGCCAGATGTGAGGGTCGACTGCCGCGTCGTCGTGAGGTCGGTCGTGTGGACCGTCGTGGTGATGATCGTCGTGCTCGTCCCGCGCATGACGACCCGGCCGAGCGAGCCCGGCGCCGAGTTCGACCACGGGCCCAGATCCCCCAGCGGCCTTCGTGAAGGCCGCGACGCCCGAATCGGTGCCGAGCCCCATGACGAAAGTCACTGCCGCTGAACGCGCCGCGGCGGCATCCGATGGCGCCGGTTCCCAGTGGTGGGCGTCGGCACCGGTCGCTCCGAGCGTGGTTACCTGCACCATGGAACCACCCACGGCGGCGACCCAATCGGCGATGAGTGGGCTGGAGACCCCGACGCGCAACGGCGCCGTCGCCGCGGCATCGTCGCCAATGGCCAAGGAAATCGTGCAGGCCGCCAGTGTGACCAGCATCATGGATACTGAGCCGCAACCATGCGGAAGGCGGGAAGGTGTTCCAGCAGGATCTCGATAAGTTCTGGATCGAACTGACGCCCAGCGTTCACCTTCATCTCCGCGATGACGCGATCCTCTGGCCACGCCTCCTTGTACTGACGCTTCGAACTGAGCGCATCGAAGACATCGGCAACGGCGACGATGCGCGCGAACAGAGGGATCTTCTCGCCGCCAAGTGGCGTGGGTTGACCAAGACCCTTGCCTCCTGAGGCACCGTTGCGCGTGCCGCTCGTGTCGCCGGGATACCCCGCGCCGTCCCATCGTTCATGGTGGTGCAGCGCGACTTCGCGTGCCGACCGTTCGAGGGGCGTCTCGCCATCGGCGAACAACTCGGCACCGATCCCGACATGGTCTTGAATCGTGCGGTACTCCTCGACGGTCAATCGTCCGGGCTTCTTCAGGATGGCGTCGGGAATACCTACCTTCCCAACATCGTGCAGCATCGCGGCGATCCGAAGCGTGTCGCGCTGGCTCTCGGCCCTTGCCGGATCGATGCCGTGCCGCGCCGCCCAGGCCTCGAAGAGGATCACGGAGTACGCCGCGACCCGCTGCACATGCGCGGCGGTCTCGCTCGGGTCGCGCAGTTCAGCCATCTTGATCATGCGCATCACGATCGAGCGAGTGAGCGCGGCGCGCTCGAGTGCCACCGTAGCCGCCGAGGCAAAGTGATGGATGGCCTCGAGGTCGTCGGGTGTGAAGCCCACGCGCGCGGCGCCGTGAGAATCGACGGGATTGAGCAGTTGAAGGACCCCGACCACCCTTCCGCTCGCAGTCCGCAGCGGAAGCGCGAGCACGCTTCGCGTTCGGTAGCCCGTCGCGTCGTCCACGACCTTGTTGAAGTGATAGGGCGCGCTGGCGGGAATCGAGTAGGCGTCGTCGATCACGACGGGCTGCCCGCTCGAAGCGACCCATCCGGCAATGCTCCCGCCGCCCACGGGAATCCTCGATACCGGAATGCGATATCGCCGCCCCGGCGGCAGCCCCTTGCTCAACGAGTCGTTCTGAACCCACGCCAGAATCAACTCGTCGCCTTCACGCAGCATGACACTGCCGGCGTCGCATCGCAGGAGCATGCGCGCATTGACGAGGATCCTCTCGATCAGAATGTCGATGTCCTGAATCTCGTGCAGTTGGACATCGACCCGTGCGATCGCATCGAGCTGCTCGTCCTTGCGCGTGACATCGAGACTCAGCGCACGGTTCTCCCGCGTGAGCTGTTCACGCTCGCCAAGCTTGGCACCCAGTCCATTGAGATCGTCAGCGATCACCCGAAGTTCCTCGTTCGCGGGAAGGACGAGCCGTTCCCCGAACTCACCGGCACCCAAGCGCGCAATGTGTGCGCGAATGCGATCCATGGGTCGCAGGAGGCGAGCGATGCTCATGCCCGCTGCGAGGTAGACCACCGTCGACATCAATCCGAGGACGAGAATCACGCTGCCCGATCCGGCGAGGATCACATCGGCGACCACCTTGTGATTGATGTCGGCAGCGACGAGTCCGACCACCTGCCCCGAGGCATCGCGCACGGGCGCGAACCCCGAAAGCCATTCGCCCCACTCATCGTGGAGGTACATCGAATGGACGGTCGGCGCGATCACCGGCGACACGGTGGAATCGACCCCCTCGGGCGAATAGGGAGTCCCCGGCGGCACCCAGTCGGGCGCACTCTCCGAGTCGATGTCGACGGCGAGATCCCACCCAGAGGTCGCGCCGTGCGCCGTGGGAGTGAGCATGTACACCCAGCGGATCGGGAAGAGCCCCGACTGACTTGCCGCAGTCGCCGAGCGCGCAACTTCCCTCAGCCGCAGGTACGCCGGCGTCCGCGCGGATACCAGATCTTTGATCTGCGCGAGATCCGTCGGATCAATCCCGGCCGCCACCGAGGCCGCCACAGAACTCACGCGCTCGTCGAGGCTCGCCAGAAGTGCGCGCCGGGCGATGCCGAAGCCCAACGCCGCCATCGCCACCATGGAGGCGACCGCAATCGCGGCGGCAACGAGCTGGATTTTGAGTCGCAGTGTCATGCGAAGCGTGAAGAGTTCATCCGGTGGGTTCGAGAGTGAGAGCCGCTGATCGGACTTGAACCGACAACCTCAAGATTACAAATCATGTGCTCTACCATTGAGCTACAGCGGCATCCGAGGCGGCTTCCACGCACGCCGTGCCGAAGTCTAGCACTTACCGCGAGGGCTTCGTGGCGCGCCGGCGCCTGAGCGTGATCTCAAGAATCGAGACATCCGAGGGCGACACCCCCGCAAGCCGCGAGGCCTGCCCCAGCGTGGCCGGCTGCATGCGCTCCAAGACATCCATGGCCTCGGCGCACATACCGCCGATGCTTCGAAGGTCGAGGTCGCTGGGAATCTCCGCATGTTCGGCCTCACGCATCCGCCTCTGCTCGGCCCGCTGCCGCGGGAGGTACGCCTCGTAGCGAATGTCGGTGATGGCTCGCTCGATGAGTGATGCGTCAGACCGCGACGAGTCACCCTCGCACAAACGAGCAAGGAGCGAAGCGAGGTCGCGCACGCCGATCTCGGGGCGCCGCGCAACATCTTCGAGCCGCTTGCCCGACCCAAACTCGGGCGGCGCGACCGTCTGCCGAAGCACCAGCCGCAGTGACGCGAGCGCGCGACTTCGCTCCGCGACTCGCTCCGCACTTTCGGCGTCGATGAGTCCAAGACTGAGTCCCAACTCGGTCAGCCGCTCAGGCGCGTTGTCGGCGCGCAGAAGCAAGCGGTGTTCGGCCCGGCTTGTGAACATTCGGTACGGCTCGCGCGGCTGCCTCGTGACGAGGTCATCCATGAGGACACCGAGGTAGGCCTGGTCGCGCCCGAAGCGGACGCCGGGAAGGTTGAGCGCGCACCTCGCCGCGTTGAGTCCTGCGACGAGTCCCTGCGCGGCGGCCTCTTCGTACCCGCTCGTACCGTTGATTTGCCCAGCGAGGTAGAGCCTGCGGACTCGCTTGGTTTCCGCGGTCGAATCGATCTGGTGCGGCCAGACCATGTCGTACTCGACCGCGTACCCCCACCGCTTGACGACAGCGTGCTCACATCCACGCAAGCCGCGCACGATGCGGGCCTGCACCTCGGCCGGCAGACTCGTGGAGATCCCGTTGCAATAGACATCGTCGGTGGCGAGGGACTCAGGTTCGAGGAAGACATGGTGCGCGTCGCGCTGCGGGAAGCGGACGACTTTGTCCTCGAGGCTCGGGCAATACCGAGGACCACTCTCGGCTTCCATCGCTCCCGCGTACATCGGTGCGAGGTGCAGGTTGTCACGGACCAGTTCATGGATCGCCGCCGTGGTGGCGGATTCGCGACACTCCACTTGGGGGAGCCGCGGAACGGCACCGCTGGCGGCGAACAGGACCGGAGGGTCATCGCCCCACTGGGCCGGAAGTGAATCCCAATCCACCGAGGCGCGCGCGAGTCGCGGCGGCGTCCCCGTCTTGAGGCGACCGAGTTCAAAGCCAAGTTCTCGAAGTGCCCCGGCGATGCCGACAGCGGAACCCTCGCCCACGCGACCACCCGCGCACTGGCTCTGTCCGGTGTGCATGAGGGCTCGCATGAAGGTGCCCGTCGTCAACACGCACGCACTCGCATCGATGCGTGACGGTGCGGCCTGCCGACGCGCCGATGCGCCGTGCGGCATTCGCGCGGCCACTTCGTCGCCGCGCGCCCCGAGGCGCATCTGGTCGACGGCGCGGTCATTCGCGCGCCACGCGGCACTGTCCGCCTCAACGAGGCGCGCGCCGCCGGCGAGTTCGACACCGACGAGCACTCCATCGACCACGAGCAGCCGCTCGACGCACCCCTCGACGACTTCGATCGGCACGGGCGCGCTCGCTCGCAGCGCCAATCGGCGCTGCACCTCGGCCTGGTAGTGATGGCGATCGCACTGCGCCCGCGGGCCGCGCACCGCGGCACCCTTACTGGCATTGAGCACGCGAAACTGGATTCCCGTCGCGTCCGCGGCCGCGCCCATCACGCCGCCGAGCGCATCGATCTCGCAGACCATTTGCCCCTTGGCGAGCCCGCCGATGGCGGGATTGCAACTCATCGCGCCAATCTTCGAGGCATCCATCGTCACGAGAACGACGCGTGCGCCCTCGGCTCCCGCCGACGACAGCACGCTCGATGCGGACCACGCCGCCTCGACGCCCGCATGTCCGCCGCCGATGATGACCACGCTCCGTGGAGCCATCTCGCGAGCATAAACCCTAGGATGCGCGACCCATGTACCGATCCATCGAGATCTCCAAGCGCGCCGGGACGCTGCGCGTCACCACGGCGTTCGCGCGCGTTTTCAGCCGCCCATCTGCGGTCGGCCCGGATGCCGGGACACTCGCCCCAGCCATGCGCGGCGTCTCCATCCCGGGCGAGGCCGGCGCGACGCTCACCCTCGACGCCGGCCACATGGCACTCTCCTTGGGCCCAGCGCAGGGCCTCGATGCGCGTCGCATGCGCGTCGTCGGCGCACGCTTGGGACGGACGCTCGTGGCGATGGGAGCCCGATCGGTCAACTTCGACAACGCCCACGCGTGGTCTCCATCCGCGGCCACGCGACGCACGCTCGCGCAGGCGCTTGCCGAAGGATTGATGCTCGGGACATGGCGCTTCGATGCACTCGACGGCACCGCGTCGCGTCGCACACCCCGCCTTGGCACCTTGAGCGTCCATCTTCGCGACGCCGCCGCGCGCGATGGCTTTCGCACGGGGATCACGCTCGGCGATGCCGCCAACGCCGCACGGCGGATCGCCGCGACCCCACCCAACATCGCCAACCCGCGCTGGATTGCCGGGGAAGCGCGCCGCCTCGGCCGAACGCTCGGCATGCGCGTGCGCGTCATCGATTTCGCGAAGGCGCGATCGATGGGCATGGGTGGACTCGTCGCCGTGGGACAAGGATCCGCCGCGAAACCCTGCCTCGTCACAATGGAGTGGTCGCCGCGACGAGCGAAGGCGCGAGCCAACGCGGCCCATCTCGTGCTCGTTGGCAAGACCATCACCTACGACACCGGCGGTTACTCACTCAAGGTGAACAACGGGATGAAGGGGATGAAGTATGACAAGTGCGGAGGTGCCGCGGTCCTTGGCGCCATGCGCGCGATCGCGTCGCTGAAGTTGCCCGTGCGCGTGACGGGGGTGCTCGCGGCCGCCGAGAACATGGTGTCGAACGATGCGTACCGACCCGACGACATCATTCGTCTTCACAATGGGGTCACCGTCGAAGTCACCAATACCGACGCCGAGGGGCGCCTCGTTCTGGCCGACGCCCTCAGTTACGCGTGCCGATCGCTTTCACCGACGGCCGTTGTCGACATCGCCACGCTCACGGGCGGAGTCGGTGTCGCGCTGGGCCCATTCTGCGCCGGCTACTTCTGCGAACAGTCGCCCCTTGCATCGCTGGTGGAGCGCGCAGCCGAGTCGACGGGCGAAGCCCTCTGGAGGCTTCCACTGTGGGAGGCGCACCGCGACTTCATGCGCAGCCAGCATGCCGACATCATCAACTCCAATCCTCTCCGCAGCGCCCACCCCATTCAGGGCGCGGCATTCCTCTCCTACTTCGTTGACGCCGCGATCCCGTGGGCGCACCTCGATATCGCCTCCATGGCGGCCTCAGAGAGCGCCCATGAACTGACGGGAGTCGGCCCGACCGGGTGGGGCGTGCGACTCTTGACCGAGATCGCCGCCAGCATGGCGTAACCCTCGCCGCCCGTCAGGTGCGCGGATCCTCGCGTCGCTCGATGCGCGTGATCTTCGCGAGGCGTCGCGCGTGGCGACCGCCATCGAAGCCAGTCTTCATCCAGACTTCGATGATGCGCCTCACGAGGGTGTGCCCGAGAAGGTCGGCGGAGAGACAGAGCACATTGGCGTCGTTGTGACTGCGCGAGAGTTGTGCGCTCAGTTCATCGAGCGCGAGCGCCGCGCGGATCCCCTCGACCTTGTTCGCGGCAATCGCCATTCCGATGCCGGTTCCACAGATGAGAACGCCGCGATCGGCGCCACCGGTCACGATCTCTCGCGTGACTAACCACGCACTATCTGGATAGTCCGAAGCGACGCCTGAAGCCTCGCCGACAACATTCACCGCGTGGCCGTCGAGACGCAATTGCTGCGCTACGGTTCGCGCGGTCTCTGCGCCTCGATGATCGGTCCCGATCGCAACCTTCATGTGGGCCTCAGCAGTTCTGCGATCCGCTTCGGCAAGAGCTCGGCAAACTGCGCCGCGAGTCGATCGTAGGCCTGACGACCCAAGCCGATGGGATCGTCGATGTCGCCGTGCTCATCCATCGGATGAATCTTTGCGGCCTGATCTGGATCGGCATCCACGAGCGCGCGCGCCGCTGCCACATGGCCCGAAGTCATGCCGAGGACCAGGTCGGCGCGGCGGATCATCGCCGCCGTCAAGTGGCGACTGAGCCCATCGTGTTCGATCCCATTTCGTCGCAGTGCCGCAGCGGCTTCGCCCGAAATCGGCGACCCGGCGGACGCGTGCGTGCCGGCGGACGCAACGAAAACACGCTCGGAGACGCCGTCGACCGACCCCTTGTCAAGCAGATTCCGAGCAATCGCCTCCGCCATCGGGGAACGGCAGGTGTTCCCGGTGCAGACGAAGAGGATCGTCCTCATTCGGGCAGCGTACCGACATCGATCGTGGAATCGGCTACGCTCATTGCGGAGAGTCGCACTCGTGGAATTCGTACAGTTTGACGAAGCGTGGCGGGTCCTTCGACCGGTGGGTGTCGAGGTCGTGAGCCACACGGCGAATGAACTTCGCCTCTCGCTCACGGAGAACCCTCAGAGTTCCTGTTTCGATATCGCCTCGAGCGACCACCCCGCTCAGGCTCGCCTCCCCAACGACATGCCCCGCATCGCGCGCGGGACGCTCCCAACCATCGTCGAGGCCATCGTCCACAAGCTGCACCTGACCACGGCGTATGTCATCCCGGTAGGCCACTGGCGCCAACTCTTCGACGGTGTGGCCCAAGGCATGGCGTCCAACGAGAAGTGGCGAGCCACTGATAGCGAAGCCACGGTCGAGCTCAATACGCGAGATGCCCTTAAGTTCCAGCCTGCGGAGTTCCACATCCTCCGCGACCTTGTGAAGTGTGTGCTCGCCGCTGATGACAGCGCGACGCATGGCATCGCCATTGCCACCACCGGCAGTCCGATTCTGATCGAGGTCATGCCGGCGGGCGAGATTGCGATCTACACGGGGCGTTCGGATCTCGCGGCACTCGTGCGCGATCTCGTCGCCCATGCCTCGGCCGCGAAAGCGCCCGTGACCGAGTCCGCTGAAGGCAGTTCAGCACGCGTTTCGACCAAGGCGAAGTAGCCGTCGCGTCACGCGGGCGACGGATCCGGGAGTTCGATGTCCTCGCCCTTTGACGAGAACGATCTCACGCACGCGAGGCACTCGAATGATGCGGGCCCCTGCTCTTGGAGGCACTCTCTCACGCGGCCGCTACACGCCGGACAGACACCACGCACGAGTTTCGCGCGAGCCAGAGGCCGTTCGATCGCGACGAGGACCACCCATGTCGCCACAACCGGCACAAGCGCCATGAGCGCGAGGAACACGAGGCCGAGCGCTCCGATTGGAAGCATGAAGACCATCGTGAACGCCGCGAAGAACGCGAGCAAGTAGCCGCAGAACACCACGACCGGGAAGGCCCCACGGATCGATCGAATCGCCGAGTGCAACACGACTCGAATGATAGGCCCCCGAACCACGGGTATATTCGCTATCGAGGAACCCATGACAATGACCGCGACCGGCCCAATGCGCATCGTTTGCGACCGTACATCCCTCGTCGATGCTCTCACGATGGCGAGCTCCGTCGTGATGAGCCGCACGACCGTGCCCGTTCTCCTCTGCGTCAAGTTGTCGGCCAGCGACGGGTCGCTGCGCCTCGATGCCACTGACCAGGACATTCGCCTTTCAGTCGTGCTCTCGAGCGTGCAAGTTCATGCCGACGGCGAGGCCCTCGTGCCCGCCGACAAGCTGGCACAGATCGTGCGCTCCTGCGACGACAGCACGCTCGCCATCGAGATGGAGAAGCACATCGCGGTCGTCAAGGGCGAAGACGCGAAGTTCCGCATCTTCGGCTATGACCCGAAGGAGTTCCCGGCGGATCGCGTGGCGAG
The DNA here is from genome assembly GCA_005799475.1 of Planctomycetia bacterium. Classification (GTDB taxonomy): domain Bacteria; phylum Planctomycetota; class Phycisphaerae; order Phycisphaerales; family SM1A02; genus F1-60-MAGs104. The sequence goes on along the minus strand of SYGQ01000134.1, from coordinate 7,958 downwards.
CGACGCTCCCGTCGAGTTCGAAGTGAACGCGGGCAGCCTGCGTCGAATGATCACACGGACCGCCTTCGCGACCGCCGCGGACAACACGCGCTACGCCTTCAACGGCGTCTTGCTCGAGCGCAAAGGTCGGAAACTGCGCATGGTGGCCACCGATGGCCGTCGACTCGCGCTCGTCCGGGGTGAGAGTTCTGGAAACGCGGAGGGTGACGCGAGCTGCATCATTCCCACGAAGGCACTCACCATCCTCAGTCGCCTTCTCGACGATCCCGAAGCGCCCGTGCGCGTCTCGCGCGACCGAAACCGAATCTCGTTCGCCGTCGGCGAGGGCAGTTCGCTGACCTCGGCGCTGATCGAAGGCAGTTTCCCGCCGTTCGACGATGTCATCCCCAAGGAACACGACCGCCAGGGCACATTCGACACGGCGGAACTCGCCGCCGCGGTCAAGCGCGCCGCGCTCTTGACCAACGAAGAGAGCCGTGGCGTCCGCATGGCGTTCGGGCCCAGCGGAGTTGTGATCTCATCTCGTGCCGCTGAGATGGGTGATGCCGAGATTCATCTCCCGGCGCTCTCGTGGGAGGGCAGCGAAGTCGAGATCGGGTTCAACCCCGCGTTCATCACCGATGTCTTGCGAATCGCCGACACGACCGAGATCACGATCGAACTCAAGGCGCCGAATCGACCTGGCGTCATGAAAGTTGGGCCCGACTTCGTCTATGTCATCATGCCGGTGAACTTGCCCGGCTGATCGGGGGCATGAGGGCTCAGGTTGCTGGTGCCGGTGGCGCCTCGCTCGACACCGCCGGCGCGTACTTGACGCTACATCCCTTGTTCTTGGTTCTCGACGGCTCGACGGGTTTGCCCGCCTTGAGCGCGGTGACCGCGCCGGTGATGTAGTCGGTCGCTCCGTCATCGCTCATCGGCGCGCCGATGTACGCGACGATGCCCTTGGCATCAATGATGAACACATGCGGAGTGGTTTTGGCACCAAACGCACGACCGACTTTGCCATCGGCGTCCATGAGAACGGGTACCGATTGCCCTGCCTTCACGATCGCCGCCGTGGAGTCAGCCCCGATCTGCGAGGTCGACTTGCCATTGAGACCATCTCGATCGGAGTTGACTGTGAGATACACAGCGTCGGCGTCGGCGGCCTTCATGGCGGTGACCACCTTCGCGGCGCGGCCTGAGCCCCAGTACGAGTGGTCGCCCTCAGCACTCACCGGGCAAGCGGGGCTGAACCACTCCAGGACCACCGTCTTGCCCTTGAACGACGCAAGCGTGTAGGTCTTTCCGTCGGCTCCAGTGAGAGTGAACTCAGGCGCGGCCTTGCCGACTTCGGCACCATGATGCGGCGAGGCGGCGTCACGCGCATGCGGGCGACGCGAGTGCGCGCCCTTTTCGCCGTGCGCTGGCGGCTGGGTGTCCGCCGGCTTGGCGGCGTCTTGCGTGAAAGCGACGGCTGGCGTGACTCCAACGAGAAGTGTCGCCAAGATGGTGGTTGAGAGTCTCATGGAATTCTCCGGTTCTGTGGTTGCGAGTTGGGGTTCTTTGATCCTTCGTCGATTGGGATGTCAATGTCGAACGCGCGGTCGAGATTCTTCACTCCGGCGAGGACGAGTCCCCTCAGGCGTCCGTCCGTGGCGCCGGCCGTGTCGGTCTGCAGTTCAAAGGGTATCCGCCAAACCAGCGACTGCTCTCGCCGCACCGGGGAAAACGGGCCGCTCCCGCCGTCGAGGAAAGCGCCATGAGACTCGCCAGGAACGAAGATCGCCGTCTCCGAGACGAGCTCCACGGGCGCCTCGATGATGAGGTCGCGCTTGACACCGGTTCCCTCGATACGGCTGCGAAGGGCCGCGGGCGAGGGCTCCGGAAACGCATGCGTGGGCTGTGCTGGCCTGACCTGTGTGATGACCGACCCCGTCAGTTTTGCATTGCCCATGAGGCACGACTCTCTGCACACAAGCCACTGGGCCTCGACGGTGACCTCAAGGCGTTCGGGCATCGGATCTGGGTGTTTCCCGATCGGGACGAGCACCCGTACAGAATCCTCGTACCCGTACGCGCGGTCGTCACCTGTCCCGAGCACCTGCGGACGAGGAAGCCTTGCCGGTTCTGCCGTCCACCCCGGTGGCAAAGCGGCCTTGACTCGCGTGGGGCCCCCGCTGTCGCCGGGGTTGCTCCAGTAGATGTGCCAGTGTCGCAACATCGCAAAGTCGATGGCGAGGGAGAGGGTGCCGTCGGGTGCCGTCACGAGGTTCGGCGCGAGCGTTGCGACCGCTGGCGAGTTGGCTGATGGCGACTTCGCCGCCTGCGTGGACACCGCGTCATCGGCGAGGGCGCACGCTGACGCGAGCATGCATCCGTACACTCCCGCGCACAGTCCGCGTCGACGACGAACCATGGCTCCACGATACCCACACCACGCCCGACTCGACGCGATGATTGCCGCGACCGTCGCGCTCGTTGGCGCGTGCGAGATGCGCACGACCGACCGAGACCTCGTGTACCTCACTCCCGACCAAGCGATCGCCCAGATCAACAAGCCCGCCGGGGCGTTCCAGTCTGCCCCAACGGCGGCCTATGTCGATCCGCGCAGCCGAGCCGAGTACGAGAAGGGTCACATCGCGGGCGCGATCAGTCTTCCGTTTCAGGACATGACACTCGAGGCGCACAGCGTGCTCGGTGGATTCGGCATGCTCATCGTGTACGACACCGATTACGACGATGTGATCGCCAAGAGCGCGAGCAAGCGGCTCCTCGAACTCAAGTTCAAGGAGGTCTACACGCTCGAGGGTGGGCTCAAGGCGTGGACGAAGGCGGGTCACGAGACGCAGACGGGGCTTCCGGCGAATGCCCCTGAACTCCCTGACAAGCCTGTCGAATAGCCGCGCGAACCCGCGCTGCGTTACTCCAGTGCCGCGGCGCCCGACACGATCTCGGTGAGTTCGGTGGTGATCTTCGCCTGTCGCGCGCGGTTGTAGTTGCGCTTGAGCGTGCGGCCGAGGCTGCCAGCGTTGTCCGTCGCGGCCTTCATCGCCACCATGCGCATGACATTCTCGCTCACGACTGCGTCGTTCATCGCCTGGAACAGCGACACACGAACGGATCGAGGCAGAAGGTCGTTGAGGATCGCCTCGGCATTGGGACGGAATTCGTACACGGTTGCGGACGGCTTCTTCGTTTCGCGAGTGCCCTCGAGAGCGAGCGGCAGCAGCTGCATGATCTCGGGGGTCTGCCGCGAGTTGGAGACGAATCGCATGTAGGCGACATGGACGGCGTCGATCTTGCCTGCGACAAAGTCGGCCATGTAACGATCGGCCAACGCCGCCACGGCTTCGAACGACGGCTTGTCCCCGAAGGAGTGTTTCTGCGCCACTTCCGCCCGCTGGTACCGGAAGAACGCCGCCGCCTTCTTGCCCGCGGTCTCCATGACGAGTTCGTGGCCGAGTGCGCGGCGCTTGCGGATTTCGGCCATGGCCGCGCGAAGCACGCTGCCGTTGTAGGCCCCGCACAGCCCTCGGTCGCTCGCCACGACCAACAGGACTTCACGCGATGGCTTCCCCGCATCGGCGCGCGAGTGGTGGCCCGAGTGCTTCCCAAGAAGCGGACTCGACACATCTCCCGCGTCGGCGGACACCTCCGCGACCAGAGCGCGAATGCGCTCGGTGTACGGCCTCGTGGCCTTGGCGCGATGGAGCGCCGCGGTGAACTTCGCGGTCGCAATCATCTGCATGGTCTTCGTGATGCGCTGAATGGTGCGGACCGCGACCATTCGCTTCTTGATTTCGCGGATCTGCGCCATGGGGAGGGGGAATCCTAGCGGATGGTCTCGGCATCCGCCACCATCGGAAGGCGCAGCCCGTCGTGGCCGAGGGAGATCCCCGCCGGGAGCCGCGAAGCGAGGTCGGCGTGGAGAATGTCATGCGTCATGTGCACGAGAACAGTCGCAGCGGCACCGACCTCGCCGGCCGCGGCGAGTGCCTCATCGACCGTGAAGTGCGTTGGGTGCGCGCGATACCTGAGCGCGTCGAGGACAAGTGTCTTCAGGCCACGCAGATGCTCCCACGACTTGGGGGGAATCCCAGAGACATCCGTGCAGTACGCCATGGGTAGCAGCCCCCCGCCATCGCCACCGTCTTGGGCGTCGAAGCGCCACGCGAGCACCTCGGTCCGACCGTGCGGCATCGAGAACGGCGTGAACCGAACGCCGTGGCGCTCGAACGGCCGCCCGGGGATGACCCGCATCGGCGTCAGGTCCGCCACGAACGAATCGTTGACATTCTCGTGAGACCGAAAGATGTACTTGTAGACGCGCGTGAGGTCGGCGAGCGAGTCGTCGTCGGCGAAGAGTTCGATCGACTGCCGCATGAGCGCGTTATAGCGACGCACTTCGTCGAGACCCCAGATGTGATCCATGTGTGAGTGCGTGATCAGGATCCCGTCGCACCGGTCGATCGCCGAGCGCAGCGCCTGCTCGCGGTGGTCCGGGGCCACATCAATGAGCCACACTCGTGCGTGTCCCGCGGGATCGACAAACCGCAGTGCCGCGCTCGTCCGAAGTCGACGATCCCGCGGGTCACTCGAAAGGCATGTCGGACATGTACAGCCGATGACGGGAACCCCCGAACTCGTGCCGGTCCCTAGAAGTTCGAGCTCCGCGCCCGAGACCGCGCTCACGCGAAGGCCTCGCGCAACCGCCGCACCACGCTCCCGGGTTCGCGCGAAGTGAGCACGCACGAGGAAACGGCCACGCCACGACACCCCGCTGCGACGAGTTCACCCACATTGTCGGGCGTGATGCCCCCGATGGCCAGATGCGCGGCCCTTGGGAATCTTCCGAGGAATTCCGCGAACCAGCGCGGACCTCCTCGAGCGAGCCCTGGTTTCGTCGCTGACTCGAACATCGGCCCAACGCCGATGTAGTCAGCGCCCTCGCCGAGCGCGGCCTCGGCCTCGGCCTCCGTGTGCGCGGTCGCGCCGATGACGAGATCGCGTCGCGCACACCGCCTCGCGTCGCGCAGCGACATGTCGTCGCGGCCCAAGTGAACCCCATCCGCACCGGCCGCGAGCGCCACATCGAGACGATCGTTGACGACAATGCTGGCGCGGAACGGTCGCGCGATTTCAACAACCTCGCGCACATGCGCGACGAGTTCCGAAGTCGGCGCATCCTTTTCTCGCACCTGAATCGCATCCGCGCCGGCCTCGAGGACGCTCGCGAGTGTGTCGCGCCAGGGCAGCGTGCACGCCGTGCGCGTCAAGAGTCCACACACTCGCCACTGTCGCGCCCCCCCGGCGCCGACGCGAATGTGGAGCGCCGAGCCGTGTGTGTACGCGTCGTAGCGAAGCCGCTCGACCACGGCGACGCAGGCGCGGCGGTCCAACTTCGCGCACTCCTCAACCGACCGCAGCGCTTCCTGCAGTCGAGACGCGTTGGCATCCACGAGAGCTGTCATCGAGTCGCGACTGCCCTCGCGCGTCCCCTCCAGCGCCGTGCCGACATCATGCTCGGTGTCACGGTGCCAGTGGCGCGTCGACACGCCGAGCTCTTCGGCAACGGTTGAGAGAGTGTGCCGACTCTCCTTGAACGAGCGCGCGAGCGACCGATCATCGGCCACGAACCTCGCGATGTCCTCGAGGACGCGCGCGGCCTCCATCGCCCTGTTCAACGCGGCATCGAGCATTCGAAGGTGATCGCGCACTGCCTGAGCGTAGCCCCCAGGAACCGCGCGGTCGGGCAGATCCTGACTTCGATATCCTTTCCCCCATGCCATTCACGCTTCCCGATCTTGCCTACGCCGAGAGTGCCCTCGAGCCCGTCATCGATGCCAAGACGATGGCCATCCACCGCACCAAGCACCATCAGGCCTATGTCGACAACCTGAACAAGGCACTTGACGGACAGGCTGAATACAGCGCATGGACGCTCGATCAGGTCTGCGAGCAACTCGGTTCAATCCCGGAGACGATTCGCGCGGCCGTGCGCAACAACGGCGGCGGCCACTGGAACCACTCGTTCTTCTGGGCGATGCTCGCCCCCAAGGGACAAGGCGGCGCTCCCAGTACTGACCTCGCTGCGGCGATCGGTGCGTCGTTCGGATCCTTCGATGCGTTCAAGAAGGCCGTCCAGGATGCCGGCTTGAAGCGATTCGGCTCCGGATGGGTCTGGCTCGTGAGACGGCGCGACGGCTCGCTCGCCGTCTCCTCAACGCCCAATCAAGACAACCCGCTGATGAAGGGATTCGTCGACAACGCTGGGACACCCCTCCTTGGCGTCGATGTGTGGGAGCACGCTTACTACCTCAGCTACCAGAACCGACGCGCGGACTATCTCGCCGCAATCTGGGAGATCGTCAACTGGAACGATGTCAACCGGCGGTTCGCTGCGACTTCGGCGTGACGGAACAGTGGCCGCACTCGGAGCACACCTGGCTGGGAGACGGTCCGCGCGCATGGCCGCAGCGCATGCAGTAGCCCCCTGAAAGGTCGCGACGCATGCGCGTGATACGGTGGCGTAGGAGCCACGGGCCAAGCAGCCAGAAGGCACCGCCCAACCCCCAACACAACGCCACGAGACTTCCTGCACCGCAGTAACACTGCGTCTTCCGGCGCGTGAGCACATCGAGCGGGATCGTCGCCGCCACAAGAACTCCCGTCGCGCCAAACACCATCCGCATGAGGCGGAACTCCGGGCGGCTCGACGAAGTCGCGCAGCGGAAAAACACGGCGCCCCAATAGAGCCAACTCGCGACGAACGCGCCGCACAGCGGCACGATCATGATGATGACCAGATCCCCTGGGGCGCCATCTGGGATGTAAAGGGTCAGCGTCGTCGCCAGTGCCCAAAGCCATGCCGCCGTGAACGCAGCGATCATGCCGGCCGCTGCGGTGGCCGTCCAGCGGAGCGAGCGCTGGCTACCGCCGCGCGTCAGCGGCGAGAAGGTGGGAAGAAGGAACGCGCCCTGCGTCAAGACGACGAACGCACAACACACAGCGATGAGCCTGCCGCTCTCGCCGTGCCACATGAGCGCGGATCCAAGCACTTCCAAGAACTCCCACACAGAGGCCCCGCCGAGCATGCTGAGTGCCGCCGATGCGGCCACGACGCTGACGAAGAAACTCGCGATGACAAGCGCACCAAGCACACCCAGCCGACCCGGTGCGAGCGTGGTGTGCGCGCTCACGGTGAGTGTCTCGCTCCCTCCACCATTGCCATGAATTGCGCTCGCGCAGCTTCGACTGTCGCAGCGGGACCGACGAGACGGATGTACACCGTTCGACCCTCGACCTGCACGATCGCGCCCAGTTGCAGGATGCCCGGGCGTGGCGCCGCTTGCCCCATCCCTTGGTAACTACCCGAGAGTTCGACGAGCTTCACGGGGATGGCTCCCGCGACGATCTCCCTCACCGTAGCCGTTGCGGCACCGCCCTCGCTCGTCCTGAACTGTGACTCCCACCGCTTCACATTGGCGTCGACGGGGCCACCGTCGCCCTGCGCGAACACGCTGAGGATGAGTTCGGCCGCTCCAGACGCGCCTGCGGGTGCGGCCACTGCATACTGGAGCGCGCGGAACTGCATCGACGGAGACTCCCATGTCCACGACGCCGGCTTGGGCATGACAAGACCGGCAATCTCGATCTTCGTGGCATCGCTGGTGGCCGTCGAGACAGCGCCTGCAGCCTCCGCCGCTCGCACCGGCTGAGGAGGCGCGACCACTCTGGGTGTGATGGGAGCTGGCGGCTTCGGTGGCGGCGTCGATCCATCGCACGAAGCCAGCGTCACGGATGCCACGGCGATGAGCAGTCGATTCATCCCTCAAGAATAGAGGGGTAGCCTCCAAGCATGCGCGTGCGAGTCGAAGCCCGAGGCGTGTGGACCGGCGATCCTGAGACTCCGTGGGCGTCGCACGCCGAACTCGCCGACGGCCTTTTCGCCGCGGACTCTGGGGACCCGAGCG
>SYGQ01000133.1 GCA_005799475.1 Planctomycetia bacterium | reverse complement strand
TTCAAGAGCTTGAACTTGTCGTCCACTCGGTAGACGCCGCTCTTGAGCGTGACGACGCTGTTGTTCGAGATGGTGAGGTCGCCCCCGGCATAGGGAATGCCGAAGAATTCGTTGCACTTCACGCGGATCGGGTTGAGCGTGAGTGTCTGACCGCTGTAGGTCCGGTTTCCCGAGTATGTGGTGCCGGGCACGAAGGGGGGCTCGTTCGGCGGCGTCGGCATCCGAATCGACTCCCCCTCGGACAATCGCACGAGTTCCACTTCATCGGCGCTGCCGCCCGTGACGGTCACGGTCTCGGCATTGCTGGGGTAGTACAGGTACGCCTGCTTCGTGGCGAAAGTGCCCGCATCGCTCGACCAGGACGCACTCGCGGTGGGTGATCCGCCATCGAACTTGTACATCCGCGCCTCGGCATTGATCGTCACGCCGGCGTATCCGGCGCGTGCGGCCCGGGTGAACTCCGTTGGTTGTGCGGAGAGTGCGGCACTCAGTGACGAGTAACTCCCCGTGATCGCAACGGCCTGATCCTCGAAGTACGCGCTCTCACCAAAGTAGGCGCCTTCCTCGGAGAACCAACTGCGAAGTGCCTGCGTCCCGAGATTGATCGGGTGCTTCTGCGGACTCGTCGGAGCGCGCTCCCAGCGTCCCACAAAGTTGTTCCCCTCCATGCGGAAGAGTTTGTTGGCGAAGATCGCGTACTGCCCCTTGATGAGGCTCTGAAGACTCATCTGTGCGCTCATCTGGTAGTGAGTGTCGCCAACCGACACCGTGATGTTTGCGGAGAACTCCGTCGTCGTGATCGTCGGCGCCGCGCCCGTGGCGAGGTCGGCCACCGTGACATTGAGAGTGGCGCCATTGATGTGGTAGTTCGTCAGGAGGACGCCGTCAGCGAGCTGCGCGCGCCACTGCGCGGCGAGCGTCGCGTCGGACTCGCGGAAGATGCCCGAGAGCACTTCGCGTGAAATCGCCAGCCCTTCCGCCGCAGCCAATCGTGCGCTCGCGGCATCGCTCATGCTTCGTCCGACCATCACGCTGCGGTCGCGGCTCTTCACGAATGAGGTGCCGGCCGTCGTGGCGACTCCGATCGCGAAGAGTGCCATCAGGAGCGCTGCGCCTCGGCGAGAGGCCCGAGTCCTCATGCCTTCCCCGTGCCTCCGCCTGGAATGCAAGAGTTGCATCATCATTCCTCCGAGCAGATGGGGTGCCGATCAAAGAAGGCCAGTGCACTCTCGGCCCTGAGGTCGCTGTGCAGCTGGTCTGTAGCGTCTTCGGCGACGAATGAAAGCTCGGCGCCGATCGAACGGTTCTCACAGATATTGGCGGTCTGCCATACGAACCGTGGCGCGGCCGTCACCGCGGGCACGGATTCGCCTCTCTCGCGCGCGGCGCGAATGCCGCTGGCAAGCGGGGAGCGTCGGAGCACCTCCGCGTCGCGAAGTTGTGTGAAGTACGCATCCCAGAACGAACCATCGGCCGTGAAGTAGGTGAGGGTTTCGTCCGCTGGCAGCAGCTCGGGCCTCACGGTCCACTCGACGAGCGTCCAGGTGCCGTCGGCCTCCTGCACGAATTCGAGCCAGTGCAGTTCGTCGGCCAGGAGATTGATGCGGTCAAACTCCGTCTCGCTACCGGTGCCGGATGAAGCGAGCGTCTCGGATGGAAGCCAAAGAAGCACGCGCTGCGGCTCAAGTTCCAGCGTCATTCGTGTCTTCAGGGCAAGCAGCCCAATGTGCGACTGCACGCCCGCACCACGCACGATCGCTTCGGCACGGTAATCCTGCAGGCACACCGCCGAACGAAAGGCTTCGACCATCGCGACAACCGTGCCAGCCACAAGACTCGTGATCGCCGTGGCGACGAGGACTTCGATGAGCGTGAAGCCGCGGCGACTCATGGCGTGGCGTCCGCTGCGGCGATGTCTTCGAGAGTCTGCGGACGGAACCGCTGGAGCGTCACAACCTTTCGCTCCTGGCCTTCCCACATGTCGGCTACGGTGATCCGCACGAGGTAGCCCGGGATCTCGAGCCCGGGGAAGTCTGGAACCGTGAGCGTCGATGGTTCCACCTGTGTCCGACGACTGAACTTCCCATAGCTCTCGGAGAACGGGGTCCCGTCGGGGGTCAACATCGAACCGACGGGCTCCACGCTGTCCACGACGGCGATCGTGTCGTATGGTGTTGCGAGGTACTCGGCAACGCGCGACTCAGCCGCGGTCCCTGCGAGCGTCATCGTGAGTGCATCCTCCTGCGCTGCGAGTCCTTCGTGAACGGCTGATGCCATCACGGATGCCGCGACGACAACGAGCGCCATCGCGACGAGGCACTCAATCAGAGTCATTCCGGGACGGACGACCGCCATGGCCCGGTTCCCTTCGACCTTCCCTTGGCACAACTGCACGGAACTACTCTCGATTTCCGGCCTTTCAATGCAACCGAGGCTCGACAGCAACGGGGGACAAAATCTCTACGGAAAACTTTCAAGTTGCCTTGGCTCAGCGGCGGCGCATTCCGATGGTGTTGGTGTCGGGTTTCGACTGTCGAGACCCAGCTCATCCACAAAGACTCCCCCAACGAAGAGGGAGTCGCCTCTTTGGAGAACTCTCATGATTGCTCGTACTGTCAAACGCGGATTCACACTGATCGAAATCCTCATTGTCGTCGTCATCCTCGGCGTACTCGCTGCACTGGTTGTGCCGAGCGTCACGAGCGCCTTGACAGATGCGCAGACTGAGGCGGCCGAAGCCCGAGGCGCGCAGATCCTCACCATGATCACGCGCTACAACCAGTTCCTTCCCGGTGGCGGCACCGCGATCGGCACCACAGACGGCGCCATCGCCGATGCCGATCTCGCGAAGCTCGCCACGGCGGGCTACTGCACGGCGTCTGACTATGTCAACCAGGTCGACTCTGCGAAGGGCTGGTCCTTCGCGAGCGGCAAGGTCGTCCCGACGCCGTGACCGAGTGAGTTCATGACAGCGTTCGCGCCGTCGTGCTGACGGCGCAGACAAGTGGAGAGCCGTGCGCCGCGAGCGGGATACAGGTCCCCTCGCGGCGCACAGTATTGATGGAAGCAGCGAATCCCACACGGAGCCCAACTTGTTCAGGTCACACGGTCAGCGCAGCTCCATCGCCGTCGAATTCTCCAAGACCGCGCTGCGCATCGCTCAACTCTCTGCGCCCAGTTCGGCGCCCAGCGTCTGTGCGACGGCCATCCTGCCACCGGTCAAGGGAATCTTTGACGCAGGTCCCGTCGACGACGCCTCGGTGCGGCGACTCCGCGAGACCCTCAAGCATGGTCGTTTCAGTGGGTCGGCGTGCGCGATGGCGCTTCCGGCGTCGTCTGTCTTCAGTGAGGCCGTCGAAGTCCCCGCTCTCGCGAGCGAGGAACTTCGCGAGAGTGTGTCGTGGGTCGCCGTCGATCGACTCGGCGTCGAGCGCGGGGACCTTGTATCGGGCCATCTGCCCATACGAAACGGCACGCTCGGTGGAACCGCACAGGAAGTGCTCGTGATTGCCTCGCAGCGCGCCATGGTGGCGCGCGCGATCGCACTTCTGACACACGCGGGCCTTGAGACGCGTCGTGCCGAGCTCGGGAGCGCCGCGGCGATGCGCCTCTGCTGGAACATGATGAAGGACTCCGGCCGAGTCCCATCCTTCGGGTTCCTTCATCTTGAGAGCGACAGGGCCACACTTGCCCTCCTCAATCTCCACGGCTTGACTTACTTCCGATCTTTCGAGTGGGAGTCGAGCGCCGTGCTGCATGCGGAACTCATTCCCGTCGCGGGCGCTGAGGATCAGTCGCAGGCATGGCGCTGGCGCCAACTGGGTGAACAGGTCCTTCAGTGCCTCCGGCATGTCGAGCGCCGTGCGCCTGGTTCTTGGCCTGAGCTCATTCGCGTCAGCGGACCTCTCGCTGAGGAGCCCGGCGTCGCTAGCGCAATCGGGTCCGTGTGCGGCGCCGCGACTGAGGTTTTCGATTCGTCGCATCGCGTGGACTGGTCGCACGCACCGACGACTGCTGGGGGACGCGCGGCCTGGAATGCAGCGCTTGCCCTCGTGCTCCCCTCGCCTGCCGCGCCTTCGGCGGTTCCGTCGCGGAGGGTCGCATGAACGAGTTCTTTGTTGATCTCCTGCCGGAGGATGCGAGGCGCGTTGTGCGCCGCCGCGGTCACCTCCGACTGTTCAAGTTTGGCGCGGTCCTCATGGCGACGCTTGCCGTCGGCGTCGTGACGAGCTCGTTCGTGGAACTTCGCAATGCGCACGCCGAGCACAATGTGATCGTCTCCATGCGCGATCGCGCGAGCAAGATTGACGAACTTCTCGCGCAGGGCATGCGCGAGAGCGCGGCGCTTCAGGCGGAGCTCGGGGCCGACAGCATGCTGCGCTCGCCTGTGGCCACCACCGAGATTGTGGCGACGATTGCGAATGTCATGCCTGAGGGCAGTTGGCTCGACTCGCTGCGCGTGACGCTCGACGAGGCCAAAGCCGCGAAGGGCGCTCCTGCATCGCGGCCGACCTACCTGATCACCCTGAGTGGCCGCGCTCCCACCGCCGAAGGTGTGCAAGCTCTTGCGGCGGGCCTCAGGACCACAATGCCATTCGCCGGTGTCACGATCGTCGAGCAGCGCACCGCCCCAAAGCCTGGCGGCAGCGCGGATCAGCAATTCGTCATGCGGCTTCGAGTGAACCCGATGGCCTCGACGAGCGACGACACCGTCGTGAGCGCGAAGCGCCACGGGATTCGCGCGGCGGAGGCGCGTCAGTGAAGCGAAACACCTACTGGATTTGGGCGATCGCGCCGGCCACTCTCGCGCTCGCAGCCGTCGCCGTCGTCGCGCTGCCCAACTTCTCAAAGGCGCGGCAGATGCGCCTTGACAGCAAGGACCTCGCCCGTGCCACCGACCAGTACCTCGTCCAGCGCGACGAGCATGAGCGCCTTCAGGCGCGGCTTGCGTCGCTGCGCAGTGAACTCCAGACGCGCGGCCATGCGCTGCGGACTGATGTCAATGAAAGCATGATTGTCCCGAGACTGACCCGGCCCATCGACGGCAAGGATGTGCTGGATCAGTCCATCAAGGTCGGGGACCGCGAGCCGATGCTCGCGCGTCCAGCGGGTCTCAAGCTCGATCGTCGCTGCGTCGAGATGCAAATGACCGGGTCGTTCCGTGCCGTGTTCGCGGCGCTTGGGACCGCAGAGGCGGAAGCCGGCCTCAATCGTGTTCGCGCGCTCGAACTTCGGCAGGCAGGCGAGCATGTGCAAGCGACGGTCGCGGTCGAAGAGTTCTTCCAAATCGCTGAGGAGACACGACCATGAGTCTCGCCAACGGATGGACTGCTCTGGCGAGTCGACTCGGGACCTCCCCTCGCCAGCTCGCCCTCTTGCTCCTCTCTGCCGTCGCGGCAATCGGCATTTTCGCCGGCAAACTCGTGATGGCCCCCAAGGCATCGACGGCAGCATCAACTGCTGCGCCCGCAACGCCAATCGCCACGGCCTCCACGACGACCTCCAGCGCGATCCCCGCCGAGTTCATCGGCACGATGCCAACATGGAACCTCGCCACGACCCCGACCCGCAGCCCCTTTCAGCAGCCCGTTGAAGCGAAGCCCACCCTCGTTGCCCAGACGGCCACGGTGGCCCTAGCGCCCGAGGCCGCGCCCGTCGTGTCGCTTCAGGCGACGCTTGACACTTGCTACGCGGTCTTGGACGGTCGCACGCTCCGTGTGGGGCAGTCGTGGACGGACTCCAAGACCGGCCAACGATTCCAGCTGATGAAGGTTGGACAACGGTCGGTCACGCTTGCATCGGCAGCCGGTGAATACGAGATTCACATGGATCTCGTCCTCAGCAACGGCCCCCAATGAACGAAGCTCTCCGACCACTCACCGTCTCGCTCGGCCAAGTGCTCCTTGAGTCGCGACTCCTGTCGCCGGAGCAACTCTGCGAAGCGCTCTCCATTCAGTCCGCCAACGCGCAGCGCAAGATGCTCGGCGAGATCCTCGTCGAACGCGGCTTCGTCACCGAGGAGCAACTACTTCGCGCGCTGGCGCAGGCGAAGACGATCGAGTTCATCGAGGACCCGCGTGCGGAGGCCGATGTCGCCGTGCGCGCTCTCGTTCCTGAGGCGATCCGCAATGAACACATGGTGCTTCCCATGTCGCTCTCAGACGGCACGCTCACCGTGTGCACCTCAAATCCTGATGACTTTGTCGTCTGCGAGCAACTCGCACGAATCACCGGCTTCCGAGTTCGCGTGGCCGTCAGCACTCCCGATCGGATCGAAGCGGCGTTCGCGGTGCCAATGCCCGAGATCGAGCCCGCCGCCGACCGCAACGGCCAGCAGACCGAATCTCTCGTGGCGGAGATCCTCGGCAACCTTGAGGAGGTCGTCGGCGAAGTCACGGAGCATCACACGGCCGAAATGTCGGGCGGCGACGAGGAGGCCTCGAGCGGCCCCGTCGTCCGACTCGTCAATCACATCATCGCGAGCGCCGTCTCTGAGGGTGCCTCCGACATCCACATCGAACCCGACGACGGCCACCTGCGCGTCCGCCTTCGCGTCGACGGCGTGCTGCATGTCCGCGTGAAGCCCCCCTACCGGATGCATGCCGCGATCGCCAGCCGCATCAAAATCATGGCGAAGCTCGACATCTCCGAACGGCGCGTCCCGCAGGACGGCGAGATCAGCGTCCGCGTGAGCGGACGACCGATTGACCTTCGCGTCTCCACGCTGCCGGGCAAGTTTGGCGAGAAGGTTGTGATGCGAGTGATCGATGTCGGCGGCTCGCGGCTGGCCTTGGACAAGCTCGGCTTCCGCGCGCCGACGGCGACGCTCTTTCGTCAGGTCATCGACGAGCCGCACGGCGTTGTCCTCGTCACCGGACCGACTGGAAGCGGCAAGTCGACGACGCTCTACTCGGTGCTCTCTGGTTTCGACACCGAGAGCTTGAATGTCTCGACGGTCGAAGATCCAGTTGAAAGCAACCTGCCCGGCGTGCATCAGACGCAAACCAACATCAAGGCGGGGCTCACCTTCTCGGGCGCACTGCGCTCGCTCCTTCGCCAGGACCCCGACATCATCATGGTCGGCG
>SYGQ01000132.1 GCA_005799475.1 Planctomycetia bacterium | reverse complement strand
GGTTACGGGCAGATTGTGTGCCCTAGGGCACACAATCTGCCCGTAACCGGGGGGGGCGCGGGGGTTAGCCGTGCGCGAGCGCGACATTCGCTCGCAAGCGATCGAGTGAGAGACCCCCAACGACGACGCAGGTCACCCCCGGGTGAGCGAGGATCCACGGAATCGCGAGCGCGGGATCGAGCCGGCCGCTGGCGAGCGGCTTCTTCACGAAGACGGCGACTCCCTGCGCACGAGCTGACTCGATGACGGGCGCCATCTCGCGCACCGTGGGATTGAACTCGACCATGATGGCATCGACGCGCGGATCCACCAGCGCGGCCATCGCGCCGTCGACTGACTTGGGGGAGAACCCCACGGCCCCAACGGCGCCGCGACCCTTGAGCGCGTCGAGGGCACTGACCGCGTCGCCGTCCCGAAGGATCTGCGCGTCGGAGCCGTCGGAGTGCACGAACACGACATCGACTCGATTGACGCGCAGTCGCTCAAGGCTCCCGATGACGCTCGCCGCGATGGCTTGGCGCGTGAAGTCGTAAGAGGAGTGCCCGCCGACGAAACTTTCGCCAGCCTTCGTCGACAGAAAGAGCCTCGCGCGGTGCACGAGGTCGTGGTCGCAGAGCGCGCGCCCGAGCCGCGCCTCGCTCACGCCGTACGCGGGCGCCGTGTCGATCGCTCGGATCCCGAGGTCGATCACGCCGTGCGCGGTGGCCGCCGCTTCGTCCTCGGTGGGAAGGTCGTATGCACTCGGGTACTTGATGCCTTCGTTGCGGCCGATCTTGAAGGCCCCCCAACCGAGGACGGTCACGCTGCGGCCAAGCCGCGCGGCGGTTCGAGTTGGCAATCCGTGTGCCGTCATGCGCGTGCTCCCCAACTGATGTCATCCCACGGCCGCCGTGCAAGCGCCGGGCGCATGATTGCCGCGGGCCACTCTGCTCCCGGGTGCTCGGGCGTCGGCATCGCGTGAGCGATTTCCTCGGCGACGAATGGGGCCAAGACGAGTTTCACCGGCCAGACGACTCGCAGCGCCCCGTGCGCCGCCGAGTGCGCGCGCGGTGGTCGGCGCCCCGACGGCGTGTGCGGCTCGGCGCGGTCGACGAGGTAGGACGCGAACGAACACGGCCCGAAAACTCCCGACGGCAACACCTCCGCGAGTTCGGAGCGCACGACTCGCTCAAACTCTGCGGGTGCCATGGAGGCGCCCGCCTCCGCGACCTCGCCCCCGACTTGCCAGACTCGATCTTCGCCCAGTGTGTCGCTCGTGATCGTGACTCTCGTCCGCGCGCCGTCGATGCAGTGGCCAAAGACGAGGGGAAGGTCTCCGCGCAGGAGCGCTTGCCGCAGCGGGCGTCGCTGCATCGGCTCGACGATCCCCGCCATCGAAGCGAGCGACTCGTTGCCAGCGCCGGCGGCAAGGATGACATGACGGGCGCGCACCTGAGGAAGCGCGGCGGATGAAAAGGCGACGGTGACGGCGTCTTCCGTCACCGTGATCGCCGCGACCGTGCCGCGCGCCAGTCGCTCGGCATGACGGTTCGAGAGCTCACCAACGAGCGAGATGGGGTCGATCACAGTCTCTGGAAGACGCAAGACATCGCCCGAAACGCCCTTGAGCCACGCGGGTCGATCAGGTGCGGCCACAGACTCGGGCCGCGTCCGCAATCCCACTCGCGCGGCGGCCAGCGACGCGGCGGCGACGAGCCCGCTGCTGCGCCACAGGTAGCACTCCCGGGAAAGGACGCGAACGCCGCGAAGGTCGCCACCATTTCCCGCGAGCATCGACTGCCACAGCTCGGCCGCGCGCGCGGCCTCTTGAGCATCATCGCCAACGAGTCCCCCGAGCGAGTACTTCATTCCGGCGTGGAGGATGCCCTGGCTCGCGGTCGTCTGCGAACTGCCGAGCGCCGTCGCCTCGCACAGCAGCGCACCGACGCCGCGACGGGCAAGCGCATCAAGAATGAAGAGCCCGGCGACACCCCCGCCGATCACGAGCGCATCAATCTCGAGCGGATCCGATGCTCGGTGGGGATCAGGCATCGCTCGCGAGCGTGATGCTAGCGCGATAGACTTCGACCGCGTCGGAACGCATTTCACACTCATGACGACGACCGTCCAACTGACCCCCTGCCCGAACCTGATCGGAGGCCATTGGACGAGTCCGCGCGGCGACTCGACGCCTGTTTTCAATCCGTCGACCGGCGATGTGATCGCCGAGTGTCCCGTGGGGTCAGCGAGCGATGTTGAGGCGGCAGTCTCCGCCGCCCACGCCGCCTTTCCCGCATGGAGCGCCACGCCGGCCATCGAGCGCGCGCGCGTCCTCTTCCGGTTTCGGCAACTCGTCGAAGCCAACTTCGACCGACTCTGCCACGCGGTGTGCCGAGAGCACGGCAAGACGCTCGCCGAAGCGCGCGGCAGCCTCTACCGAGGCATCGAGAACATCGAGTTTGCGTGCGGGATTCCCACGATGCTCAAGGGCGAGACGCTCACGATCGCGCGCGGCGTCGACTGTGAGACGCACCTGACGCCGCTGGGCGTGGTCGCCGGCATCACGCCGTTC
>SYGQ01000131.1 GCA_005799475.1 Planctomycetia bacterium | reverse complement strand
CTACATCAGTCTCTCCAACAATGCGCGCAGCTTCGGCGGCATGATGGCGATGCCCGAGTGCGTGCCCGCGCAGGTGCCCTCGCACTGGGGTCCCTATGTGAATGTCGTTGATGTTGACGCGGCGACCGCCAAGGTGAAGACACTTGGTGGCACCGTGCACGTCGAACCGCAGGACATCCCCGAGGTCGGACGCTTCTCGTGCATTGCTGATCCGACTGGCGCCTCGCTCTACCTCTTCACGGGACTGCCCGGCCGCGGCACGCAGGGCTACGCCGCCGACAACGGCAGTTTCTGTTGGACCGAACTGCTCACGAATGACCCGGCGGTCGCGTCGAAGTTCTACAGCGCGCTCTTTGGTTGGCAGGCTTCCGTCAATGACATCGGCGGAATGGCATACACGACCTTCACGCGCGAAGGCTGCGACCCGCACGACAAGGCAGGGTGCGCGGGCGGCATGATGAAGATCAAGGCCGAGTGGGGTCCGCACCCGTCGAACTGGCTCAGCTACATCTGGGTCGACAACCTCGACGGCGCGTGCAACGCGGTCACCACCAACGGCGGCAAGGTGCAGTGCCCGCCGACGGAGATCCCCGGCATCGGCCGCTTCGCGATCATCAACGACCCCGCAGGATCGACGGTCGGGCTCTTCTCGAAGCCCTCGGCCAAGAGCGGATGCTGCGGCTCAGGTTGCGGCTGCGGCGAATGACGGTCCCCCGCTTTCGACAAACACGGTTCATTGCGATCCGCGTGCGCAACTTTGCGCACGCGGTCGCGTTTTATCGTGATGTGCTCGGATTGCGACTTGCGACCGCCGCCGATGCCGAAGCGCGCTTTGAGGGCGACGCCAACACGCTCTTCATTGAAGCGATGCCCGCAAGCGAGTCAGCTTCCGACGAAGCAGTCGCCGCCACTCACGGTCGATACGCGGGCAAGTCGTTCTTTGAGTTCGAGGTCGATGACTTCGCCGCCGCGCGCGAACGACTGCTCGCTGCGGGATGCCGCGAGTCGAGTTCGGGCGTGTGCGGCGCGCAGAGCGCCGACGCCGTCGCGTGCAGCGCGATGTTCAGCGATCCCTTCGGGCTCTCGTATCACATCTATCACCCGAGCGCGGTGCTGCCGGAGATCGACACCATCCGCATGGAGGCGCGCTTCGTTGGGCGCGTGCAGGGGGTTGGCTTTCGCGCGTCGGTCATGCGACTTGTGACGACCTCGCCCGCGCTCAAGGGCTGGGTGCGCAATGAGCGCGATGGATCCGTCGCGATGGTGGCGCAGGGCAAAGCGACTGAAGTCGACGCCCTCGTCGAAGCGATTCGCGCACGATGGACAAGCAGCATCGTGCAGTGCGAACTCACGCGTACGCCGCTGGACCCGTCCGAAGGCGCGTTCGCGATCAAGTAGTGTGAAGGCCGCATGCCTTGGTTTGCGCCACTGATCGTCGCGGTTGCGTTGGGAGTTGAGGCTCCGCAACTGGCACCCGCACCCGCGCCCGCGCGGCCCAACATCGTGTTCATCATCGCCGACGACTTGGGCTACGGTGAGCTCGGTTGCTACCGCGCCGTCGGCAGCGAGGGGATCGCCACGCCGCACCTCGATGCGCTCGCCGCGTCAGGCACGCGCTTCACTGACGGCTATGTCACATGCCCGGTCTGCGCGCCCACGCGCGCGGGCATCCTCACTGGCCGCTACCAACAGCGCATCGGTCTCGAGATGAATCCAAGCGGCCAGCGCGACAACGCCACATTCGGTCTGCCGCGGTCGTCACCCACACTGGCCGAGCGACTCTCACTCGCGGGCTACGAGACAGCGATGGTGGGCAAGTGGCACCTCGGTTCTCCCGTGGGCTTCAGGCCGACCGAGCGCGGCTTCGGCGAGTTCTTCGGATTCTTGAACGCGAGTCATGCGTATCGCGCGTCGGGAGAAGGCGTCACCGGCGTTGCAGTCACTCGCGGCACCGACGCGGTCGTTGAGAGCGAGTACCTCACTGACGCGTTCACGCGCGAGGCGACCTCTTTCATCGCGCGCAAGCACGACAACCCCTACTTCCTCTACCTCACCTTCAATGCCGTGCACGCGCCGATGGAAGCTGACGACACTCGCGCGGGGCGCGCCAAGGAACAGGTCAAGGGCAGTGCGCGGCGGCAGACATTCGCCGCGATGCTCACCGCGCTCGACGACGGTGTCGGTCGCGTGATGCAGGCCCTCGATGCCTCCGGCGCCTCCGCGAACACGCTCGTCTTCTTCCTCTCCGACAACGGCGGACCCACGCGCGCGACCACCTCGCGGAACGATCCACTTCGCGGCATGAAGGGACAACTCTTCGAAGGCGGCGTGCGTGTTCCGTTCATCATGCGCTGGCCCCAAGGCGGCGTCCCCGCGGGCGCGACTTGTTCGCAACCCGTCATCTCGCTCGACATGACGGCGACGGCACTCGCCGCCGCGCGCGCAGAGATGTCCAGCGCCGAGGGGATCAACCTCGTGCCACTGGCACGCGGCGGTTGCGCGGCGCCCGCGCACGAGGCGCTCTTCTGGAGATATGACGACCAGTGGGCCGTTCGCATGGGCGACTGGAAACTGGTCGTCGCACGCGAGAACCGCACGGCGCAGACCGAGGCTCCATCGGTGTTTGGTGCCGTACCGAAGCTCTTCAACCTGCGCGACGACATCGCCGAGTCGAAGGATCTCGCCGCGAGCCACCCTGAGAAGGTCGCGCAACTTCGCGCCGCGTTCGACGCGTGGAATGCAGGCAATGTTGCTCCCAAGTGGGGCACGCGGCCCGCGGGCGCGAACGCGACGCCCGACGCTGACGCACGCTAGCTGTGCGTTCTCGGGAAAGAACGGCGAGTGAGTCTCACCGATTCTTCCCGAGAACGGGGCGAGCTGCGCAGTACCTTGGCGCTCGCCATGAATCTCCTCGTCCTCGGCGGCACATCGTTCCTCGGACCCGCCGTCGTCGAGAGCGCGAAGGCGCGCGGCTGGACGGTCACGCTCTTCAATCGCGGCAAGACGAATCCCGGGCTCTTCCCAGACATCGAGCAGATCCACGGCGATCGCGACCCGAAGAAGGCGCCCGGCCTCGAGCCGCTCGCGGCGGCGATCAAGGCCGGCCGCACCTGGGACGCGGTCGTGGACACGAGCGCGTATGTGCCGCGCGTGGCGACGGCGAGCGCCGAACTGCTCAAGCCTGTCGTGCGTCACTACATCCTCATCACGACGGTGAATGTCTACGCCGAGGGCATGCCGGCGCACGCCGACGAGAGCGCACCGCTGGCACCGACACCACCCGACGCCGACGAGAAGGTGACCAACGAAACCTACGGCCCGCTCAAGGCCGCGTGCGAGCGAGCGGTGACGGCGGTGTACGGCGATCGCGCGACGCACCTTCGCCCGGGACTCATCGTCGGCCCGGGCGACCCGACTGATCGGTTCACCTATTGGCCCGCGCGGATGGCGCGAGGTGGCGAAGTGCTCGTGCCATCATCGAACTCACCGTGGGCATCCGAAGTGTGCTTCATCGATGTCCGCGATCTTGGCGACTTCTGCTGTACCTGCGCCGACGGCGGCCACGGCGGTGCGTACAACTGCGCCGGGCCTGCGGGGCCGCTCACGATGGACGGCCTCGTGTGGGGATGCCGCGCGGCGTTCGGTGACGCGGTCACGCTTGTGCCCATCGACGAGGACTGGCTCCTCGAGAACGAAGTCGGCCCTTGGATGGGACTGCCGCTGTGGATTCCATCGTCGATGGCGGGCGAAGCGAACATGGGCTCGATGAGCCGCGCGCGCGCGATCGAGGGTGGGATGAAGTTTCGACCGCTCGCCGTCACGGCGCGCGACACGGCGGAGTGGTTCGCGAAGAAGAGGCCGGACTTCGATTTCGGGGCCAAGCCCGGCGCGCCCGGGATCTCGCGCGCACGAGAGGCCGAGCTGATCACGAAGTGGCGCGCGCGGACTGAACCCGAGCCCACG
The DNA here is from genome assembly GCA_005799475.1 of Planctomycetia bacterium. GTDB lineage: Bacteria > Planctomycetota > Phycisphaerae > Phycisphaerales > SM1A02 > F1-60-MAGs104. Next base: position 575 of record SYGQ01000131.1, on the reverse strand, counting down.
CCAAAGCCCGCGACATGAGCGACACGCCGTCCCTAGGCTCGCTGGTGTTTCGGGATGCCACTCGCGCCGATGTTGATGCGCTCGTCGCGCTCATCGAGAGCGCGTTTCGTGGGGACGCGAGCCGCGCGGGGTGGACGACCGAAGCGGATCTGCTGGACGGCCAGCGCACGGATGCCGAGGAAGTTGGTGCGATCGTTTGCGGGCCCTTGTCGCGCATGCGCATGGCGTTCGCGGATGGGCAACTCGTTGGATGCGCGCGCGTCGAAGATCGCGGCGACGCCGGGTACATCGGCATGGTGTCGGTGTCGCCGACGCTTCAGGCGCGCGGGCTCGGACGCGAAGTCCTTGCCGACGCCGAGCGCGTGATTCGCGGCGGGCTCGGGCGAAGCAAGGCGCGGATGACCGTGATCGGCCAGCGACCTGAACTCATCTCGTGGTATGAGCGGCGTGGCTACCTCGTGACCGACAAGCGTGAAGAGTTTCCATGCTGCAACCCGCGCGCGGGACGACCCAAACGCGACGACTTGTACTTCGTGGTGATGGAGCGGGAGCTCTGAGATCCCCCCCCCTGGGGG
>SYGQ01000130.1 GCA_005799475.1 Planctomycetia bacterium | reverse complement strand
GCGCTCGCTCTCAGCACAGCCGACGCACCCATGCCCGACGCATCCATCGACCGTACTTCAGCGGCCCAGGTGACGACTTGTGCAGCGTCGAACGCGGCCGACTCCCCGACGAGGAAGGCGCCGATGCTTCCGAGGGCGAGGGCGAGGATCCAGCGATCCCCTCGCCAAGCGCATGCCAAAGGGTCATGCCAGCGGCGCGGTTCGAGTTGCCCGAGCGTGCGCTCCATGGACTCGCGGTCGGATCGTTGCGATCCCACAAGCAGCGCGCACAGCGGCCAACTCGATCCCACGAGCGCGAGCCAGAGGATCGACCCGCGGAACTCGGGCGTCCATCCCCCTCGCATGGCCCAGTCCGCAATGAAGTGGCCCGGGCGCAGAACCCGCCAACCGCAGAAGAACAGCGCGTACGACGGCAGCATCGCGGCACCGGCAACGATGCCCCAGATCCACACGGGCGCACGCCTGAGTGCCCGACCGGGATGCCACCCCACCGCGCATGAGGCAACGGCAATGGACCCGGCCCAGGCGAGCGTCTGCCAGTAGACGGCGGGCGAGATGCCGCTTGCCGCGCTGTCGTCGTTGGTGCCCGATCCACCGCGCAGCGTCCACGCGAGCGCGCACAGCGGGGCCACCACGGTGAGTCCGAACACGACCAAGCCTGGGAGCGCCATCGCGTTCGGCACGCGCGGGCCCGCTGCCCTCACGGCGATGCCTTCGATCCCCACGCTGAGCGCAACGCGATCGCGGCGCGGTCGACCCACTCGATGACGGCAAACTCGTCGGCGACGAATGGGTCGCCCGCACGCTCGAGCTGGACTCGACCAAGGAGCGGTTCGCACGAGGGATCGATCGGTGGAAGTCCCGCTGGAAGCGGGTCGCGCGAGACAGAACCATCTTGCGGGCTCGTCGATTCATCAACGAGGAAGTTCCCCGAACGCGACTCGTGCAGCCATCGGCCAACCCTTCGACTCAACAGGAAGTCCATGAGTTCGCTCGCCTCGGTTGGATGCGGTGCCCCTGACACCAGCGACACCGTGTTGGGCGTGAGCATCGGCCCACCCCCTTCACTGCCTTGCGCGAACTGGCGAATCGCGATCGCCCCCAACGAGCCCCCGGCGCAGCGGGCGGCAAAGAAATCATCCGAGTCCGTCAGTCCGAAGGCCGCCTCACCTCGCAGCACGGCATCGACGACCGCCGCGTTCCCGCCGGCAACGATGAGCGGACTCTTCGCCGCAAGCTCCTCCACCCATGCTGCGTACGCACCCGGATTCGTCCGTTCGAGCATCGCAGCGAAGGCCGCAACATGACCGCGAGTCGTCCCGAAGCGCGGATCGGCGATCGCCACGCGGCCCGTGGTCGATGGCGCCGCCAGTGCCAGCATCGTTGTCGGCAGCGATGCCATCGGCGTGCGCAAAGGATCAAAGACAAGCACCCGCATTCGCGGCGCGAAGCCGTACCAGCGACCCGCCTCGCCTCGAAGCCGTTCGGGAAGCGCATCAGCCGTGCGACTTCGCCAGGGTGCGAGCACCCCCTCGCGGGCAAGTTGTGCCGCCGCGATCCCCTCGCTCGACCAGAAGACATCGGCGCGCGGCGCATCGCGCTCGGCACGGAGCATCGCGGCCAACGCCGTCGTCTTCGCGGCCTCCCCGTCAAATCGCGCGCGCACTTCGATGCCGGTCTCGGCCGTGAACGCGTCGAGAATGGGGCGCGCCACTGCCTCGTCGGCGCTGACATAGGCCACCACCACTCGAGTCGGCGCGCCTCCCGTCGCGTCGTGCTTGGCCTGCACCGATGCGTCATCACCACAGCCGGAGGCGGCGATCGTGAACGCGGCGACTCGCCATACCCATCGACTTGCATGGAAGGTGCGACGAATCATCTCGCGGCGACCAAAGTCACTTGCCCGAAGTTGGAACTGGCGCGGAACTGGGCGACGCGTCCTTGCCGCTCTTCTGGTCGATCGCACGCTTGAGGTCGCCGAAGTAGCGCTTGTGCACATCGCGCAAGGCCGCGGGCACGGGATCGTCCTCCGTGCCCTCCTCGTAGCCCTTGCCGATCTCGCCCGAGAGCCGTTCGACTTTCGCGCGACTCTCGCCCTGCAGAGGCGGTGCGTCAACGAGTTGCCGCGCGATGACATCACCGCCATTGACGGCCACTCGTTCCTTGCGCAACTTGGTGCCCGTCGCGGTCTCCTCCTTCGTGCGCTCGCCTCCGGCTCCGAGTCCGCCGGGTGAGTTCATGGCCGACTCGCCGGCCGCACTGCTCCGGCATGCCGACTGGCACTGACCCCGCGCGCACTCTGCGTCCTTGAGCATCTCCGAGAGCGTCTCCGCCTCGCTGAGTGCCTCGCTCGCGGACTGGCACGCCGATGCGGCACCGTCCTTCGCGCTCCCGGGCTTGTTGCACTGTGACCCGAGCGCCTTGCACGCCTTCGCCACCTTCTCGAGTTGCTTGGCCGCGTTCTGCTGCGCGCTGAGCGCCTTGCGAAGCGCCTCCTTCTGCGCCTCGTTGAGGCCCTTGGCCGAGTCGATGGCCTTGCGTGCGGCATCAGCGCTCTTCGCGAGATCGCCGTCCATTCCGGCCGCCTCGAGCGCCTTGCGCAGAGTGTCGCCCGACTGCGCCGCCGACTCGACTTGCGACGCAAGCTGGTCCAATTGCTGTCCGAGCTCCTTGCGTGCGGATTCGCTCAGTTCGGGGCTGTCCGCCAGTTTTCTCAGTTGCTCGAGCGCACGCTTGGCGGCTTGCGCGTCGGCTCGCTTGAGCGCCTCGGAGAGAGCGCCGAGGGGGCCGTCCTTCGAGGGCTCGATCCGGCGCAGCGCATCCTTGAGCGCATCCATCTGCATCGCTTTCTCGGAGTTGAGCACATCGTCGAGTCGCTTCGAGAGTTCATTGACCTGCCGTGTGGTCTCGCGACGGATGTCCTCGGGTGTCCGGAGGTCCTCATTGGTCTTCTCGGCCATGGCGGCGTTCGCTGTTGCGGTGTCTGCCATCGCCTGCGCGAGTTGCGGGTTTTCCTTGATCGCCATCTCGAGCGTTTCGACCTGCGCGGTCGAGGCGCGTCGGGCGGCGTCGAGTTCCGCGTCCGTCGAGGAGGCGGCATCGGCCACCGCGCTCCAGTCCCATGAAGGGAGAACGAGCCACAGCACGATGGCGAGCGCGGAGATCCCCGGACCCATCCACCATTGCGGGGGAACGGCGATCGGGACGGCCTTCGCAATCCCTTGCTCAATCCGGCGGTCGGTCGCCGCACTCACACCCGAGGCGCGCGCGGCTTGCGCGAACGGATCCGCTCGGTCAGCGACAGCGAGCGCCGTTGAAAGCCGGTCATGGAGACCCATCCGCACATCGAGGAGCGAGGCCACCGCCAGGTCGCCGCGGACGCGTCGCTCGCGAAGTGCACGGGTGAATCCTGCCACTCCGATGACGGCGACCACGATTGATACGGCGACGGCAAGTGCGGTGGCACCTCCTGCATCGAACCCCAACGCACCCGCGAACGCTTTCCATGAAGCCACAAACGCCAACAGTCCGACACCCGCAGCGACGGTCGCGTGCGCACCACCGCCGAGCGCGGCTGACCAGACAAGTCGGCGCCGGGCGGTGCAGACCAGTCGGATGATTGGGGCAAGCGTGGCCATCTGGCGAAGTCCGGCGACTCCCCTAAGATAGCCCAGATATGTCCCTTCGATCCAAGGAATCGCTCTTCGCCGCGACGACCGTCGCCTTCCTGACCATCTCGACTGCACTTGCCCAGTCCGGCTCAGAGACGGATGTCACGAAGCCCGCAGGTGCGACCCGCGCGGCCGAGCACGAGAACGACGAGCAACTGCGCGCCGCTGAACGACGGATCGCGGAACTCGAGGCGAGGCTGAAGGAACTTGAGGCGGCCGTTGCCAAAGGTGACGCGGACCACGCGCCTTCAAAGATCGCGGAGTTCGCGGACACCGTCGCGGAAGGTGAGACAACCCCTCCTGCCGCAGCCAATCCCGCTCCGGAACCTGTCGATCCCACTGCAAGTCCGACGGCGATGCTCGCCGAACTCGAGCGACGCTATCTCGACCGGTTCGGTGCGTCATCAGGGACCGGTCGTGTGTCGGCGGAAGAGTTGGACACTCTCGCGGGCGAAGTGAGTCGGTGGGCGATGCGCCAGAATTCGCTCTTGGGCCAACCCGTGGCGTGGACGGTCAGGGTGGTGCGCGTCGAGCCATCGCGCCAATCCGCCCAGCGTGCGGTGCTGGTCTGCCGTGGTCTGGCACCGGATCAACGCGAGGAAGTGAGCGACGACTTTCGAGTGGAACTCGATGCCGATGCCCGTGAACTTCTGCGCCAGCATGGGCCTGATGCCGCGTTCGTGATCCACGGTCGATTCGATCCGCGCGTTTCGTTCTCCCCCGAGCATCAGTTCGCCGGTCCTTGGCACCGCAAGGGCCACTTCGTTGGACCCTACTGCGTCTCCAACTGGACCGTGATCGGCGATTCGATCGAGGCGGCTGCGGCGCGCGAATC
>SYGQ01000129.1 GCA_005799475.1 Planctomycetia bacterium | reverse complement strand
GTGCAGGCTTCGCTTGTCCACGGCGACCTTGCGCCGCGATGCCATCGTGGCGTGCGGCTTGTGACGGTCGAACCGCCATGCGATGCGGTCAGGAAACCCGAGCATGAAGCATGCGGCGATGGATTCGTCCTCGCCGTCTGCCGCATGTGACGGCGCGGCCGTGGGCAGCGTGAGGCGCGACGCGGCTCGCGCGAGATCCTCGGCGGCTCTTCGCACCTCGAACACGGCATCGCGATCGAGCTGAGAGTGGCGGACTGGTCGCTGGGATGCGGTGATCGCACGCTCGCGCGCCAAGAGATCCCCCTGAAGATCGCCCGCCTGGAGCTGATCGCGGAGCCAACCCACCTCGGCTCGCTCGGCACAGTCTCGTTCACCGATGATCGCCGCCCACAGCGCCGCGCGATCGACGCAGCCCCGGCGCGCGGCTTCGACGAGGGCCCGTGCGATCCGCGGGTGCGCCGGGAGGCGCGACATCGAACGACCCATCGCCGTGAGCGCGCCACGCTCGTCGAGGGCGCCGCACTCCACGAGCACGCCCCGCGCGCGCGCGAGCGCCGCGTCACGCGGCGCATCAATCCAGGGAAAGGCGAGTGGATCGCGTTCTCCCATGGCCGCGAGCCAGAGCATCGGCTCTGAGAGATCGATGCGGTGCAGTTCAGGTGTGTCGAATGCTTCGCGCCGATGCTCGCTCGTCGTGCTCCAAAGCCGCACGCATCGCCCGGGCGCCGTACGCCCGGCACGGCCGGCGCGCTGCCGTGCGCTCGCGACGCTGATGGGCTCCAGACGGAGTGCGTTGAGGTCACGCAACGGATCGAACCGATGCACACGCGCGAGTCCGCTGTCAATGACGAGCGTGACGCCGGGAATCGTGAGGCTCGTCTCGGCGATGTTCGTCGCCACAACGATCTTTCGGCGCGCCGACGGCGCGAGCGCGAGGTCCTGTTCCTCGGCCGTCTGCGACCCATGCAGCGCACAAATGTCGAATGGCCTGCCGCCAAGTCGACGCTCGAGTGCACCGATCGTCTCAGTGATCTCCCTTCGGCCAGGCATGAAGATGAGCGTGTCGCCATCGCCACGCCCAAGCGCATCGACCGCGACCTCGGCCGCGCGCGCGCATGGGTCGTCGCCTAGGCGGGAGTCCCCTGCGTAGGTCACTTCGACCCGGTGAAGCCGGCCCGGAATCTCGATGTGTTGCGCCCCAAAGGCGCGCGCAAGCGACTGCCCTTCGAGCGTCGCGCTCATGACAACGGCCACGAGATCGGGACGACTCCCCTGCCGAAGCCTCCGCACGAGTCCTGCGGCCACATCGGTCGCGATCGTCCGCTCATGAAACTCGTCGAGGACGACCGCCGCCACACCGCGCAACTCGGGGTCCTGTTGGGCAAGTCGAATGAACAGGCCGTCGGTCACGAACAGGATTCGCGTGTCGCGCGACTCGGATCTCTCGTAGCGAGTTCGAAATCCGACAAGCCCACCGAGCGGAGTCCCCACTTCCTGCGCCACGCGTCGCGCCACCGCCCGCGCCGCCAGTCGGCGCGGCTGCAGGACGACGATCATGCCATCGCGCGAGATCCCAGCCTCATGAAGGATCCTCGGCACCTGCGTGGTCTTGCCCGAACCCGTCTGCGCGACGAGCACCATTGCGCACCGGCTGAGCGCATACCGCACGATCTCTGACGCGTGGGCCCGGACCGGAAGTCCCTCCGGGGCGACAGACTCAGAAGGCATCCGAGAATCGCTTGCGCACATCATCGAGAAACCGCGCAATCTGCCCCTGCTGCTTGGGCGACGCGGTCCCCTCGACTTCCTTCTGCCAGAAACTGACAAAGTCGAGCGCATTGTCTTCGGTCAGCGGCGGCGTCGTCCCTTCGCTGAATCTCTGGTCGTTCCGCGTGGCTTGGCGCTTGATCCCGTCGAGTCGCTCCCGGTCGGATCGTTCGCGTTCCTTCCCTGTGGCGAGTCGCTCCCCGGTCTTCATCCACTCGAGAACCCAGTCATCGATGTACTTGCCCTTGTCTGGCGACGAGAAATAGCCAGACGCTCCCTGCGCGAGAATGTCGCGAGCCAAGACGCGCGCGTTCTGCGTCAGTTGCTTGCGTGCGGGCCCGGTCACCCCGGCGAAGAACCCTGCCATCGCGGCGCTGTCCGAGGTCTCCATGCCGCGAAACCGCTTCGCCAAGTCCATGAGGAACCGCATGCGCTCGTCGAGCGGCAGCTTGTTGAAGTCATCGAGCGCCAGATAGGCGAGCACATCGTCCACCGGTGTGTCAAAGATCGATGGCGGCGGCTTCCAACGCACCCATCCCCACCAGTAGATAGTCGCCGCGACGAGCGCGATGACGGCGACCGCGGTCGATCTTCGCCATGTGGAAGCGCTCGCCATTCAGTCCACCGCCGTATTGGCTTCGACGATCATCGCGCGCGCCGATCCGTCGTAGAAGACGCCATTTCTAGGGATCCGCGTGCCGAAGTGCCGGTCCTCGCTGTCCATCAGAAGCGGGAACAAACTCTTCGTGTCGTTCTCGAAGAGCCGCGCAGTAAGTTTGGACTCGGTCTCGAGGCGCACACGCGTCCGTTGCCGCTCAATCGTCTGCGGCGGCAGCTGGACAAGCGCCTGGAGAACCTCCAGTTGAATCTCCGGCGCGAACCGAAGGAGTCCCGGCAGGTAGGTGAAACTCGTCCCAGTGTCGGTGGACTCGGAGTCGAAGTCGGCTGGACAAAACCACGAGGCGCTTTCGACGGGCAGGTACGCGCTCAGCAGATTCGGAAGACCTCCCTCAATCCCGTCGGGTGTGACCACCGGAAGAAACTCGCACATCGCGAGGATTCCCTTGTTGGCGGTCTGGTAGGCCTGAAGCGCCTGGTAGTTCTGCTTGAGGTTGGAGAGACACGCCGTGTTGCGCGATTCGGCCTGCACCATCTTGACGGTCGGGACCATGATCGCCACGAGGAGTGTGATGATGCCGATAGCGACGAGCGTCTCGACGAGCGTGAAGCCGCGGTGCGTTCGAGTCAGCATCATGCCGGAATAGTAGTCGCACTTTCGGCGAAGACCGCATCAATGAATCGACCCGCATCGAAGGGTTGGACATCCTCGGGCCGTTCGCCAACCCCGATCAGTTTCACCGGAATCTGGAGCGAATCGTGGATCGCAATGACGACGCCGCCGCGCGCGGTGCCGTCCATCTTGGCGAGGAAGATTCCGGTGACCTCGACCGCGTCGTGGAACGAGCGCGCCTGGGCGATCGCGTTTTGGCCGCTCGTGGCGTCCAGCACGAGGAGTGTCTCGTGCGGGGATCCAGGGATCACTCGGCGCACGACATCCCTGATCTTCACGAGTTGACGCATGAGATCACTCGCATTGTGGAGCCTGCCGGCAGTGTCGATGAGGAGGACATCGACCTCGCGGGCGATGGCCGCCTGCGCGGCGTCGAAGGTGACCGCCGCGGGATCGGCGCGCTCGGCACCCTTGACAATCTCGATGCCCAACCGCTCTGCCCAGATCGTCAGTTGCGCCACGGCTCCTGCGCGGTAGGTGTCCGCCGCGGCCAGAAGAACGCTGCGGCCGCTGTCACGAATCGACTTCGCGATCTTGGCGACGCTTGTGGTCTTCCCGACACCGTTGACGCCGACGACGAGCACGACCGCAGGCCTTGCGTCAGTGACCGCGATCCCTGGTCGGACCGGTGTCGCCCCCGCAAGCCTCGCCTTCATCGCCTTCTTCAGAAACTCGAGCGCGTCCTCGCCCTTGCACACTCGACCGGCTCGGAACTCGGCTCGGAGTGCCGAAACCATTTCACGCGACGCGGCGATGCCGACATCCGCGGCCACGAGGCGCGTCTCGATGTCGTCCAGGAGTGCGTCGTCAAGCGTCCGCCCGTGGAGCACGCTCCGTAGTCCCGCGCCAACCGCCGCCGCCGTTCGTGCGAGCCCGCGCTTGATCGCGTCGAACGCGGAACTGAACACCATGCCCTACTCCGTCGCTTCCTGCGGCGCAGACTTGGCGATCGCGTCGAGGACCCCATTCACGAACGCAGGACTCTTCTCTGTGCCGTACGCCTTGGCCAACTCCACGGCTTCGTTGATGACGACGGCGACTGGCGTTCCGTGGTGCCGAATCTCCCAGTAACCAAGGCGAAGGATGTTCCGATCGATGACCGGTTGACGGTTCGTGGGCCACTCGGGAGCGCGCTCGCGCACCGCCGCATCAGCCTCGTCCCGCAGTGCCCACGCGTCGCGCGCCCACTCCATGCCGTCGACGACGGCTGCCGGCGAGAAGTCGCACTCGGCCTCGTGGGGCGTCGATGAGTCCCGCTTCTCCGCCGCCCGGGCCTCGAACAGCGTGCGAATCAAGTCGAAGTCTGTCGTACCGCCCTGATCGGCTTGAAAGAGCGCCTGAAGCGCGCAGCAGCGCTTCTCGTGGGACAGGCTCATGTGTCATCCCGCAGCATCGGCGACCTGATGTCGAGATCCCGGATCACCTGCACGGCATCGATGGCCGCGTTCATCGCGTCGCTGCCCTTGTTGCCGTGGCGACCACCAGCCCGCGCGCGGGCCTGCTCAATCGTCGCACAGGTGAGCACGCCAAATGTGACTGGCTTCGCTGTTTCGATCGACACCCTCACGAGGCCATGGGCGACCGCGTCGCAGATGTAGCGATCGTGACTCGTTTCGCCCGTCAGCACGCACCCGAGTGCGACCACCGCGTCGATGTCCTCGCGCTCAGCCAACGCGAGCGCGATCACGACCAGTTCGTACGAGCCCGGCGCCTCGGCCTCGACGATGTTCTCTTCGACGCCACCGCGCAGCAGGAACGACTCGAGAGCTCCCTCGCGCAGCGCTGAAGAGACTTCGGTGTGGTACCGGCTCGTCACGATGCCCAGTCGCATCTCGGCTGCGAAGGCGGCACCTTTCGAATCGGTCTTGTCACCTGAGCGGGGATTCATGGGGAACCGCGAATGCTACCTTGACCCTCGTGACCCACGTCACGCGAAGCGTCGCCACGGCCGTCGAACTCACGCGACTGGCGATGGCGTTCGGGGCGGTCGCCGACCTCCTGCTGATCGTCGTCCTCTCTCGGAGCGACCCGCAGTACCACTACATGCCCGTGGCATCGATGCCGCTGCTCCAAGCCTTGGCGTGCGCGGCGGCGGCGGCCATCGGTCTCTTCTCGTTCGCGGCATCGCTGAACGACCTCGTCGACGCCAAACACGATCGCATCTTCAGCCCGGGGCGACCGATCGCGTCGGGGCGGATCGGGACGCTGCAGGCGTTTTCGGTCGCGCTCGCGTCACTGCTGCTCGCCCTCGTGGGTGTGATCTCGTTTGGTCCCGGGGCCCTCCTTGTGGCGCTCCTGATCGCTGGTGGATTGCTGTTCTACAACGCGACCGCCAAGCACATCCCGGCCGTCGGCTTCCTCACGCTCGGCTCGATCCACGCCGGGCACATGCTGATCCCGAACGACCAGTTCACCTTCACGCTCCCCGCGTGCCTCGCGTTCATCCACGCGGTCGGCATCGCGCTCACGATCCACCTTGTGTCCTCGAAACGCCCGGCACTCTCCACTCGTGCGGCGTGGATCGTCGGCACCGGATCCGTGGTGGGGGTGGGCTCCATGGCATGGTTCGGAATCTCGCGGAGTTCCGAGACCTTCTGGCCGTCGGCCGCGCCCTCGTGGGGCTGGGTCGTTCCGCTGCTCGCCGTCGCGCTGGCGATCCCAGTGATCTGGCGAAAAATCCGCCGAGCGAGCGCGTCTGTGGTCGCCGCCGAGAAGGTCGCGCGATACGGCGCGCTCTGGCAGGCGCTCTACGCGGCAAGCTGGCTCTTCGCGTGCGGCGAACCCACTTGGGGAGTGGGCGCGCTCCTCTTCGCCGGGATCGGATTCGGTGCGATGACGCTGCTCAAGGAACTCTTCGGATCCGGCGGCCATGCGATCGCTTTCCGGGGCTAGGGGTTGTCGTAGGATCCCGTGCGAATGACGCACCGGCTCGTGACTGCGCTTGCGATGCTCGCCCTGTGTGCCGCATCGCCTGCCCAGGAGCTTCGAGATGTGCCCGTCACCGGCGAGTCACTCGGTGGATTCGTCATTCCGGTCGAACCGATCGCCAGCGAGATCCGCATCGAGGCTGTCCGTGGCTGGGCATGGACGACCGACGACACGAGGCGGCTGCAACTCGAAGGCGATGTACGGATCCGATTCGGCGGCTACTCGTTCTCCGCCAAGGACGCCATCGTCTGGATCGATCGCATTCCGAGCGCTCAGGGCGTCATCAACCAGCTCGCCGTCTACTTCCCGGAGGCGGAGGAACCGACACGGCGGGCCGGGCTTGGCGCATCCGGGCACGACCTCCTCGTGACCGGCAGCACGCGCGGCGAAGTGTCTCTCAGCGTGACGCTCTTGGACCGACACCCACCCTCACCCAACGCCACGCTTCGCCGCGGGGTCGTCCGGCTCCGATCGCACCTCGAGTCCATCGCGCGCGGCGCGTTCTTGCAGCCGCGCGCCGTCGTCGACGCGCCACCGATTCCGGTGGAGCCCGCGCTCATCGTCGGCGCGTCGCCCGGTCCCGTCACGGCACCGAACACCGAAACCGTCACCGTCCGCCTTCCCGTCGACGAATCGGCCATCTTCCGACCGCAGGGTTCCTTCTCGTTTTCCGCTCGCTCGACCTCGATCGAAACGAACGACGACTGCATCATCCTCGCTGACGGCGTGATGGTGGACTACTCGAGCCCGCCAGGTGAAGCGGAAGTGCGGGAACTCCAGTTGTCGGCCGATCGCGCGGTGCTGTTCCTCGTCAAGGGGGCAATGAATCGGCTCGCCTCCGGTGCGGGCACCGTGGACGCGCGCGATGTCGCTGGCGTCTACCTCGAAGGCGATGTCGTCGCCACCGACTTCCAGTACACGCTGCGCGGGCGACGGATCTACTACGACTGCATCGCCAACCGCGCCATGATCATGGACGCGGTGCTGCGCACCACGATGCGCAATGGACTGTTGGCGTACGCGCGGGCGGCAGAGATGCGCCAACTCGCCGAGGACGAATTCACAGCGCAGCAGGCGCGCGTGTCGACGAGTGAGTTCTTCACGCCGCACCTCTCCATCGGGGTCGAGCGCCTCACGGTCACCCCCGACGCCACCGGCGAGGGCGGCGGCGCGTACTTCACGGGCGAGCATGCGACGCTGCGCGCCGGGAACACCCCGTTCATGTACTGGCCATACATCGCCGGGAGCCCCGAGCAGGTGCCAATCAAGTACCTGAACATGGGATTCCAGGACTACCGCGGCACGATCGTCAAGAGCGAGTGGGACCTCTTCGACTTGATTGGCACTGAACGGCCCGAGCCGCTGACCGAAGTGAAACTCGTCCAGGAGGCGTTCACCAAGAATGCCGCGGGGCTCGGCGCTGAAGCGCGGGCGAACATTCTTGGCGGCGGCGCGAACCTCAAGATGGTTGGTTGGTACGACTTCCTGAATCAAGAGCAGACCGCGGGTGGCGGCGTCGTGACCCCGACAGAGAGATTCCGCGGCGAACTCCAGGGCGATTGGCGCACGAAACTCGCGAGCGATGTGTTGCTCGATGTGCAGTTGGCCTACTTCACCGACCAGAACTACATCTCAACCTTCCGCTGGGACGATTACCTCAGCCGACGCGAGTTCGAGACGAGCGGTTACTTGAACTGGCAGTCGGGGGCGAGTTCGATCTCGTTGCTGACGAAGTTCAATCCAAATCCGTTCTTGAGCAACGCCTATGCGATTGCGTCGCGGCCCTATTCCGTGAACAAGTTTCCGGAACTGGCCTACCAACGCTTCGGTGAGTCGCTCTTTGGAGACCGCTTCACTTGGTCGCAGCAGTACTCAGGAAACCTCATGAATCTGCAGATCCAGTCGGGCAGCCCAACAGCGCTCGGCCTGAATCCGCTCGCCTTTTCCGCCACGGGTCTGATGCCCGCCAACGCGTCGATTCAGCAGGCGTACTTCAATGCGGGCTACGACAACCTCATCCGCGGGCGGCTGTCGATGCGTCAGGAGCTCGCCATGCCCCTCTCACTCGGACCCGTCAAGGTCGTGCCATTCGCGCATGGACAGGTCACGGGGTATCTGGCGAACAAGTTCCCGAACTACTCCACACAGAACGACGATTTCCGCACGCTGATCGGCGGCGGCAGCCGGTTCTCCGCCGAGTTCACCTCGAACTACAACTCGGTGCGCAGTTCGTTCTTCGACCTCAATCGGCTTCGCCATGTCGTCCAGCCCAACGCGATGCTTTGGTACGGGTGGAACTCTTCGACCGTCCTCAACTTTCCGATCTACGACCAGGAGATCGAGGCGGTCTCGGGCGCTGCGGTCGGACAGATCGGCATCACCAACCGTCTGCAGACGATGCGAGGAGGCCCGGGGAATTGGCGCAGCGTCGACTGGGTGGTGTTCGATGTTGGTGCCGTCTTCGACAACCAGGGCAACTCGTTGCAGCAAACCGTCTCAGCGACCGACCCCTTCGCGCTGCAATATGCGCAGAGCCCAATGCCGAGTTTCTACGCGTGGCGACCGGAGTACTCGCAGTGGGGCGACCACATCTACGCCAGCGCCACCATGCAGTGCAGCGACGCGCTCTCGGTGTACGGCCAGGGGACATACCTCACGCAGAGCCGCGGCAACTCCCTCAACTCATTCGGTCTCACTGACCTCGGTCGCGGCTCCATCGGCGCGGCCCTGCAACAGTCGCCCGATGTGCGCCTCTACCTCGAATACAGGTATGTCAACACCTTCGATCCTTCGGGCACCTATCCCGCCGACGAATTCGTGCAAGGAGGCATCGGCTACCAGATTTCGCGCAAGTACTCGATGAACCTGACGCCGCAGTACGACCTCGTCAAGAACAACTTCCGGGCCGTCTCCGTGGGGCTCGGCCGAACCTTCCCTGACTTCAACCTGAGCGTCGGTGCGTCGTTCAACCAGATCGTCAACAACACGACATTCTTCGCCTCGATCCGGATTCCAGGCGCGGGCGGGGCCGGACTCGCGGTCGACCCTCAATCACTCGCGCAGGGCGGCAGTCTTCTCCCCGGCATGCAAACGCAGGAGTGATCACCGCGCGACCGCGCGCGATCACGAGCCTCAACTCCCGAACAGTTCACCGCCCCTGTGCGCCTCGGCGTCTTCGCTGCCGTCGCGATCCTTGAAGCCGACGCCGACATGGGTCGCGCCCGCACGGGTGATCCGCCGTCCCTGCCGCGTCCGTGCGAGGAACCCGCACTGCAGGAGATACGGCTCGACGACATCCTCAAGAGTCCCTGAGTCTTCGCCAAGTGTGGCGGCAAGCGCTTCCACCCCGACGGGGCCGCCCTCGTAGGTGGTGCCCAGCGCCTTCAGGTAACTCCGGTCAAGTGCGTCGAGCCCTGCGACATCGACCGACTCGAGACGAAGTGCTTCCTCGACGGCACTCGCGGAGACGCGGCCATCGCCGCGCACGATCGCGTAGTCGTGCACGCGCCGAAGCAGCCTCAGCGCCACGCGCGGCGTGCCCCGGCTTCGCGACGCGATGACGGCGAGCGCAGCGCGGTCAGCGGTACCGACATCCATGATGGCGCACGCGCGCACAAGGATCGCCAAGAGATCACCCTCCGGGTAGAGCCCGATGTGATGCGTCATGCCGAATCGGGTGCGCAGCGCCTGCGTTAACAACCCCGGCCGCGTCGTCGCGCCGATCAGCGTAAACGCCTTGAGGTTGATGGTCACCATCTTCGCGTGCATCCCCGAATCGACCGTGAAGTCGATCCGGTAGTCCTCCATCGCTGGGTAGATGTACTCCTCGACCGCGGCGGGGAGTCGGTGGATCTCGTCGATGAACAACACATCGCGGTCCTGCATTCGGGTGAGTGTGCCCACCAGGTCGCCGCCCTTGGTGAGGGCGGGGCCACTCGTCACGGCGGCGTGGGCGCCCATCTCGTGAGCGATGACATGCGCGAGCGTTGTCTTGCCGAGGCCCGGCGGTCCGTGCAAGAGCACATGCTCCATCGCGCGGCCGCGCTGGCGCGCCGCCTGGAGGGCGATGCCGAGCCTCTCCTTCAATGCCGATTGCCCGACATACTCCGCCAGCGCCCGCGGGCGGATCGACGGGTGGACCTGCTCCTCATCGCTCACCTGCGCCGTTGGCGCGACAACTCGTTCCTTGGCCAAGCGTGCCTCGCTGAATCAGAACTTTACGACAGGAACGGCGCGACTTGCCTCGTCGGCCTTGAAGAACTCGAAGGGCTTGAAGCCGAAGATCCCGCCGATGATGTTGGTGGGGAACTGCGCAAGCGTCGCGTTGAATCCCTGCGCCGACGCGTTGTAGCCCCCGCGCGTGACCGAGATGGCGTTCTCGAGGCTCGAAAGTTCCCCCTGCAACTGCAGGAAGTTCTGGTTGGCCTTCAGATCGGGATACGCCTCGGCGATCGCGAGGAGTCGCCCGAGCGCGCCGGTGAGCGCGCCTTCTGCTGCCGACTTCTCGCCAACACTTCCGGCCGACATGGCGGACGCACGCGCCTTGATGACGGTTTCGAGTGTGCCCTTCTCGTGCGCGGCGTACCCCTGCACCACGCTGACAAGATTCGGAATGAGGTCGTGGCGGCGCTTGAGTTGCACATCGATACCGCTCAGCGACGCCTCCGTCGCGACGCGGAGCCTCTGCAACGAGTTGTAGATCCCGATCACCCACATCGCGAGGCCGATGGCGACGACAGCGATGACCACAATGATCGCCACGACAACCCCGACACCACCGATTCGTCCGAGCACTGCTTCCATTGTTCCGACTCCTTTCGCGCTCACTGAGCGCACTCCGCGATCGCGGCGTCCGTGATCGCCGCAGCAAATCTCGTCAGGTCCTGGAAGTTCTCCAACACCTCAGACGCACCGGCCTCGCGCATGCGCGCCGCGCGCACGCCAGCACCGATGCCCACGAATCCGCAGCCCGACTCACGGGCTGCCTCGACATCCCAACGACCGTCGCCCACATACACGCAGGGGATGGTAGTTGGCCCTGCGTCGAGGTCGATCGCGCGACCGACTGCTCTGCGAATCGCCCAGCGAATGATGTCTGTGCGCGCGATCGCGTCATCGGCCGTGGCAAGAAGGCCAGCATCGACGCGCAATCCCGCAGCTTGAAGTTTCGCCTGCGCCGACGGTCGCCACCCGCCCGTGGCCACCGCCACGCGCCATCCGACTGCGACAAGGTGATCGATCATCCTCCCGGCGCCCGCGACTTCTTCGACGCCGCCCGGAGCCGCTGCCGCGCGGTCGATCATCTGGATGAAGCGCGCACGAACCATGCGAATGTCACGGCCAGTGACCGTCCTTGAAAGTCTCGTGGCCACGACCTCGGCGAGAATCCCTGTGTCAGTCGAGTGTTCGTAGGAGCCCCACTCCGTCGAGATGCCATCGATGCCAAGGGTCTCCTGGATCGCTCTGGCGTAGCACGATGAGTCGAGCGCATTCGTCTCGGTCAGCGTTCCATCGATGTCGAAAATGGCGAGGCCGCGTGGCCGAGTCGGCGTCAGTTCCATGTCACGCCGCGCGGCGGCTCCTCCCCCACCTGCTGCTGCGCTTTCGCCAGAAGCCGATCCGTTCGCTCAAGATCCGCCCACACGATTCGTGCGCGCTCGTACGGATCGCGCTCCGCGAGGACGCGATAGCGGACGGCCTCGTTCTTGATCACCGCGAACGCCACGAGCTCGATCGCCCCGTGATCGGAGAGTTCAGGACGGTCGATCCACTCCATGACCGCGCGGACACTGTGGAGTCGCTGCAACCGGATGCCCGACAGGAGCGACTTCATCTGCCGTCGCATGGCGCCGAGTCCGGACACCTTCGCCGTTGGATCCTCGAGCGCCCTCAGGTGTGCCATGCTGTACTGACGATCCTGAGTGGGCGGTTCGATCCGCTCGATGGCCGCTCGACAGAGACCGTGCAGCACAAGGTCGAAGGTCCCGTCGTGACGGCGGTGATGCCGCACGATGTGCCCCACGCAGACCGCTTCGCGCAGTGGCGGCGTCGCATCCGTGGGGTTGGCATCCGGATGGATCGACGCGATAACGATGGGGTTGGGGGGCGAGTCGCCGTCGCCGATGGCGTCTGCAACCATCTGCTGATAGCGCGGCTCAAAGATGTGCAGAGGCAGCGCGGCGTGTGGCAACATCACCACTCCCGGCAGCGGGAAGATGGCCATGGGCTCGCCGAAGTTGAGCGCAACGGTCTCCGACATTCGCCCAATGCTAGGCATCCGCCGACCCTACGCTTGACGAGATGGTGTTCGTCAGTGAGCATCCCGTTTCGATCACGCTGGTGCTCTTGAGTGTCGGCATCGTGCTCTGGATCGTCGGCGCGCGGCGTGGTTCGCTCATCACGGCATCGCTCGCTCCGGTGTGCGCGCTGGCGGCGATCGGCGTCGCGATCGCGAGCTGGCTCATCGAGACGCCGGCCGATCAGGGGCTTCGAACGGTTCGTGCGCTCGTCGAAGCGGCTGAGGCGGGAAGCATTCGCGCGGCCAAGGCGCTGCTCTCCGCCGATGCGACCATCCACATGGGATCGCGCGACGCTCCTGGGGACGACCGCGCGCACATCGAACGGGCCTTTGACTCATTCGCGGGCCGTCACCGCATTGAGGAGAACTCCATCTGGACGATCGATGCTCGGACGCTTGGCGATGGCCTCGCCAGTGTCGACATCACCTGCCGCACGCGCACCGCGTCGAGCCTCGGGACTGTCCCCACGCAATGGACCTTCGAGGTCGCCAGGCAGAGCGACGGCTCATGGCGGATCGTGCGCATCATCTGGCGCGCCGTCGCGAGTGAGCGACCATCGCTGAAACTGCTGTGACCCTCAACCCGGTGGCGCCGCGGACGATTACACCGGGCTCGGCACCCGATCGAGCAACTCGCGCAGGATGCGCCCTGCCACGAGCGTCGCGTCCGCAGACCCGGGCGCACGCGGCACGACACGATGCGCGCATACGGGAAGCACATGATCGACGATGTCTTCGGGCACGACGAAGGCGCGATCCGCGCAGCGAGCCGACGCGCGCGCGGCCTGCGAGAGCGCAAGAGCCCCACGGGGACTGACCCCGAGTTCAAGTTCTGGGTGATCGCGCGTGGCATGGACGATCGCGATGATGAAGTCCACGAGCGTCTGGTCGATATGCACCGCGTCGACCTCGGCTTGGAGCGCGAGCACATCGTCGCCATCCATGACCGGTGTGAGCGCCTGCAGGGCGACGCGGGCGGGCTGCTGCAAGATGATCCGCGACTCGTCGGTTGCGGTCGGGTACCCGAGCTCGAAGCGCATGAGAAACCTGTCGAGTTGGTTCTCGGGCAAGAGGTAGGTGCCCTCGAACTCGTGCGGATTCTGTGTCGCGACGACAATGAATGGCGACGGCAAGCGGTGGACTTCGCCCTCCGCGCTCACGGTGCCCTCAGCCATCGCCTCAAGGAGCGCCGACTGCGTCCGCGGCGTGGCGCGCGTGATCTCGTCGGCGAGCACGATGTTGGCGAACACCGGCCCGCGGCGAAACTTGAACTCGCCCGAATCGCGTTGATAGAGCGCGACCCCGGTGATGTCAGACGGAAGCAAGTCCGGCGTGCACTGGATTCGCCCGAACGAACACTTGACGCTCCGGGCGAGGGCCTGCGCAAGCACCGTCTTTCCTACGCCGGGCACATCTT
The DNA here is from genome assembly GCA_005799475.1 of Planctomycetia bacterium. Lineage (GTDB taxonomy): Bacteria > Planctomycetota > Phycisphaerae > Phycisphaerales > SM1A02 > F1-60-MAGs104. The sequence goes on along the minus strand of SYGQ01000129.1, from coordinate 2,894 downwards.
CGAAAAGGACATGGCCGCGAGCCAAGAGGCAGACGACCAATCGATCGACTGCGGAGGCGTTCCCGAGGTAGACGGACCTAATGTTGCGTTTGAGCGCGGCGATCTTCCCCATCGAGGCGAGGATACGCTCGTCCGCCGTGGGTGGACTTGTCGCCGTCACACATGATCTCAAGTGCATCCGCTGCGCCACGAGCCTTCGCGGCGCGTCGGTGAAGGGCACCTGCCCCGAGTGCGCGATGCCGACAATGCGGTCGCTCGCTGAGACGCTCGACATGCCGAGCCAGCGGCTCGCACGACCCGCCCATCCGGTTCGGCTCGCGTACGCATTGCAAGCAATGGCTTTGGGCACGCTCGTGTGGACGATTGCCACGATCGCCCCACTGTCGGGTCGAGTTGCTGCCGCCGTCGTTGGCGCGGCTCCGAGCGATGCGATCAAACTCGCTGACCAGTGGGCTGCTGCGATCGCATTCATTGGTGCGCTGCTTGTCGCCGTGGGGTTCTTCCAACTCGCGCGCCGCGACGATCGAGTGCTCGCGTGCGAGATGGGGAGGGCAGGTCGCTGGATGGTCTTCGGAGGCGGCATGTGGGTAGTGGGCTGCGCCATTCACTTCGTGGCCTTCGCGTTCCGGCTCGAAGCGACTGTCGGAATGGCCGCGCCAGGGATTTCTTTCGCGTGCCTCGCGGTCGAGATCATTGGCGGCTCAATCGCCGCCATCGGTGTGCGCCGGGTACTCGGGGTTCTTGGGCAGCGCTGCCGCCGCTACCGAGTTGCCGCACACGCGCAGCAATCCACCGAAGCACTCGCGATCGCCGCCGCGCTCTTTCTCGTCACGGCACTCGCCGCGCGAATCCTCCCGAGCTTGGGATATGAAATGCTCGCACTCAGCGCGAGCGTCGTTGCCATCACGAGCGCGGCCGTCCTGACGCTCGGGGTCCTCTACCTCGTCGCCAACTGCTGGTGGATCGCACGCGCTCTCGTGGCTCCCCCACCTGCGCTTTCGACGGTCGTGCATGTCAGGCGCGATGAAGACCCAGGCGAGTCGATCAACTGAAGGGGAAAACTGTCGTGCGGATACTGCAATTGAGTCAGTTATAGGACTGAGTACTCGTTTTTCGGTTCAGGCCGCCGTGGCACAACATTTGCTCTAACGGCGCCTCACTCGTCATCAATCCAGATCAGAGCCCACCTCCCTCCGGAGAAACCCCATGGCCGTCAAGGACCTTACATTCGATACCCAAGCCCGCAAGCGCCTTCTCGCCGGGGTTGAAAAACTCACCGCGGCCGTCAAGAGCACCCTCGGCCCGCGCGGCCGGAACGCCGTCCTCGACAAGAGCTGGGGAGGACCAAGCGTCACCAAGGACGGCGTCACGGTCGCCGAAGAGATCGAACTCCGGGACAAGGTCGAGAACCTAGGTGCCAAGCTTGTGAAAGAGGCCGCAAGCAAGACTTCGGATGATGCCGGCGACGGCACCACGACGGCAACCGTGCTCGCCGAGGCGCTCTTCCGCAGTGGTCTCAAGTCCATTGCCGCTGGCGCCGACGCCAATGCCCTCGTGCGCGGCATGCGCAAGGCCGTCGGGCGCGTCACGGAATCCATTGCATCGCAGTCGAAGCCCGTCGCCAACATTGACGGTGGCATTGAAAGCGTCGCGACCATCAGCGCCAACAACGACCCGGAGGTCGGAAAAATCATGGCGGAGGCCTTCGAGAAGGTCGGCAAGGACGGGGTCATCACCGTCGAAGAGGGCAAGGGTCGCGAAACAATCGTCGATGTTGTGGAGGGCATGCGGTTCGACCGCGGCTACCTCAGCGCCAACTTCGTCACCGACACCGAAAAGATGACGGTCGAGTTTGAGAAAGCGCTCATCCTCATCCACGAAGACAAGATCGACTCGATCACCAAGCTCGTGCCCTTCCTTGAGAAGGTCATGGAAGCAAAGAAGCCCCTCCTGATCATCGCCGAAGATGTCACCGGCGAAGCGCTCTCCACGCTCGTCATCAACAAGATGCGCGGCGTCCTCAATGTGTGCGCTGTGAAGGCGCCTGGCTACGGCGACCGACGCAAGGCCATGCTTGAAGACCTCGCGATTCTGACTGGCGCCCACGCCATCATGAAGGACCTCGGCATCGACCTCGACAAGGTCGCGATCTCGCAGCTCGGGCAGGCGAAGAAGATCTCCATCGACGGCGACAATACGACGGTCGTCGAAGGCGCCGGCAGCACGAAGTCCATTCAGGGTCGCTGCGCCCAGATCCGTGCCGAAATCGAGAAGACCGACTCGGACTATGACCGCGAGAAGCTCCAAGAGCGGCTCGCCAAACTCGCGGGCGGCATCGCACAGATCAAGGTCGGCGCCTCCAGCGAAACGGAGCTCAAGGAGAAGAAGGGTCGCGTCGAAGACGCACTGCACGCCACGCGCGCTGCAGTGACTGAGGGCGTCGTCGCCGGCGGCGGCGTCTCATTCATCCGCGCCATCTCGACGCTCAAGGCGCTGAAGGCCGACTGCACCACCGACGAGGCCCTCGGCATTGATGCTGTGGCGGACGCGCTCGCGGTTCCGCTGCGCACCATCGCCGAAAACGCCGGTGAGAAGGGCAGCGTCGTCGTCGCCAAGGTCGCGGCGATGAAGGGCGCAGAAGGCTTCAATGCCCTCACCCGTTCATACGGCGACCTCCTCAAGCAAGGCGTCATCACCCCGGCGAAGGTCGACCGCGCGGCACTGCAGAACGCCGCGAGCGTCGCGTCGCTGCTGCTCGTCACCGACTCCACCATCACCGAAACTCCCAAGCCCAAGGAAGAAGCCAAGGGCGGCCACGGCCATGACCACGGCATGGGTGGGATGGGCGGCATGGGTGGCATGGGTGGCATGGGTGGGATGGGCGGCATGGGCGG
>SYGQ01000128.1 GCA_005799475.1 Planctomycetia bacterium | reverse complement strand
TCCAGATCTCCCGAGCGCGCCCGAGCGAAACACGGCCGCGATCGCTGCGTCAGAGGCGCTCGCCCGCGCAAGAGCGCAGGGCGCCCGATGCCTTGCTGAGGGCCTCGCGTTGCGCGTTACGAAGGGACTTCCACTCTCGGGTGGCCAAGGAGGCAGCGCCGCGAGCGCCGTTGCGGGAGCCGTCGCACTCAACACACTGGTCGGCCGCATCCTCTCGAATCTCGAACTGGCCGAGTGCGCGCTCGTTGCTGAAAGTCGTGTTGCAGGACGGCACCTCGACAACATCGCGCCTTCACTCTTGGGCGGCCTCGTGCTCGTGCGTTCGGTCGACCCCCTCGACCTGGTGCCGATTGCTACGCCCGCACACCTGCGAATCGTCCTCGCCACCCCTGCGCAGCGGCTCGAGACGGCGCGCGCGCGCGCGGTGCTGCCCGAGGCGGTGCCCCGCGCGACGGCCATTCACCAGATGGCGCAGGTTGGCGCCATCATCGCCGCGTGTGAGGCGGACGACCTAGCCCTCCTCGGGCGTGCCATCGACGACCGCATCGCCGAGCCCGTGCGGGCATCGCTCATTCCGGGCTTTCGTGAAGTCAAGCTCGCCGCGATGGAGACGGGCGCGCTCGGCGTGTCGATCTCAGGCGCAGGCCCAACGATCTTCGCGCTCTGCGATGGCGACGCGCGAGCGGCGGTCGTCGCCGCCGCCATGCACGGCGCCTTCGCTCGTCTGGGGATCGAGTCGACCGTGCGCGTCACCGCGGTGAGCCGCCATGGCGCCACTGGAGCCTTGACATGAGCGCGATCCCCTCCGTTCGATGCGAGTCGTGCGGCACGCACGCCGACGATCCCTTCGCGCTCGCGGGCTGTCGTTCCTGCGGCGGCACGCTCGCGGTCAGCCACGAGCCACCGCGACTCCGCGGCGCGGCACTTCGCGAGCTTTTCGACTCGCGGCGCGGCGCACCCGACGCCTCTGGTCCCGAAGCGACTTCGGGAGTCTGGCGGTTCCGTGAACTGATCCTCGATGCTGACCCGCCCGGCATCGTGACGCTCGGCGAAGGGCGCACGCCACTCATCGCCTCTGACGCGATCCGCCGATTCACCGGCGTTGACTCGATCTCCGTCAAGCACGAGGGCCTCAACCCCACGGGCTCATTCAAGGATCGCGGCATGACGGTCGCGATCACTCACGCTCGGCTCGTCGGCGCGCGCGCGGTGCTTTGTGCATCCACGGGCAACACGAGTTCGTCGCTCGCGGCTTACGCCGCACACGCAGGGATACCGGCAGTGGTGCTCATTCCCTTGGGCAAGGTCTCGCCGGGCAAGATGGCACAAACCATGGCGTACGGCGCGCGCACGCTCCTTGTGCGCGGCGACTTCGACGACTGCATGCGGCTCGCACGCGAGGCGGCCACACGCTTGAAGGCGTATCTCGCCAACTCACTCAACCCGTGGCGAATCCAGGGTCAGAAGACGATCATGCTCGACCTCCTGCAGCAGTGCGCGTGGAAGGCGCCCGACTGGGTCGCCCTGCCCGCGGGGAACCTCGGGAACACGGCCGCGTTCGGCCGAGCGCTCGTCCAAGCGCGCGAGCTTGGCCTCATCGACCGGATCCCTCGGCTCCTGTGCGTACAGGCCTTGGGCGCGGCACCATTCGCGAAGTCCTTCGCGAGCGGCTTCGCGCAGCGCGAGCGTGTCAAAGCCGAGACCGTCGCCAGCGCGATCCGGATCGGCGACCCAGCCTCGTGGGATCGCGCCGTCCTATCGATTCGCGCGACCGATGGCGTCGTGACGGCCGTCACCGACGACGCGATCCTCGCGGCGCAGGCAGAGATCTCCCGTGCCGGTATTGGCTGCGAGCCCGCGAGCGCCGCCAGTGTGGCGGGAGTGCGCGCCATGCGCGAGCAGGGAGTGATCGCCCGCGACCATCGCGTCGTCGCCGTTCTCACGGGGCACCTCCTCAAGGATCCGAGCGCCGCCGCAGCTGACTCGCTCACGCTTGAAGTCGACGCAACGGTCGAATCCATTGAACGAGCACTGCCGTAACCGGGGCTGGTGCCTATAACCAAGACGCGTGTGCAGCAATCAACCCGCTGCAGCGTGTAGGCTCCACGAAGAGCTCAGTTTGTGGGTCGCGTTTGTCCCTCGATGAAAGGTGTTAGTCCACTTCCGGGCGCAGAGACTCGTCAGTCGTGCCGCAACGGAAGATCCTGCACCTCCTCATCACCGCCGTCGCGAGCGTGCTCTCGCGGGTTGGCGGGATGGTCACGATCCTGATCACCGGGTGGTATCTGAGCCCAGGCGAGTTCGGGGTCTTTGCGATCGCGGTGGGTGTGACGATGCTGACGCTGTTCCTCCGCGGAGGCGGATCGGGGCTCGTGCTCCAGGCGATGGCACCGACGGAGTTTGCAGCCTTCGGCGGCTCGATGATGCGTGTTGCTGTGATTTTCGCGCTCCTGGGCTCTGCGTTCACGCTCTTGGCGATCCCTATCGCCAATTCCTACTACGGTCGAGATGACCTCGCCTCGTCGCTGATCTGGCTCGCTGTGTCCACTGTGCTCTTCCAGGTCGGGACCTACCCGCGCGCGAAGGTGGCTTCGGAGTTCAGATTCGAGGCCCTTGCCGTGACGGACATCATCGCCTCAGTCGCCAAACTTTCCGTCGCGGTGCTGTGCGCGCGCGGTGGCTGGGGACCCGCGACGCTCGCCGTGGCCCAGGCGACGGCATCCGGAGTCCAACTTCTCGGGGCTCTCGCGCTCGCGCGGCTCACCCCGGCCGATATTCGTGTGCCACGCGGATGGATGCGCGCAACTTGGCCGCAAATCCGCGCGCCGTTGGGTCTCAGTGTGCTCATCACGCTCTCGACACAGATCGACACGCTCATTGCGAGTCTCTTCGTCCCTGTGGTCACGCTCGGCGTGTACTTCTTTGCAGCCAATCTCGCCTCCCTCCCGGTGCAGATGTTGATTGGATCACTCAAGAGTGTGCTGGCGCCATACGCGGCGCGCGCGCGCGGCCATCGGGCACTCGAGCGAGCGAACCTTGAGGCGACTTTCGCATCCGGGACCGTCTTCGTCCCACTCTCGTTGATGATGATGGCGGCTGTGTACCCCGCGTTCTCACACCTCCTCTGGGGCCAGAAGTGGAGTGAGAGCGTCTGGCCAGTGATGCTCGGGGCGGCGCTGCTGATCTACCCCACGATTCAGGGACTCCTTGAGGGACCGGTGATTGGCCTGCGCCAGTGGCGCGAGTACGGCGCGATCCTCTTCTGGCGCGCCGTATGCCGCGGTTTCGGTGTCGCGGTGGCGATCGTTGTGGTGCGCAGTTTCGCCCTTGACGGCGCCGCGACGGCCATCGTGCTCACCATCGGCGTCGGCCTCGCGGCATCGATCATCGCCTATGTGCAGATCCGCTCGCTGATGGTGCGACACCGCATTGATCGCCGCCTCGTCGACTTCGAGATGCATTCACCGACGGTCTACGCGATCGTCGGCGTCGTCGCGACGCGCGGGCTGGTCGACAGCATGCTCAACCCGGACTTGCGCGTCGGCCCGATCGGTGCCAGTGAATCGGCGATCGAACTCGTTCTGTCGTTCGTCATTTTCAGCGCAATCAGCGTGGCGCTGTTGCGCTTCAATTACCTCGGCAAACTGAAGCTGCTTCTGGCACTCGCTCCAGGTCCTGTCCGCATTCTCGCCTGCCGCATCCTCATGATTCGCGCGGACACGGTCAGCGCCCTCCACCACTAGCCGCCCGTTCGGGGGCTCACCATGAGTTCAGCGCGCACGACGCGGTCGAAGGTTGCCTCGTCGACGAATCCGAACGCGAGCGCGGCGGCTTTCAGCGTGGTCCCCTCGGCGTGGGCCTTCTTGGCGATGGCGCTGGCCTTGTCGTAGCCAATGGTGGGCGCGAGTGCGGTCACCATCATGAGACTCTGATCGAGCAACTCCGCGATGCGATCGGCGTTGGCCTCGATGCCCTCGACGCAGAACTCTCGGAAGGCGTGACAGGTCCCCGCGAGGAGTTCGCACGAGTGAAGCAGGTTTCTCGCGATCACGGGCTTGAACACATTGAGTTCAAAATTGCCCTGGCTCGCCGCCATCTGTACAGCCGTGTTGTTGCCCATGACCTGCACACACACCATCGTCATCGACTCGCACTGAGTCGGGTTGACCTTGCCGGGCATGATGCTTGACCCTGGCTCATTCTCGGGGATTGAGAGTTCGCCGATGCCGCAGCGCGGACCGCTGGCGAGCCATCGGATGTCGTTGGCGATCTTCATGAGGCTGCCGGCGAGGACCGCGAGCGCGCCGTGTGCTCGCGCGGCCGCCTCGTGTGCGGCGAGCGCCTGGAACTTGTTGGGGGCACTCGTGAATGCGAGGCCCGTCGTCGCGGCGAGCTTCTTCGCAACGAGCTCGCCGAACCCGACAGGCGCGTTGAGCCCGGTACCCACCGCGGTGCCACCGATGGCAAGCGCGTGCAGCGAGGGCAGCGCGTCCCGAATGGCCTGCTTGCACTCGTCGATTTGCGCGACATACCCCGAGAACACCTGCCCAAGCGTCAGCGGGACGGCGTCTTGAAGGTGCGTACGCCCGATCTTGACAATCGTGTTGAACTCGCGAGACTTCATCTCAAGCGCGGCCCGCAGCTGCTTGAGCGCCTGGAGAAGAGTCCGCTCAAACTCGATGACGACCGCGATGTGCAGTGCCGTCGGAAATGTGTCATTGCTCGACTGCGACGCATTCACATGGTCATTGGGATGAACGGGGGACTTGCTCCCCATCGCGCCCCCCGCCATTTCAATGGCGCGATTCGATATGACCTCATTGACATTCATGTTGGACTGTGTGC
>SYGQ01000127.1 GCA_005799475.1 Planctomycetia bacterium | reverse complement strand
TGGCAGGGGATCGTGACCACCGACTGGGGGGCGAGCTGGGGACTCGTTCAACTGCGATGGCCCAGCGTGGCGTGGACCTTCGCGACAGCACTGGTCGTGAGTTGCCTCACCTGGAGGCTTTCGCAGCGCAACATCCTGAAGAGCGTTATCGCCGGGCTCTTCTTTCTCGCCTTTCTCTCAACCTACCGATACGGCCGGCCCTTCCTCACAAACCCACCGGAGACATTCTGGTTCTTCTCATGCTTTGCACTGGTGGCGTGGTGGAGCCCGGCGTCGTTCGCGTCGCGGTTCGCCGTGCCGACCATTGTGGGGGTCCTCGCGGGGCTTGCGCTCCTCACCAAGAGTTTCGCGCAGCTCGTGCCCATCGTGCTCGCGCTCTCGTGGTGCCACGGGATCGCCTCGGGATGGAACTGGCGGCAACTTGCGCAGGCTGCGCTTCCCAGGCTCGCATGGACTTCCATCGTGGCGCTCAGCCTCTTCTCGCTCTGGTTCGCGTTCGATCCCAATCCCGCAGAGATCTGGCGCGAGTTTGTACTCGGCGAGAATGTCGGCAAACTCGCGGGCGGTTTCGGCGAGTGGTTCCGGGGGTGCTTTGCCAGCGGGGACAGCGTCTGGACACTCGCCGCGAGTTGGTTCTTGAACGCAGGAGTCCTCGCGTTCCCCCTCTTCGGCGTGATGGTGGAGTCGTGGAAGCACCGCCGCGAACTCTCACGAGAGGAGCGCATGCTCTGGGCGCTCGTCGTGACCATGTTCGTCGTGTTCTGCCTTCCGTCGCAGCGGTCAGGGCGGTACCTCGTCGAGGCGATGCCGGCTATCGCCGTTCTCATGGCGCTGCGCTTCCACCATGTCGGTCGCAACGCCTTCGTGCTGACACACATCGGCGTGCTCGGCGCGCTCGTTCCCATTGCGTGGCTCTCCACGCTCTTGGCCATGGAGAGTGGCGTTGGCGCGTTCGCGTGGTGGCACTGGCCGCTGCTCGGGGTCGCCATCGCCTTCGCTCTCATATCGATCGCGAAGCCTCGTTGGACCGCGGCCTGTGCCGCACCGGCGGCGATGAGCGTGTTCCTTTTGCTGACGAGTTTCCTCGCCGCCTTCGATGCGCCGCTCGGGGTCTTCGACGCAAAGACGATTGAGGCCGTGAAGGGTCGCCGTGTGTGGGTGCCAGAGAATTTCCGGTCCGTCGCCGAACTGCATCGCTTCCTCCTTCCCGGAGCGACCGTGGTCGGCTTCGCGACATCGGCAGGTGCGCCACCCCCGAGCCAGGTGGCGCCGGGGGATCTCATGGTGGCGCTGGCACCGATCGAGAGTGCGGCACCACCTGCGGCACTCGGTGGGCGTATCCAACTCACTTCGCGTCACTCGCCAGCGCAGATCTGGGAGATTCTCACGGGTCGCGTGCGCGAAAACCTCTTCTGCCGCGAGTGGATCATTCCCGTGGCGGAGTCGCGCTGACGGCCGCCGCATCTGGCGTTGCGACAGTTCGCCACGCGATCACCAGCATGAGGCCAACCGCCACGAGGGCGAAACTCGCGAAGAGCGAGAAGGTCAGGTTGAGCGGCATCCCCGCGTCGCGCATGGCCCCGAAACTCCAGTCAGCCACCCCGCCACAACTGATACTGACGAAGTTCATGATGCCGTAGCCGGTCGCGCGCAAATGCGGCCGCGCCATCTGCGAGAGGATCGGCATGTTGTTGCAGTCGAACGCACCCCACCCGAGACCAAAGAGGGCGAGGAACGCGACCGCAATCGAGAGCGACGGCGCGTTGCCCACCCCGAAGAGTGCCGGCACAATGAGCGAGATCCCGATCGCGCTCACGAGCGCGCGGGCGCGCTTCGTGCGACGACTCCACAGGTCAGCGAGCCAACCGCCGAGCGCCGCGCCCACAAGCATGGCGATCGTCGTGTAGAGCGTCGCGGAAACTCCCGCGACGCCTTGCCCGACATTGAACTGCTGCTTGAGGATCGCGGGCATCCAGTCGCGGACGATCCACGCGGCCATCGCCGGAAGCGTGAAGCACGCCACGAGAAGCAGGAATGACAAACTCGTCAAGAGTTCGCGCGCCACATCAACGATGCGTGTGTCGCGTGTTTCCCCACCAACCGCAGACGGTTCACGCGGAGCTTCGCGAAGCCACAGCGCCAGGGGCAGCGCGTAGATCACTCCCGCAATGCCGGCGATATGAAACGCTCCGCGCCAGCCAATGTCGGGGGACTCCGCCGCGTAGCCGCCGAATCCGCCGAGCATCATCCCGCAGTAAATCGCGATCTGGTGGATGCCGACGGCGCGCGAGCGCGTGGGTCCAGTGTGGAAGTCCATGATGAGCGCCAGCGCCGCCGGGATGTAGAAGGCTTCGCTGACCCCCATCAGTGTGCGCGCCCAGAGGAGTTCTGAGTAGGTCGTCGCGCTGCCGGTCATCCAAGTGACGATGCTCCACGCGGCGAGACTCGCGACGATGGTGGTGCGGCGCCCGAGCCGATCCGCGACGAATCCGCCCAGGGGACTCAGGAACGCGTACACCCACTTGAACTGTCCGAGCATGATTCCCCAGTTGGCGTCGGTGGCCACATCGGCGATGTCCGCCATCACCGAGAACTTCATCGACGCGAGCATCTGCCGGTCGAGGTAGTTGAGCAACGCCGCTGGCGCCAGCAGCGCCACAACCATCCACGCCATCCGCATGAAGGGTGAAGATAGGCGGTCGTCTCAGAGTGAGCATCGAGCGCGTCAAGCCCGCCCGCACACTCGTCGGGTGCGCGATGCGCGAGGCCCTGGCAGAGGGAATCACGAAGCGCGTCTTCTGGCGGGACTGCCTCGCAGGCATCGTCGCCGGATTCGTGGCCGCCGCCGTTGGCGGTTCACGCGCGCAGGTCACTGGTCCGACGGCCGCGTTCGTTGTGATCCTCGCGCCGGTCGTCGCCGCGGACGGCCCGGGCGGACTCCTACTGGCCACCTTGATCGCGGGCGTGTTCATTCTGCTCATGGGCGTGTTTCGCCTCGGCAAGCTCGTTGAGTTCATTCCCTGTTCCGCCACGGCGGGGTTCACGCTCGGCATTGCGGTGACGATTGCCCTCTTGCAAGTGAAGGATCTCTTCGGCATCGAGTTCACGGCGACTCCCGAGAGCACGATTGAGCGGGTCTGCGAGATGGCGCAGAACTGGCGTTCGTTCGGCAAGGGCGATGCGGTCGTTGGGCTGGTGAGTCCTGCCGCACTCGTGGCCTGGGGAAAGTTGCGCGCGGCGCGCCGAATCCCGGGCGCGATCGTGATCCATCCATGCGCTGTCGCTCTTGCCATGTGGCTGTCGGGCCAGGGACCGGACTGGACTCCCGCGACGATCGACTCGCGCTTTGGCCACACGGTCGATGGCGTCGTGCACGGGGGAATCCCGAGCGGACTTCCTCGCTTCCAGTTGCCCTGGAGCGGCGTTGCACACATCAGCACCATCGACCCCTCGGAGCCAAGCGGGGGCCTCTTCGGCATTTCGACGGACCAGTTGGCGGGGATCTTGCGCGCTGCGATGGCCATCGCCGTGCTCGGAGCCATCGAGAGTCTCTTGAGCGCCGTCATCGCCGACTCGATGACCGGTCGCAAGCACCATCCAGACGGTGAACTGGTCGGGCAGGGCATGGCCAATCTCGTCGCGCCGTGGGTCGGTGGCTTTGCCGCCACCGGAGCACTCGCGCGGACCGCCGCCAACATTCGCGCGGGAGCGACGACGCCACTTGCTGCAATCGTTCACGCACTCTTCATCGGCACTGCAGTCCTCTTCATCGGGCCACTCCTCGGATGGCTGCCGATGGCCAGCCTCGCGGCACTCCTCTTCGTGGTGGCGTGGAACATGACGGACCTTCGCCACTGCGTCTTCGTCATGCGAATGGCTCCGCGCAGCGACGGGATGGTGCTCGTGATTTGCGCGGTGCTGACCGTGGCCACCGACATGGTGGTCGCGGTGACCGTTGGCGTTGTTCTCGCCGCGTTCATCTTCATGCGGGAAATGGCGGAACTCTCAGGGGTCGATCTTGGCGACGGCAATGGTGCCGGAGGCGTGGCGACGCCGCCGGGCGTTCTCTACTACAGGATTCGCGGTCCGCTCTTCTTCGGCGCAGCGCAGGCGGCGATGCAGGAGGTGCGGACTTCCGGCAGCGCCAAGTGCGCCATCATCGACCTCTCGCATGTGCCGCTCATCGACGCGACGGGCATCGTGAACTTGGAGAGCGCTGTCGATCGTCTCTGGCGCGCGGGGATTCCGGTGATCCTCGCTGGGGCCAATCCCGCAGTTGGCGCCGCGGTGGGGCAGGCCCGCTTCCCTTGGAAACAAGAGGGGGCAACCTTCGCCGACAGCATCGAGGCGGCGATAGAGTCCTCACGAACGATCAGCGAGCGGCGCTGATCACGCGGACCTGCGCGAACTGGCGATGGCCTCCAGTGCCGCGCAGGTAGCCGAAGCCCGACTCCTTGGCGCCGACCCACGGTGCGCCCTCGGCACCG
>SYGQ01000126.1 GCA_005799475.1 Planctomycetia bacterium | reverse complement strand
TCAAGCAGAAGCTTCGCTTCCTCCTCGTTGTAACCGGACTCGCCGATGGCACTGTTGTGGCTGAAGCAGTTGAAGAGGTAAGGCCGCCCAAAGATCGGCGACTTCAATGGCCTGCCCTGCACGAAGTCGTGCGCTTGTGTCTCGAGTTCACGCATCGCGGCGGCTCCGGCACCGCTGGCCGCTTGGTAAGTCGCGACCACCATGCGCTTGACCCCGGCCACGCGGTGCAGCGGCGTTGCTGCAACGAGTGCGATGATCGTCGAGCAGTTGGGCACCGCCACGATGGAGGGTTCACGGCACGAGTCAATCGCGTCGCTGTTCACGCCGGGGATGACGAGCGGCACGGCGGGATCCATCCGGAATGCGCTCGAGTTGTCAACGCCCCAAGCCCCGGCGCGCAGCGCTTCCGGTGCCCACTGGCGTGCGATCGCCTTGCCGGCCGAGAAGAACACAATGTCCACGCCGTCGAAGCAGCCGGTGGCGAGCGCTTCGATGGGCACCTCGTCGCCTCGAACGATCAGGCGACGGCCCACGCTTCGTTCGCTTGCGTAGAGCCGAAGTCTGCAGGGTCGACCCGGGGACGCCGCGATCAAGGCCAAGAACTCGGCGCCGACGGCTCCCGTCGCCCCCACAACTCCAACGGTCAGCGCGCCAAGGTCGATGTCTTTTTGCATGAAATGCTCCTAGGCACTTGCGCGCGTGGACCACTATCGTATGGTTTCCGCGTGAGATGGGATCGGGTGCGTGACCCGGCCCTCGAGCACGCTTTTTAAGGAACATCCATGTCACAGAAGCCAGCGAACAAGTCCACGGCGACAAAGACCACCGGAAAGTCGGCGCGACTGAGCGATGCGGAACTTGAGATTGCAAGCGGAGGCGGTCGAAGCCGCGTCGCGCGCAACTCCACCGCCGCGCGTCAATCCCGCACACCGAAGCGCTAAGGATCCCTTAGCCAGGTCCTGCTAGACATTCGATCGCTTCTGCGATTTGGACCATACGCAGTCGGTGACCGCACCTGCTCCTGGGCGGTCACCGACTGCTTTTTTGTTTCCAGCGAGCGCTAGATCGTCTCGGGCATCTCTGAGTCGATCAACTGTCGGCGGGCCATGTCGCGGAACAACCCTCCGCATGAGACAAGTTCCTTGAATGTGCCAGACTGCACGACGCGTCCACCCTGCATGACATAGATCGTGTCCGCGCGGCGGATCGTGCTCAGGCGATGCGCCACGATGAGACGGGTCGCCTTGAGCGCCTCAAGGCTGGCCACGACCTGAGCCTGAGAGACCTCGTCGAGCGCACTGGTGGCTTCGTCGAACACCAGAATCTTTGGTTTCGTGACCAGCGCGCGGGCAATCATGAGTTTTTGCACCTGCCCACCCGAGAGTGTTTGGTCGGTGACATAGGTATGAACCCCCATGGGCATCGCATCGACCTCGTCGGCGAAGCCTGCCGCCGCGATGGCTCGTTCCGCGTCCTTCGCCGTAAAGAGCGTGCTCCCGACGATGTTGTCGAGGATTGAACCCGGGACGATGCGTGTGCTCTGAACGACCGCACCGATCTGCCGACGAACCGCCACGAGATCGAGCCGTTCGAGCGGCTTGCCGTCGAAGAGCACAACGCCCAAACTCGGATCCCGCATCCCAAGAAGGAGCTGGAGCAGGGTGGACTTCCCGCTCCCGCTCGGACCGACAATCGCAACGCATTGGCCCGCCTCGATGGAGATGTTGACGGCTGAGAGCGCCTCGTTGGCCTGCCCGGGGTAGGAGAATCTCACATCAACCAGCCTCACCTGCCCACTGAGTGTCCCCGGTTGCTCGCGATCGCCCATCCGTTCAGTGCTCGCATCAAGGATCGGCTTGATACGACCGAGTGTCGACCTGAGCGACGCGAGGTCGCCGAGTCGCTCACCCAGTTCGAGAAGCGCGTACAGCGCGGCAACGAACGCGCTGTTGAAGACGAGATACTCCGCGACGCGCGAGGATGCGCCAGGCCCCTGCTCTTGGGCGATGGTCGAGAGCGTCGCGGTCGGGAGAAACATCACCCAGAACACCACCATGCACATCATCGGAAACGCCGAAGCAAAGATGTCGAACATGAGATCAAGGCGACGGATCCGCATCGCTGCGTCTCGCACTCCCTTGAACCGATGCAGCCAGCGGAGGGTCGCGAACTGCTCGGCGGCGGCGCTGCGGATGGTGTCGACGCCGCCGATGAACTGCAGCACCATGCTCGAGAGACGACCTTGGCCGTCGAGGATCGTCGCGGTCAGTCGGGCTCGCGAGAGACTCAGGAGCACGCTCACAAGGACCGCGAGCAGCATCAGTCCCCCTCCGACCATGCCCGCCTCCGGACTCACCCACACCATCACAGCCACATACGCCACCGAGAAGCACCCGGCGATGATGGCGGAGACCGCCGACCCGGAGAGCACACCTTGCAAGTCACCGACCGCCAGAATCCGGTCCGCAAGATCGCCGCTGCTGAACTCGCGGAACCGCTGCACGGGCAACTTGAGGCAGCGATCAAGAACACCCGCGAGCGCGCGGCTCCCGAGTCGAGTCTCCGCACGGAGAAGGAGGTTTGAGACGACGAAACTGCACGCCGCCGCAGTGAGCGTCGTCCCAAAGAGGACCATCGCCATGAACAACAGCGCGAGGCGATTGCTTCCCGGGAGGACATGCGTGACCAAAATGCCCGTCGCGATGGGAATGGCAAGATTGACTGTGGTCGCGATGCCAGTCACGACGAGTGCTTTCAGATAGTCGCGCTCGGACCCGCGCAGCGCGAACTTCAGGAATCGCGCCATCGATGTTTCGCCCGGACCCAGCGTGGCATGGAATTGCGACGCCTGCACCAAGAGCCCGCGAGCGAACTGCGCATCGACGGTCACCGGACCTTGGGTGGCCCCCGCCGAGTGGATGAACGCAACGAACCCACGGTCCGTCGGGATCAGCGCCACCGGCGCTTGGTCCTCAGTGCGGAACGCAAGCAGTGAGCCGACACCGCTCTGCCACCATCCTGGGTCGAGGAAGACCGGTCGAATCCCGAGTCCAGCGACATGCGCAAAGACCTGCTCTGGGCGCCTCGTGGCATCGCGCGGCAGCCTCGTGGGTACGACGGCGGGATCGCATCCCATGTGCAGCGCGATCTGCATGCACGCCCGCACGACTGGGGGCAGCCGCTCATCGGGAAGATCGCGCCAACTGGGGACGGCCCCGCGCGCGACCATCGATCGGATCCGATCGTCAAATGTCAGCGACGCGCCCGCGGTGCTCACGAGCCGACGCAGATGCCGAGAGAAGGCGCCCTCGGCGATGGCGTGGCCGCGACGAACCAGTTCGCCGGCGCATCGCTCGCGAGCCGCGCCAAGTGTCGCCTTCGGCGGCATCGTGCTCCCACACGCCACGAGGGTGCGCGTGAGACCAGCGATGAGGCTCCTCGCGGAGTCTGATCCGTCTGCGAGGCGCGCACTCGCGCTCGCGCTCACGCGCACGCACTCGCACTCTGACATGGGGACGAGTTCGATTCGATCTAGCGGACCCGAGATGGCACACCCCTCATCCAGTATCCCCACACGGTGGCGCCGCGCGTGGCTCGGTCGATGCGAGAAGACGACGAGCGCCCCCTGCACCACCACGAGGGTGTCCACGAGCGACTCGCCTTCGATCGCGCGTCGACGATCGACAATCACGCTGGCCCCACCAACTTCGCGCGCGGCCGCAATCACGCTCGAGGGTGTGAGCGGTGCGCTCACGATGCATCCTCCCCCGCCACGAGCGCGCAGTATGCGCCACCCTTCGCGAGCAACTGGTCATGCGTCCCACGCTCGGCGACGACGCCCCCGCTCATCACGATGATTTCGTCCGCATCGCGGATCGTGCTGAGTCGGTGCGCCACTACCAGGCAGGTCACGCCTCGCCGACGCAGGGCCGCGTCGAGCGCAAGTTCGGTGACAGGGTCGAGCGCGGCCGTCGCTTCGTCCAAGATGAGAACCGCGGGGCGCCGCGAGAGTGCCCGTGCGATGTCGAGCCGCTGGGCTTCGCCGCCGGAGAAGTTGGATCCGCCCTCGGCGACCTGAAGATCAAGCCCTCCTCGCCCTGCGAGCAGTTCGCTCAGTTGCGCGTCGTCGAGCGCCTCGGACATCCACTGCTCCGGAATGTCCGGATTCCACATCGAGAGGTTCTCGCGTACTGACCCCTCGAAGAACGCTGAACGCTGGAACACCGTGGCCACGGTTGACGCCCGAACATGGCGCGGAATGTCGCGCAGCGGAACTTCATCGAGGAGGACTTCGCCTTCCCATGGGTCGATCAACCCCGAAGCAAGCCGCGCCACGGTCGACTTTCCCGATCCAGTCCCACCCACGAGAGCCACGCGACCTCCCGGCGGCACCCGCAACGAAAAGTCAGCGAGAAGCGGGCGCTGGCCATGCCCGTAGCCGAAAGTGACCCCGCGGAGTTCGAGTGCGCCCCCTGCGTACTCAATCTCCTGCGCATCGTCGGTGGTGGGATCGATCGCCAACCGATCGGTCGCGTGGCACATCACATCGTCGAGGCGACCTAAGTCGGCGCGCACCGTCTGGATCTCCTTGAGGAGTTCCGCCAATTGCGTCACTGGCGACATGAATCCGACGAGGAGGATCTGCAGTCCCAGCAGCATGCCGATCGAAAGTTGCCCCTCCATCACTTGCCAGCCGCCGAAGGAGAGCACGAGGACGGAGACGACGAGGGCCTGGAACCACGCGGGGATGACACTGATCGCATTCGAAAGCAAACTCGCCCGTTGCTGCGCCGTACTGACCCGCGCGGCGAATCCCATGGAACGGCCGAAGAAGTCGGCCTCGCGTCCTCCGGCCTTGAGTGATTCGAGCGTCAGAAGGCCCGCGATGATGGCGCCCTGCTTCACGCCCTCTTGCTGCGAGAGCGACTGCGCTTGATCGACACGCGCTCGTGCCACGAGCACCAGCATGCTGAGTGTTGCTGTCACTGCCACGAGCGCGATCCCAGCCATCAGCAAGCTGATCGACGCGATGGCCACAAGGAACACGATGAGCGTGAGCACTTGCACGATCGCCGGAGCAAATTTCGACGCGAGCAGTGAGGCCACGCCGTCATTGCTCTGGACACGCTCCGCGATATCGCCCGGATAGCGCTGACCGAAGAAGGTGGTCGGCAGGCGAAACAGTTGTTTGATGAACTCGATGCTGCGCTCAAGCGAAAGTGTGTTCTCGAGCCTGACCAGCAAATGCTGCTGCAG
>SYGQ01000125.1 GCA_005799475.1 Planctomycetia bacterium | reverse complement strand
GCCCTAGGGCACACAATCTGCCCGTAACCGCGGGGTTGGGGCGCATTCACGACGGCGGCGCTGCGCCGAGATAGTCCTTCAAGAGTTCGCACGCCGCAAGCGCGTCGCGGATGCGCTTCTTCTGACCGTGGGTCTTCCCGCTGCGGTTGAGGGCCCCCTCGGCGGCGAAGCTTGTGAGTCGCTCGTCCTGCATGAACGCCGGAATCGCAAGCCGCGCCGCGCACACCTCGGCGAACGCGCGTGCGCTCGTGGCGCGCGGCCCGGCAGGGCCAGCCATGTTGCGCGGCAGGCCGACGACGAGCGCATCAGGGCCGTACTCGCGCGCGACCTTTTCGAGTCGTGTCAGCAGCGCCTCAGTCGTTGACGCTTCGATGACCTCGACGGGGCTGGGCAGTCGCAGGATGTCGTCGCCGCACGCCACGCCGGTGCGCTTGTCCCCGAGATCGATCGCGAGATACCGCATAGGCCCTCCTATCGATAGTCAACGGGCATCCCTGCCGCAAGCTCCTTGACGCGCTCGGCATCTTCCGCCCTACAGACGAGCGTCGCGTCGCGTGTGTGAACGATGACAAGTCCTTCGACGCCGACGGCCGCGATCATATGGCGCGGATCATCGCTGACGATGATGTTCCTGCGCGCGGCATCGAGGTGCGTGAGGGCCGAGGTGCGATTGCCCGAGGCGTCAGCGTCGAGCGTCGTGCCGAAAGCGGGCCAGCTGCCGACATCGCGCCACGACACCGACATCGGAATCACGCAGACCGCCACGCGATCGTCGCGCGAGGCGGGCTCCAAGAGTCCGTGATCGACGCTGATTTTCTTCAGCGAGGGATAGATCTCGTCGATGACTCTCGGGCCGCTGGGCTTGCCCCACGCGGCGGCAATCTTCGTGAGCCCGCGCGCTGTGTCGGCATGGTGCCGCGCGAGCGCGTCCATGAACTCACCCGCGTGAAAGACAAACAAGCCACTGTTCCAACCGAAGGACCCGCTGCCGATGTACTCCATCGCGCGCGCGAGGTCGGGCTTCTCGTGGAAGCGCTTCGCACGAAACGCCCCTGCGAAACCAGCGATCCCCTCGCCGCGCTCGACATATCCGTACCCAGTTGCCGCGTGCGTTGGCGTGATGGCGAAGGTCACGAACCGCCGCCGATCGGCCTCGACGAGCGCGAAGCCAAGCGCCGCGCACTTGGCGAACTCGGGTTGAGGGTCGATGAGGTGATCGCTTGTCATCACCATGAAGACCGCCTCCGGATCGCGCGCCGCGAGAACGGCCGCGGTGAGGCCGACCGCGTTGAGCGTGTCGCGGGCGGTCGGTTCGCCGAGGAAGCCGTCCTTCGCGAGGCGCGGAACGGCGCGCCGCACTTCAGGCTCCCACTCTCTCGCCGCACACACGAGCCGATTTGCGGGGTCGACGATCCCATCGAGTCGCCGCCCTGCGAGTGCGAGGAGCGACTCGCCATCAATGAACGGAATCATCTGCTTGGGACGCGCGAGCCGGCTCATCGGCCACAGCCGCGTTCCCGAGCCGCCGGCCATGATCATGGCGCATCGATGGTCAGTCATCGGCTTCCCTTGCATGCGAGTGCCGCCGACACGAGTCCGTCGGCCCCGCCGATGGCCGGATCCCGTTCGATGGCCTTGTCGATGAGGAGGCGCGCGTCGCCTCGGCTCTCGCCAAGTTGCACGAGCACATTGACGGCATCGAGGACGGTGGCCGCATTGAGTCCGCTCCCGATCGTCGTCGCGGGCGGCGGCGTCGTTCGCTTCGCCGTGCCCTTGCCGGGCGCCGCAGATGCGTCGGCCGTTGCCACGCCGGGCATCGGCGAGGCAAAGCGCTCGACCTTCTCGCGCAAATCAACCACCATCGTCTCCGCCGTCTTGCGCCCGATCTCGGGGAGGCTGGTGAGGATCGCGAGATCCTTCATCAGGATCGCCTCAGCGATTCGTGGGAACGGGATCGTCAGCGCGCGCAGCGCACGGCGCACGCCGATCCCTTTCACGCTGGTGACGAGTTCGAAGAACTCACGGTCTTCCACTGTCGCGAATCCCACCAACTTTGGCCAGAAACTCGCGCCCTGTCCCTGCGACTCGAGGTAGTGCAGCGTGTGGAAGACAACGCGCTCCCCCTTGCGCGAGTGAAGTTCCGCGATGAGCGCGCTGGGGACAAAGATTTCGTACGCAAGGTTCCCAGTGGCGACGACGACATGCGCGGTGTGCACCGACTCGAGCGTTCCTTCGATTCGGGTGATCATCCCGAAGGCAGGGTATCCACCGGCACTCTGAGCGCTTCGCCCATCGCCTCGCGCAGAGAGAGGGTCCACGGCTCGTCTTCCTCCGCCGAAAGCGGTGGAACCATCACCATCACGAGTCGCATGCGGGCACGGCTGGGGCGAAACAGGCTCACGAATGGATTGCCGCACGGTGGTACGCCATCGATGACATAGACCGCAACCGCCGCGCGCGTCTTGCGTGCGAGGGCAGCGAGCCCGGGCCGGAACACTTGAATCCGCCCGGGCGGACGGGCGATCTGCCCCTCCGGGAAAATGCCGATGACGCCGCCCTGAGCGAGTTCGCGCAGCGATTCGCGCAGCGTGGAGGAACCTCCCGCGTCGTCCACGGGGATGATGCGCAGCAACCGCCACAGCCAGCCCGCGATGGGGTGCATCTGCGCACGATCCATGAGGAAGCGGATCGGTCGCGCGCACCATGTTTGGAGAAGGAGGGCATCGATCCCAGAGACATGGTTCGCGATCACGATGAGCCCACCGGAGGCCGGGAGTTTTCCGCCGTCCACGCGCGCACGGTGCACCGTCCAAAGCAGCAGCCGCACAAGCGGCCGAATGACACACAGCGTGTACCGATGGGACGCCGTCCCGCTATATTTGGGGAGATTTGGACTGAG
>SYGQ01000124.1 GCA_005799475.1 Planctomycetia bacterium | reverse complement strand
CATCGACACCGACATCATCGGGTGCCAAAGTCGCCGGACCGACGGTCGCCAAGGCTTCCACGGTCAATGTGACCCCGCCCGCGCGCCCCGCCGAGTCCAAGACCGTCACCGGCGTGACGCAGACGGGCAAGACTGGCGACACGAGGACGGCCACGATCGCCCGGCCGTCGCCCGACTCGATGGTCGCCGATGCCAAGGGCGTCGCTACGACCGGCCCCGATGCTCAGGTGCCCCCACCACCCGCCACGACGCCGTCGGCGCCACCCAAGGTCGCAAGCGATGCCGAAGTCGCCAAGGGAATCGCTGATTTCACTTCAGGGAACATGAGCGCGAGTGAGTTGAACGCTCTGCTCGCCGGCGGCGCCGCGCCCCCCGGGGCTGATCCCGCCACACTTCCGCCAGCCGCAGCCGTGATCCCTGAGGGCACGCTCCTGACGGTCGCCGCGGCGAACGCCGCGCTCGACGCGATACCTGGCCAGCGTCTGCCGCCATGGACCGGCGAACTCCGGCTTTCGGGCACCGATTGGCTCGGGCTGATCCAGCGTTCCTCGTCCAATGCGTCGATGCGCCAGATGCTCGCCGATCTGCGCGTCATGTCCTCGAATCCGGGTTTTGCCGATCCGATGATGTACCACCGGCCGATGTCGCTGGCGGAGATCCCAGCGGCCCTCATCGAGGCGCGCGTGCAGGACACGCTCCCCGATCGCCGCGAGGCCTTCGCGCTCGCGCAGGTTGATTGCACGCAGACCAGTTGGCTCGCGCGCAGTGGCGTGATCCTTGCGGTCGTTGCCCGCGACACCCAGGACCCAGCACGCATCGCACAAGTCAACGCCATCCTGGACGCCTTCACGACATTCGTGCCGCTCCAGCGACCAGGTGCCGAGCTCTACGACCCGAATGTTCCCGTCGTCGCCGGTGGAGAGGGCGTTTGGCTCGCGACGGCTTGGGGCATCCGAGGCATCGTCACCATGTCATCGGTGATGGGTGATTTGGTTCCGACCGAACTTCGGGAACGCATCCAAAAACAGATTCGCGATGAGGTCCGGCGCATCTGCGAGGACTGGCGCGACAAACGGGGGTGGTTCGCGCGGGTTCGCGCGGTCGGATCAAACCAGTGGATCGAGGTGAACCTTGCGCTCATCGAGGCCACGCTGTTCCTTGGCGACCCGAACCTCCTTCCGGCGTACAACCTCGGCGTCGAGAATCTCGTCGCGAGCCTGAAAGTCAACGGCAGCGCGGGTGAGTTCCTTGAGGGCTTCGCCTATGCCCAAGCCACGATGGGGATGGTGCACGAGGCCATCGGCGACATGCGCGAGATTGGCGACACGCGCGCCTCAGGGACTCCATTCGCCAAGAACAACTGGCGCTGGTTCGCGCAAATGCATATGCCCGGCGCCATGGTCGTCAATTGCAGCGACAACCGACAGTCGTTCCTCCCCGACTATTGCTTCACCGTTCCCTACTCGTCGTTCGCTGAGGCCGCGATGGCGTCTGGTGAGGACGATGCCGTCGCCACGATGCGGTTCTTCTACCCGTCTCCCAAGTCCATCGGATCACTCGACGCACTGCGGTACGCGGACTACCTCGCCTCAAGCTCGGTGCCTGCGCAGGCGCGACTTCCTCTCGCCGCGTATTTCCCGGCGCTCCAACTCGTGATGTGGCGCACAGCGTTTGAACCAATCGAAGCGCCTCAGACCGCACTCGCTCTCTGGCTCAAGGGTGGCACGACGGTGGAGGGGCATGGACGACGCGAACAGGGGCACCTGTCGATCCACTGCGGCAACCGTGTGGTGATGAGCAACTGCGGCACCACCGAGTACGGATCGGCCGAGTACACGCTCGGCTACGCTGGAACCGGCGGTTCAAATGTGATGCAGATCGGCGGCGTCGACCCAACCAGTCGGCCGGTCGATGTCCCGATGTTCATCCATGCGCTCGACGCGGCCGGCGGTGACATCGACATCGACATGTCCACCGCGTATGTCGGTGCCAACTGCCAAAGGAATGTGACCTGGAGCACAACGGCGACGACCGGGACCTTTAAGATCACCGATCAGGTCGGGCTCTCACAGACCGCAGGGAGCGGCAGCGAGTTCTACCGATTCCATACGGGCAGCATCGACCGCGTCACCATCTCAGGGTCTGGGACCCGTTGGACTGTCACTTGGCCCGGGACTAGCGTCAGCATCGAGTCCGACTCGCCCATTGAGATCGACCAGGTGGAGCAGGCCGACAAGCTTGGACCCCCAGATCACCATCAGGCGATCCGGATCTTCTCGACTGGTCAGACAGACCGCCTCACCCTTGTGACAACCGTGTCGGTCGACCGTAGCGTCACCAACTGACGCCGCGGCTTCAGAATCCCATCGCGCGCGCCAGCAGAATCCCCACAAAGAGGCTGAAGGCGGCGATGAGAACTCGATGAATTGACTTTGGACCCTGGTGCTTTTCCATTGCAAGGTGAGGGTGGAATTGCCTGCCCATCAAGGCAAGGCGAGATTGCGGATTTCACGGCAAGTTGAGAGACTCCCCGCCATGACCGAGGCGGACCGCACTGTGAACGGGACGCTCGCGCGCCTGGTCCGCGAGAGCGCGCCACTCCTGACGCGGTTCCTCGACGGGTTTCACGAGGAAAACCGCGCCACCCAGAAACCGAACCTCCCCAACCATCCGATCTGGACGCTTGGCCACTGCGCCTTCACCATGGCGCGCCTTGCGCACATGCTCGGGGGACCCGAACCCTCACCGAGGGACTTCGAGCTCGGAGACTGGTCGGCCGGTGCGGGCGGATCCGTCACTAGGTTCTTCGTTGAAGACATCGCAAAGGATTCGACGCCATCCTCGGAGGCGGCCCACTACCCGTCGCTGGCGCGAGGCCGTGCCGTGATCGAGGCCGCCACTGAGACGCTCGCGTTGACCATCGAGCGCATGGATCCAACGCAACTCGCGGGGACAGTCGACTGGGGTGGCACAGCGCATCCGATCCAATCGATCATCGGCCGCGTGGCGATCCACAACGGCATCCACGCGGGACAGCTCGCGGACCTGCGGCGAGCACTCGGCTTCGCGCGGATCCTTCCCGTGACGAAGCGCCCCGAGCCACCACGGACCGCGTGAGTCGGCTGGGGTGGGCTCCACTAGGATGCCCGACTCATGGCGCGACTTCATGAATTCGAAGGCAAGGCGATCCTCTCGCGGCATGGCTTTCGTGTGCCCAAGGGAAGGGCTGCGTGGAGTGTCGAGGACGCTGCCGCAGCCGCGACCGAACTGATCAGCGTTGGCGGCTCTGTGGTCATCAAGATTCAGGCGTGGACGACCGGCCGCGCTGCGATCGGAGGTGTCGCCTTCGCCGCCTCGGCCGACGAGGCCAAAGCGCACGCAGCGCGGATGCTCGCGATGAAGGTCGGACAGTTCCCGGTCGAGTGTGTCCTCGTTGAAGAGAAGATCGCGATCGCGCGGGAGTTTTTCCTTTCGCTGGCGATCGACGATGCCGCGCGCGCGCCCGTCATCATTTTTGCCGACGGCGGCGGCAGCGGGATCGAGGAGCGCGCTGCGTCGACGCGACGAATTCCCTGTGACGCCCGTAGCGGTCCCGACGCGAAGGCGCTCGGCGATGCCCTCGCGGCCTGTGGACTGCCTGTGGCGCAGACCGAGGCACTTGACGCGGCGATTCGCAACCTCTTCGCTGCGGCGCGCGCGGTCGAAGCGCGCTCGCTTGAAATCAATCCGCTCGTGATCAATGCCCAAGGCCTCATCGTCGCTGCCGACTGCCGCGTCACGATCGATGACTACGCGGTCGCGCGGCACCCGGAACTTGGCATCGAGATTGCGCGCGAGTTCGATCACCCCCCCACGGCGCTCGAGCGCGTGGCGTACGCGGCGGAGCAAGCCGATCATCGAGGCACCTTCTACTTCGCGCAGTTGGCGACTGAGGCGTCACGCGATTCGAAGGGACTCGTCGGATTCCACGGTGCTGGCGGCGGCGGCTCGATGATGTCCATGGACGCGATCGTCAACGCCGGATTCACGATCGCCAACTTCACCGACACGAGCGGCAATCCTTCGGCGACAAAGGTGTATCGCGCAAGTCGGATCATCCTCACGCAGCCCAACCTCGTCGGATACTTCGGCTCTGGCTCGGGCGTCGCAAGTCAAGAGCAGTTCTGGTCGGCGTATGGTCTCGCGAAGGCATTCTGGGAACTCGACCTTGATATCCCTGCGGTGATCCGCCTCGGCGGTAACACCGAGGACCGTGCGGTCGACATCCTCGCGCGCATGAGTCGTCGCCTGCGTGCACCCGTGGAGGGCTATCGCAAGACCGACGCCCCCGCGACAATCGCGGCGCGTTTCGGCGCGCTCGTCGATGAAGCGGGTTGTCCCTCGTGGCAACCACGCGCCCCTCGGAGGCCAGCTTTCGTCGGCATGCCCGACGCCGTCCAGTTTGCGGTCCGCTTGGGTCGCCTCTGGATCGACCCGACGGCGTGGCGCAGTTCCTGCAAGGCGATCGTTGCCAATTCGATGGGTCTTCTTGCCGACAACGGCGGTCATCCAGT
>SYGQ01000123.1 GCA_005799475.1 Planctomycetia bacterium | reverse complement strand
TGCCGCAAGCTCGGCGTGTTCATCCAGACGGGCACTTTCATCGAGTCCGACGCCGAGCATCCCGATGTGCTCTTCAACACAACGCTCTTGATTGGCCCCGACGGCATCTTGAGCCGATATCGCAAGGTCAATCCGTGGATCCCTTGGGAAGTGCACGCGTCTCCGCATGATGTTGGCATCGATCCGGCCGAGATGTTTCCCGTTGCGCGCACAGAGATCGGGAACCTCGGCTGCGCGATCTGCTACGACTGGCTCTTCCCGGAGGCGATCCGGCAGTTGGCGTTCAATGGCTGCGAGGTCGCAATCCGCGTGAGCGCGTACATGGATCCGTGGGGAGCCACGCCGCCGATGGACTGGTGGACGCTGTTCAACCGCGCCCGCGCCGCGGAGAACACGGCGTTTGTCGTCGCCGCCAATCAAGGCGCGAGTTTTCAGGACTACCCGCCGTTCTCCTGGCCCGGCGGATCGATGATTGTCGACTTTGACGGACGAGTCCTCGCGCAGGCCGATCCGGGTCCGGGCGAGAAAATCGTCGTTGGACCCATCGACATTGACGCGCTTCGCGATGCGCGCGCGCGCCGTCGGGGCCACGACATGCGCTCGCATCTGAGGTCTGAGGCGTACACATACCTCTCGGTCCCGCACCTCGCGCGCGCACGCGGCGAGATCACAGTCGAGTCGTGCAATCAGCGCATTCGTGACGCGCAGGCTCGCCCGTGAGGATCCCGCAGGCGCTGCGGTCGATCCCGTTGGTCGCGGTGCTGGTCGCTTCGTGCTCGGAAGTGTCGCCGGACGAGGCGCCACTGGCACCTGACTGCCTCGCGGCGCTGAATGAGGGCGCGGCAGCGATGGGAGAGTTCGATTTCGACAGGGCCGAAGAGGCGTTCACGCGCGCGATCGAAGCCGATCAATCGAGTGCGATCGCGAAGCTCGACCACGCGATCGCGCGACTCAACTCGACGCGCGAGGGCGCACAGGATGAGGCGCTCATTCTCTTCGCACCCTTGCGTGACGATCCGGTGGTGGGTGGCCGCGCCACCTACTGCACGGCGATGGCCGATCTCTTCGCGGGTCGGCACGAGAGGGCGCTTGCACTGCTCGATGGCATCGCAGCGACGCACGGCACCGATGCGCACCTGCACTATTACAGGGCGCAGTGCCTTGAGGCCAAGGGCGACCTCGCCGCGGCGCGTGCGGGATACGCGAAGTCGATCGCGCTTGACCCGTATCTCCGCAGCGCGCTCGTGGGACTTGAGCGCTGCGAGGTGCGCGAGGGTCACGCCGAGGCCGCCGCGAAGTGGCTCCAAGAATTCGAGGCGCAGGCCGACAATCCCCGATCGCATCTGGCGCAGTTCAAGTACACGCGGATGGGCGCGCTGGCCGAGGTCGTACTGCCCATCATGCCGGTGGCGGAAGTCGCTCGCGGTGACGGCCCCATCCTCGCACCGTGGGGGTCGATGACCGTGGCGAACTGGCCCCAAGGACTGGTGCCAACGCAGATGCTGGGGGCGCCCGACTTGAACCAAGACGGCCTCACGGACTTCCTCTGGCTCGGTCGGCCACAGTCTGGGCCCGTCGCCATCGTTGCGCTCATCGGCGAGTCACAACGATCGTGGCGTGTCGATCCTTCGAGGACGATCTTCCGGGAAGGCCTCGTCGACAGCGTGAAGATCGGCGATCTCGACAACGACGGTCGCGATGATCTCGTCTTGACGGAGCATCTTCAGAGCTCCGACGCCCACCGGGCCGTGTGGTTTCATCAGGACGAAGCAGGATCGTGGACGGAACGAACATTCGGTGACGCGGCGCGGGCCCGAGACAAAGCGCTCGTCATCGCGGACCTCGATCACGACGGCGACCTTGACCTCGCGGTGGCGGGAGAGCGCACGGGCGCTCTCCCGAACACAGTCGCCATTCTCTACAACCGGCTCGATGGGACCTGGGAGCGGCGCGACATTCTGACCGACGAAGGGTCTCCGACGACGCAGGTCGTTGTGCGCGACCTCGACCTTGATGGCGATCTCGATCTCGTCGCCATCAGCCGCGACGGCGTGGATTCCCGCTGCGCTGTGGTGATCAATGATCGGCTCTGGGCGTGGAGGCGTGACCCGATCTACGCGGCCTTTGAGATGCACGGAATCGCGGCGGCCGTTTCGTTCGCGCGCGCGAGCGATGGCGCACCGCTCATCGCGGCTGCCGAACGCTCCGGAGGCGGGATGTCGCCGACGCACGACCTCGTCGTCTGGCAGTTCGGCCGCGCGGCACCAAGAGAGATTGGCCGCCGGAGAATCGGTCACATCGTCGCGCTCGCCGCGGCGGATGTGACCGGCGAGGGCAAGCCGCTCATCATGGTGGGAGGCATGTTTCGAGACTCGATCTTCTCGGGCTTCGGGAGCGAACTGCCAGAAATCCGGCTGTTCGGCGAGGATGCCGAGCCGATGGGTTCGCTCAACGGATCCGCCGCGAATGAGTACGAACCGGGTCAGGCGACCATCGTCAACGGCACCGGGGTCATCCTCGTGGCGGGCGATCTCAGGGCGGCGTTTCCGACGGCCACGCGCGCACCGGTGGCGACGATCAGCTTTCGTGGCCGCGTCGATCCGTCGCAACAGATGCGCTCGAACGCCAGCGGCATCGGGACAACAGGTGTGGCTCGCGTGGGTTCGTCGTGGGTGCCCTTCGCGGCACTGCCGTGGGATTCCTTTCTCGGACAGTCGACGGATCCATGCGTCATCGGGTTGGGTGCCGCGCCCAACACTGCGGCACCGAGCGCGGACTTCCTGTCGATCGAGTGGCCAGATGGCGTCCTGCAAACAGAGCGCGACATCAAGCCCGGCGCAAGGACGGTGGTCGAAACCCAGCGGCAGATCTCGAGCTGCCCGGTGATCTTCGCGTGGGATGGCACTCGCATGGGATTCGTCACAGACTGTCTCGGGGTCGCTGGGCTCGGCTATCTCGCGTCGGTGTCGCAAGACGGCGCGGGCGTCCTCAGCGGTGTCTACGCGCCCCCGAGATCGTTCGAGCGGGTCCTGCTTCCCGTGTCGGCGCTCGTCGCGCGTGAAGGGTCCTTCGACATCGTGCTCGCGGAGCCGATGGAAGAGTTCACAGCGCTCGATGCGGCAACGCTTGAAGTGCACGACCTTCCTCCGGGTTGGTCGATGAGCGTCGACGAGCGCATGGGGATCTCAGACCCGCAACCCACCGGCGCCGCGATCTACTTCCGCGAGTGGTTGGTCGCGCAGGATCCGGCGCT
>SYGQ01000122.1 GCA_005799475.1 Planctomycetia bacterium | reverse complement strand
GGCGCCGCGGTCAACCCGCCACGAAGATGCCGACCGTCAGAATGATGGCGTTGTTCAACCCGTGCGCGACCATCGGCGCGATGAGGCTGCCGCGTGTCTCGCGGCCGAGACAGAACGCCACGGCAAGCGAGCCCAAAATCGGAATGAAGAAGACTCCCTGCGGATGGATCGCCGCGAAAATGAGACTTGACGCCAGCGCGCCGACCGCGATGCTCGCGGGGGCACCCCACGCCTGCGTGAGTTCGCGCAGGTGCCGGTAGAGCGCGCCTCGGAAGAGAATCTCCTCAATCAGAGGCGCGAGGATCGCCGCGATCACATAGAGGATCGCCCGTTGCGCCGCGTCGCCGTTGGCCATCGCCTCTTGGATGGGATGGCTCGCCTCTTCGATGCCTCCCCCAGCGACCGCCGACATGATGATCGCGATCGTGACGCCGATCACCAAGAGCGGGACTGCCGTCGCGTACACGAGGAGCCCGTGACAGGCCTCGCGCCAGAGTCCCGCGCCGCGATGGAGACCGATGTCGCGTCGGGTCTGCGACCACGACACGCCCGAGAGCGTTGGGATTCCGAGCGCGATCATCGGCAAGGCCATGGCGGCGATCTGCAGCATGAGCCCCATGCTTCCCGACAGTGACCGTTCGACATCGAGGACTTCATCGGCGACCCATGCCATGCCGAGCGTGATCGCAAACCACCCCGCGAAGATCCAGATGATCGAGGCTCCGCCGCGCGACGCCCCTTGACATGACAACTCAAGGCGACGGCGATTCGCTCGCACCACCAGCACGCCGAGCCACACGCATCCGACGATTCCGGCGACGCCTGCAAAGAGCAGAAACGCGCCGATGGCGAGCCCGAGCGTCATCGGGATGGCGCTGACCTCGGCCTCGATGACGGGATCGGTCGTCGCCCTCGACAGAAGCAGGTCGCCAATCCATCCCAATCTCTCCTTGATGACCTCGCGATCCGCGAAGGCGACATCGACGCTCCCCGCGGATTCGGGCGTGATCGCGTCAACGACGCGGCCGACAGACTGCGCGAGTGCCACCACACTTTCGCGATGGTCGTTCGCCGCCATTGCCTCAGCGCGGGAGATCGCATCGGCGGCCACTTCGCGCGCCTTGTCGTAGTTCCCGGTGCGCGCCAACAGCGCCGCTGCCACGATCCGATCGAAAGGCCACTCGGACTTCATCAGTGGCTCAAGCTGCGCCTTCACTCCCATTCCCTGCGCCTGCGGGTTCATGGCGTCGACCTTTTCCATCAAGAGCACCATCCGGGCGGTCATGATGGTCTTGAACCCCGCCCACGGGGTTTCCGGTGCATGGGCCGCCTCCGCCTGGACGATCTCCGCGGCAACTTCGGGCTCGGTAACCGGAGCGTCCGCCTCGCCGAGACTGAACTTGAGCCCGACACAGGCGAGAATCACGACCCACGCCAGCGCGACAGAAGGCCACGACATTCGCATGGCTCCAACACTACCAAGCACCCCTTCCCTTGACAGTTTCGGCACTTCCTGTAGCCTTGCCAATCCGCCACTTCGGCCAACTACCCATGCCCCGACAGACCACATTCGTCAAGAGCGGACAGCTCCCCACCACATGGCGCGTCGTCGACGCGGAGGGGAAAGTCCTCGGGCGCCTCGCCACAGAGGTCGCCACCGCCTTGATGGGCAAGCACCGACCCGACTACACGCCCAATGTCCTCTGTGGCGATTCCATCATCGTCACGAATGCCGCGAAGATCGTGCTCACAGGACCCAAGGGACACTTGAAGACGCTGCGTCGCTGGAGCGGGTACCCAGGTGGCCTTCGCGTGCGCACCTACGACACACTCCGCGCGGAAGACCCCGCGCTCATGGTGACCGAAGCGATCATTCGCATGCTCCCCCGCGGACGGCTCGGCCGCCGCATCACCCGAAACCTCCGCGTGTTCGTCGGCGCAACGCACGAACACCAGGCACAGAAGCCGACGACACTGAACACCAAGGCCTGATCCATGACGACCGCCCCACTTTCCGCTCCCCACGCGACCACTGTTGGAACCACCAAGGCTGCCCTGCGACGCGGCGGCGACGCGCGAGGCTGGCACTGGGGTACTGGTCGTCGCAAGACCGCGATTGCCCGCGTGCGAGTTCACGCTGGCGCCGGTGAGTTTCAGGTCAATGAGAAAGACATGACGGAGTTCTTCGTCGAAGGCCGGGACCAGAAGGTTCTCGCCGGAGTCCTTGAGAAGTGCAACATCAAGGGCAAGGTCGATGTCAAGGCCAGCGTCTTGGGCGGAGGCTTCACAGGCCAGGCGGGCGCGGTCCTCATGGGACTTGCCCGCAGCCTCCTGTCCTACGACGCAAACCTTGAACCCACTCTGCGTGCCAACGGCTTCCTGACCCGCGACGCCCGAAAGGTCGAGCGCAAGAAGTACGGTCAGGCCGGCGCCCGTCGCCGATTCCAGTTCTCGAAGCGCTGATTCAGCGAACCTGTTTCTTCGCCCGCAGCGAGCGCGAGAGTCGCGCCGAGAGCGTTCGTACGGAAACTCCTTCAACGGCGGCGAGTTCGGCAAGTGTCAGCGGTGCATTGCCGTCGAGGCCAAGTCGCCGTGTCCAGAGCGCGGCCACCGCATCGCCGCACCCGGCCTTCGCGACTTGCCGGGGAAGCGCGCGGAGCATGCGAGTCCACGGCATCGCTTCCAAGATTGGATCGCGCATGGGTCGACCAGTCGTTGCGCCACGCCGCGACCGAGCCGTCCCCGAAGAGAACGCGGCGTCGGCGGCGAGTGCGATCGACTGGTCGACGCGAACTCTTCCCATGGCCAACTGCTCGATTGGCGCGTGCGCGATGAGACGGAGAAGCTCCTCGATTGCGGCCGCGAGCACTCTCTCCGATCCTTCGCCGCGCTTCCCCACCCGCGCGAGCATTGCTGGCATCGCGTCGCGAAGGAGCGCTCCCGCGAGCGCGGCCGCCCACCGGAGGTCGCGTTCGAGTTCATCGAGGACCCTCGAAGACGCACCCCACTTGGGCAGCGCCGCCACCCGTCCCTGAACCGAAAGGAGGAGGAATCGACAGGCGACCACGCGCGCGCTTGCGACCCTGGCGGTGGCGACGGTTCCCGACGCAGGGGGAATCCAGTCGCTTGGCCTCGCGGACACGAACGGCATGAGCCCAGTCCGCACCGACGACTGCCCCAGAATCACTTCGCGGGCATCCTCGCGAGCGAAACTGGCTGGACGCTCTGCGTTCGCGGGCAGAAGCGCTGCGGCCATGGCCCGAAGCGCCCGGATCCTCGTCGTACAAGAGAGCCGATCGGCGGAACTTGTGGTGATCGAAAGTCGCTTCGACAACGCCGATGTCCCCGCCCCGCGCGAGCTGTGGACGAGCGCGATCGTTCGAGCGATGGGCTTTGCCCGGGGGCGGCCACGAGGGACAGCACCGGACTGATTCGAGTGTTCGATCAGGATTTTCCGAACACTTTCACGACCGACGCCGATCCTCGCGGCGATGGATCGAGCGGCGACCGTGATCCGCCGTTCGCCTTCCACCCGCGACAGACGAATGATTTCGCGGCGATTGGCCGCGGTCAGTCGGGTCCGCGCTGACGCAGGCACGAGGTGCGGAAGGCGCGTTCGAAATGCATCGGCGTCGCGGTGCCTCACGCCGATGGTGAGACCCGTGCCGCGCGCACGCATCATGCAGCAGAGCAGGCCAAGCCTGCGCCATCGGTGAATCGTGCGCTCACTCACCCGCCACGACTGCGCGAGCGCGGGAATCGTGCTTGCCGCCGATGATGACTCGGGCGCACGCGCGCTCAGCCGGAGCGAAAGTTCTCGCAGGTCGTGCCGCAGCGCCTCGCCGACCAACTGCGTGTCATTCGCCGCACCCTTGGCGTGTGGCGCGAATCCCGTGATTCCCCGCACGACCTCTCCCCAGGGGACGAGGTCCGAGTCCGTCATGCGCGCCAGCATCTCGTCGATCCGCGACAGTTGCCGTCGCGCCGATGCTTCGGGCACGAAGGCGAACTGCTTCGCCAGCCCCCGCATGGGGCCGCATCGAAATGGACCGGGCCGCGGCATCCGCGCAGGAGGCTACGACGCGATCGCACCCTGGAGGGATCCCGCCACCGGAGGGATAGCTTCGATGCGCGGCGCCACCGTTGGTGCGGCGACGAACTGCCTCGGAATCCTCGGGTGGATGCGGCAAAGAAGTTCGTAGGCGTGCGCGCCGACGGCCTCCGCGAGCCGAGGGATGAAGTTTCCCTTCGCTCGGTCACCACCGTACAGCTCGACGGTCCTGCCGATGAATCCATCGTCGGAGGAGCGCGACGGCTCGATGCCAGTGATGTCCACCACGATCTGATCCATGTTGACGGCACCGATCACCATTGCGTCGCGCGATCCGATGGACACGAAACGGCTCTCGCTGTCGGCGCCCCCGAGTGGATAGCCGTCGAAGTACCCGACGGGAATCACCGCGACTCTCGTTGGCCTCGCGGCGCGCCACTTCGACCCGTACCCGACCGGAGTTCCAGTCGGGATCTCCTTCACATGGACGATCGACGAGGTCCAGCTCACGACGCCCTCAACGCCAGGGTCCGCCAGACCGGTCCACGCGAGGCCGACCCGCACCATCGTCCGGTGGAACCGCGCTCCGCGCGCGAGCGCGTGCGAGTTCGCGGCGTGGATCACGACATCACTGGGGATCGACTCGGCGCACCGCGAAAGGAGCGCATCGAGCCCGTTCAACTGGGCCGCGGTCAGCTCGGGATCAAGACGGCTGTCGGAAAAGTGCGTGAAGAGCCCAGTGAGTCGGAGTCGACCCTCGCCCGCAATGAACGCCAGGGCTCGCGCCGCGTCTTCTGGCAGTGAACCGCCGCGCGACATTCCTGTGTCGACCTCAAGGTGAACCGGGACCGGTCCGCCGCCAAGGCGTTCGGCCATCGCCGCCAACCCTTGCGCATGTGAGAGAGAGTGGACCGTCAAGTGCAGTCGCCCTGTAATGAGCAGCCGGTGCGCCGCTCCACCGAGTTCGACTTCGCGCACGGGCATCAAGACGAGCATCGGGAGCGTGACGCCGGCATCGGCGATCGACTCCGCCTGCGCCAACGAGTAGACCGCGAGCATCGAGACGCCGCTGGCGGCCAGTTGCTGCGCGACCCGACCCGCGCCGAGTCCGTATCCGTCGGCCTTCACCACTGCGCAGACGCCACAGGACGGACCCACAAGATCGCGAATCGCCGCAACATTGCGGTCGATGGAAGGAAGATGGATCGTGACCGTACTGGTGCTGCGCATCCGTGCGAGCTCCGAAGGGCCTCGGTTGTATCGGCTTCGGGTCGCCGCTACCATGAGGGTTCGTGACAACACAGGAAATCCCGCACGGAGAGGCCCCCCGCCGGTCTCAGGACATCTTCGCCCAAGACCAGTCGTTCGAGTGCCTCGGCCTCAATCCTCTGATCCAGCAGGCACTCGACGCCAAGGGGTTCAAGCACCCCACCCACATTCAGGCGCAGCTCATCCCGATCGTGCTCCGGGGCAGTGATTGCCTAGGTCAGGCGAAGACGGGTACCGGCAAGACGGCCGCATTCGGACTGCCCGCGCTGCACCTGATCTCCAAGGACGACCACCTGAGCGTCCTGATCCTCGTGCCCACGCGCGAGTTGGCCATTCAGGTGTCGAAGGAACTGCACGACTTTGCCAAGTTCACGGGACATCAGGTCGTGCCGATCTACGGCGGTCAGCCGATTCCGACACAAGTGCAGAAACTCGAACGGAAGCCCGCCATCGTCGTGGGCACGCCCGGCCGGGTGATGGACCTCCACGAGCGGCGCCTCCTCCCCTACGACCGGATCAAGTACGCGGTCCTCGACGAAGTCGACCGCATGCTCGATATCGGGTTCCGCGAGGACATCCGCCGCATCCTCGGCTCCCTCAAGCAGCACCCGCAGACGGTCTTCGTCTCAGCGACGATCTCGCCGGAGATTGAGAAACTCGCTCGGCAGTACCTCAAGGATCCGGAGAAGATCGTGACGGCCGCCAAGAGCCTCACGGTGTCCCAGGTTCGTCAGTCGTACTTCCGAGTCGAGCACTGGGACAAGCGCCCCCTGCTCTTGCACCTCCTGAAGAGAGAGGACCCCGCGCTGACCCTGGTCTTCTGCCGCATGAAGCGCACGGTCGACGAGGTGGCGAGTTACCTCGCCAAGCACGGCATCGATGCCCACACGATGCACGGCGACATGTATCAGACCAAGCGCGACAAAGTGATGGGAAAGCTGCGCGAGGGCGGGCTCTCCGTGCTCGTGGCCAGTGATCTCGCGGCGCGTGGCCTCGATGTCGAGGACATCTCGCATGTGGTGAACTACGACTTGCCTGAAGACCCTGAGGTGTATGTCCACCGCATCGGACGGACGGCGCGCGCGGGGCGCGACGGGGTCGCATGGACCTTCGTCTGCCCCGACCAAGGCGAACTCCTCACCGCCGTTGAGAGCCTTGCCAACATCGAGATCCCGCAGGCCCACTACGACGACTTTGTCCCCGGCCCAGTGCCCGTCGATGTCGCCGGACGGCGGGAACTCGAGGTGCAGCGCAAGGCGGCATCGATGGAGTCGAAGTCCCGTGACCTTCTCTCGGCCAAACCCGACGCGACAGATGCCACCAAGTTCCCGGGCGGACTTGTGCCGACCCAGCCACCGCCCAAGAGGCTCGGCGGAAGGCTTGGGACGCGGCGGCGCTAGAGTGCGATGAGCGGCACGCAGCCGATTGTCGCGCTCGAGTCGACAGTCCTCACGCATGGATTGCCTCGGGAGCCGCGGAAGCTCTCGGCCAAGTTTCTTGCCGCGCACCCGGAGTGGGACGAATCCCTCGGAGTCAACCTTGCGCTCGCACTCGCGTGCGAGGACGCCGTCCGCGCCGCGGGCGCTGTTCCGGCAACGGTCGCAGTGATCGACGGCGAGCCGCGCGCGGGACTCTCGCGCGACGAACTTGAGCGACTCGCCGCCGCAACGGACGCGCCGAAACTCTCACTCGCGAACTTGGGTTACGCGTGCGCCAATCGTCAAAGCGGCGGCACGACCGTGGCGGCGACGGCGCTCATCGCAAAAGCCAATGGAATCAGAGTGTTCTCGACCGGCGGTATCGGCGGCGTGCACCGCGGGTGGGGACGGACACTCGACATCTCGGCAGACCTGAACGCCATCGCCACGCACCCAGTGCTGATCGTGAGTGCCGGGCCCAAGGCGATCCTCGACCTCTCGGCGACGATGGAAGTCATCGAGACGCTCGGGATTCCAACGATCGGCATGGGCACACGAAGTCTCCCCCGCTTCACGGTTGAACCGTCGCCGGAACTGAAGATCTCCGAGTCGGTCGACTCGGCCGCGCAAGTCGCGTCCGTGGCCAACGCGCACTGGTCGCTGCGGCCCGACTGCGGTGTCCTCGTGTTCCAGCCCTGCCCAGCGGCATTCGCGCTCGGCTCGGGGGACGCTGAGGCCGCCATCGAACGCGCCCTCGCCGAGGCAGCCTCGCGCGGTATCCGCGGCGCTGCGACGACGCCGTTTCTTCTTGCGCAACTCGCACAGGCCTTCGACGGCACACGGATCCTTGAGGCCAACCTCGCGCTCCTCATCGCCAACGCGCGCCTCGCGGCATCGATCGCCATGCACCTCGCCACCTGACACCGACTGCGGGACGGCGACGCGTCATGTCCACTCGGCCGGCCGCTGGAGCTGGTGCCCGCGCGCGGAGACGACGATGGCTGGCAACTGCGCCCTGCGAACCTTGGCTTCTCCGATCTCGAAGTACGCATTCGCGCAGCGCTGGAGCTCGGCCGCGTAACGCCCCGGGGGAAACGCGACGACGACGCGGTGCGAGGCGAACCGCTTGCGGATGATCCCGATGGGTGGCGCCAGGTCACTGTCCCCGGAGATCAGGAGCGACTGATCGCATGCCCCTTCGAACGCGTCGGTGAGCATGTGGGAGGCGATGAGTACATCCGTCTTCTTCTCTTCGGGACGCATCCAGCGCGCGCTGCACGATCCACAGCGCTGCGCCTTCTCGAGGAAGTGGCCGTAGTGAATCTCGAGCCCTTCCAGAGTCTCGAGCGCCTCGAGGTACATCGCCTGCCGAGCGCGCTTGGCCTCCCGCCGCTGCCGCTCCGGCAAGGGCATCGTGCCATGACCACCGGAGAGCCGCGCCGTGAAGTACTTCACGACGGCCAGTTGCTGTTCGGGACGGAGCAGGGACCCGACCAGAGCGACCGGATTGAGCCAGAAGTGGGGACGCATCCCGCGAGAGCGAAGCCCAAAGTAGAGATTGAATCCGTCGATGTACGCAATCACCCGTTTCTTGGGCGAAATCTCTGCGCCGGACTGATCGTTCATCGGCCCTCCCTTGACTTCTGCCGGTTCCCCGCGCATACTTGCATCAACCCCGCCGGAGATCGCATCTCCGGCCCGACGCCCGGCAACGGGCGTTTCTTGTTTTTGGCACCGGCCGGGAGCAGCGTAGCGATCGAGCGGCGACCGCGCCACCGTTCGGCGGGCATCGTGGATGCACGAGCCCTAGGCAGTGAGCCCGGCGCACGCGAAATCTGCGCGCTGAATGCGCGTCCACTTGGATCAGAAGAGCCGAAAGCGTGCGCTGGTCCAATGCCCTCGCCCGCCGCGCACCGCAGCCGCACGCACCAGCGCAGCGAACCTCGCGCTGCTCATCGCGAACGCGCGCCTCGCGGCATCGATCGCGAAGTACTTCGTCGCGTAGCGCGCGCCGCGCAGGTCTCCTACATCTCCCAAAGTCGTGACAGCGGCATGGCAAAGTTCTTCTTGTCGCCGAGAGTGAAGGCGCTGTCGCCAGCGAACAGCAGCACGCCGCCCTGGTAGTCCGGACCGCACTGCTGGGCAAGGCGGCGCAGCCCCTGCCCGTCAACGGGCGTTGCTGTCAGCGATGACTTCACTTCGACCGCCCAAGTCTGTCGCCCGCGAGTGATGACCAAGTCGACCTCTACTTGATCCTTGTCGCGGTAGTGCCAGAAGCGCAGATCAGGGTCGGTCCAGCCGGCCTGCGCGATGAGCTGCTGCACGACAAAGGACTCGACAAGGTGTCCAAATCGGCTTCGTTGCGTGCTCCAGTCTGCGGCCGTGATGCCGGTCAAAGTGGAGGCGAGTCCGCTGTCCACGATGTGCACTTTGGGGGCCTTGATCAGGCGCTTGGCGTGATTTCGGTGCCACGGCTGCAGCCGGCGCACGAGGTAAAGGCGCTCGCACACCTCGATGTAATGCTCAACGGTCTCGCGGCGCAGGCCTAGGTCGGTTCCGACGCTGGCCACACGGAGGAGTTCTGCGGTGCGCAGGGCGAGCAGCTCGACGAGACGGCCCACGGCGCCCGTGTCGCGCACCCGAGCCACATCCCTGATGTCGCGCTCGATCAGCGTGCGCAGATACTCGCGGTGCCAACTGCGTGCCCGAGTTGGAGTGCGCGCGACGGCCTCTGGGAAACCACCAGTCACGACCTGCTGCGCGAGGGCGAGCGGTGCCCTTGGTGCCGTGGCAACGATCGACGGCTTCAGGCGTCCGGCCAAGAGTGACGCAAGGAATCGACCCGGCGCGCGTGAGCGCTCCGCCGCCGTCAGCGGCTGCAGTGGAATGACTTCCACTCGTCCGGCCAGCGAGTCACCAAGCCGAGGGAGCAGGAGGAGATTGGCAGAACCGGTCAGCACAAAGCGCCCGGGACTCCGGTCGCGATCCACCGCGAGCTTGATCGTTCGCAACAACTCCGGCACCCGCTGGATCTCATCGAGGATCACGCGGGGCGGCAGCGCAGCGACGAAACCAGTCGGATCCGTGCGCGCGAAATCCAGCGTCGCCGCATCGTCGAAGGTGACATAGGCATGGCGCGGTTCGAGCGCGCGCGCCATCGTTGTCTTGCCGGACTGCCGCGGCCCGAGAAGGCATACCACCGGAGTGTCGCGCAGTGCGGCCTTCAGGCTGGCCGTGAGCGGCCTGGCGAAAGGCGTGGTCATGCGAAGCCGTCCATCTGACTATGACTGTAGCGTCCAATTGCCTATTACGCCAGCGTCCAATTGCCTATTTGG
>SYGQ01000017.1 GCA_005799475.1 Planctomycetia bacterium | reverse complement strand
CGGCGATCTCGCGCACTTGAGAGTGACGGCCGAGTACACCGTCGCGGACCCGGTCGCGCTCCTCTCGCGGTCGAGCCCGGAGCGGATCGACGCGATGATGCGCGCGGTGCTCCGGCACGCCGTCGTGCAAGTTGTCGCCCAGTACACACTCGCCGATCTTCTCGAACAGCGCGACACGCCTGAGGCGGACATTCGGCTGGCGCTGCAGGAGTCCGCTGACCGGCTGCGGTTGGGCATCCAGGTGGTGTCGGTCACCATTCCCGAGCGCACTTCACCGCTGTCGGTCCGCAACGCGCTGCGCCGCGTACAGACGGCGCGGGAAGATGCGAAGACCGCGATAGAGAGGGCGCGTCAAGATGCCAACTCGAAGCTCGTTGGGGCGGCGGGGCCGAACTTCGCCGCCGTGTTGTCAATGATTGCCGAGTACGAGCAGCTACTCACGTCAGGCGACCAAGTCGGCGCCGATGGCCTCCTCGCGAAGATCGGCCAGCGGTTTGAGCAGCCTGACATCGGCGGCAACGCGTCCATGATCATCGCACGCGCAAAGGCCTATCAGTCGGCGCTTGAGTCGACGCTTGGCAAAGAAGCGCAGCGCATCGAGAGCCTCTCGGCCAGCTATCGCGAGAACCCGAGGCAGCTCGTGCAGAAACTTTGGCTCGATGCGGTGCGCGAGGTCGTAAGCCAGAAGGAGGCGGAAGTGTTCTCGGTGCCGCCGGGAATGGGCAAGTACGCGGTTCAGATCAAGAGCTCACCCCAGGTCATGCAGGCTCGACGGGACGCCGAGATCGCGCGCAAGAAGCGCGACGCCGAGATGATTGGTATCAACAACCCATCATTCAATCTCGGGAGCCGCACCATCATGATCGACAAGGCTGGGCGGCGGCTCGATGCCTCTGGGGAGAAGGGATTTGGTCGTGAGTAGGTGCAGAGCGTGAGGCGGGGCGAACAGGAACAGGTCGGTCCTCCTCTGGTCGAGGCGACCGGACTCATCAAGACCTTCGGCGACTTCTGGCTCCGTGCCA
Organism: Planctomycetia bacterium; assembly: GCA_005799475.1. Classification (GTDB taxonomy): domain Bacteria; phylum Planctomycetota; class Phycisphaerae; order Phycisphaerales; family SM1A02; genus F1-60-MAGs104. The sequence goes on along the minus strand of SYGQ01000017.1, from coordinate 19,672 downwards.
AGGCTCGCGCCGTGGACGGGATCTCGTTTGAGATTCGCCCGCACGAAATCTTCGGGCTGCTTGGCCCCAACGGCTCCGGAAAGTCCACGACGATCAAGATGATCCTTGGCCTGTTGCGGCCGTCGCGCGGTCGGCTCCTCGTCTTCGGGCGAGATCCGAGCGATGTCGCACTCAAGGCGCGGATCGGGTACCTGCCCGAGGAGTCGTACCTGTACCGATTCCTCACACCGCGCGAGACGCTCGATTACTACGGACGGCTCTTCGGCATGCCGCGTGCGATGCGACAGCGCCGCACGGACGAACTCCTCGAGATGGTTGGGCTCGAGGGAGCCGCACATCGAGTCGCGGGCGAGTTCTCCAAGGGCATGGCGCGACGGCTCGGCCTCGCGCAGGCGTTGATCAACGATCCAGAGTTCCTGATCCTCGACGAGCCGACCTCAGGGCTCGACCCCATCGGAACGCGTCAAGTGAAGGATCTCCTCCTCGACCTCGGTCGCCGTGGGAAGACGATTCTCCTCTCTTCGCACCTCCTTGCCGATGTCGAAGATGTCTGCGACCGGATGGTGGTGCTCTACGGCGGCAAGATTCGCGCCGAGGGCACGACCCAAGAGCTGCTGACCGACACGAACCGAACGACCATTCGAACGCCGCGGCTCAGGAGCGAGACCATCACGAAAGTTGATCAGTTGATCGCACGGGAAGAGGGGGTCGCGATCGAGAGCGTGGAGGCGCCGCGCCAGCGACTCGAAGACCTCTTCATGCAGATCGTGGAGCGTGCGCGGCAGGAGCGATCGGCAACGAGCGGCGCCTCGCACGGCGGGAAGACGGCGGCATTCCTCATGGGTGAACGGGACGCCGCAGCTGACTCGCCCGAAACGCGCGTGATCGCTGAGCTCGAACGCGCCCCCGAGCCGAAAGCGGCGACCTCAACGGTTCGACCGACGACGGTCCCCGCGAAGGCCGAACCCAATGTTGTCGATTCGTTGGTCGCGCCGAACACGCCGATGCGCCCCGTCACGCCTCCGGCGAAGGCGCCCGAGACACCCGCCGGTGGCGTCGACACATCTGTGATCGATGACCTTCTGGGTGACGGCGGGAAGGGATCGGAGCGCGCATCGTGAGTCGACTGTCTCGCGTGCGCGAGAGATTCGCGGCATGGGAGTCGTCGCCTCGCGCGCGCATCATGCTCGCGTGCACGGTGCTCTTCGCCGTCGCCGCAGTGACGACGCCCTTGGCGCTCTCGTCGTTTCGCCACGCGGCGCTGTGCGAACGGATCGATGTTGCCCTGCAAGGCGCCAATGCGCTCGAGCGCACCCCAGTCGCACAGGAACTCCTCGAGAAGGGCACGGTGACGATTGGCTCGCGCGCCGTGGGATCTCCACGGATCAAGGCGATGGCACCGCAATTCTTCGACGAGCAGGGCCGGCTCCCCCAGTCTCGCGCGGTCGCGGCGGTGATCGGCGCCACCGAGGCCCCGTCGTGGGCCCCGACCTCCATCGTCGAGAAACCGTGGCTCGTGACCGGTGGTGCCCTTGCACTCGTCGCTCTCGGGATGATTGCGGTCTGGCTTGGGCTGTTTGTCCCAATGGTTGCGATTCTTGTGGCGTGCCTCCTGCTCATGCTGCCGACCTGGCTCGCGGGCTCGCTGGATTTCACCATCGCCATCGGCGGCATCGGGGCACTCTCGTTCGCGTTCCTCTTGCTTTCGCGCCTCGCTCTGCGTCTCCTCGCGGCACCGACCCCAACCGTGTCGGTCGCGCACGCCTTCATGCTCGAAGGACTCCGGCAGCGCATCTCGATCGGGTTCATCGGAGCGCTCCTCGTCGTGCTGCCGCTCATCCCGCTGGGCATCGACGCCCGCGAGCCGCTCCGCTATCAGGTCCAGACCTACCTGTCGAAGGGAACGACCCTCGTCTTCGTGTTCGCTGCGTGTTTGACGCTGTTCCTCTCTTGTGCCACAGTCTCGTTCGAGATCCGCGACCGGCAGGTCTGGACAATCCTCACGAAGCCGCTCTCGCGACTGCAGTACCTCATGGGCAAGTTCGTTGGGCTCGTCATCCTGAACGGCATCATCTTGACGGTTGGCGGCGCGGCGGTCTTCGTGCAGACCGAGCTCCTTCGGACGAGACCTGCGGCCGACATTGCCGATGCAGCCGCGCTGCACGACCAAGTTCTCGTCGCGCGTGAGATCGCGATTCCGGCCTACCCGCCGATGGACTCGGTGCTGCTGCAGGACATCGTCAATCGTGCGCTCGAACAGGACTCGGTTCTTCGCGCTGACATTGCGGAGGGGCGACGCTCTGAGGCGGAGGTCCGCCGTGACATCGCGGCCGATCGAGTCAAAGAGTTCGACATGCAGCAGCGCACCATCGACGCTGGCAAGTCGCGCACCTTCGTGTTTCACGGACTCGCCGCCGCGCGTGAGGCGGGCTCCGACCCAGTACTGCGCTACAAGTTTCACATCGGCCGCGATGATTCCCACGAACAGTTCCCCGTGCTGTTCGTCTTCGGCAACACGCCGCCGGCAATGGTGAACTATGTGCCGGTCCAGCGAAATGTCTTCCCGATCCCGGCGGCCGCGATCGCTGAAGACGGGACGCTGTCGGTCGAAGTGGTCAATGGCGGGCTCACGAACGACCTCCAGTTCTATCCCTCGGCGTGGTCGATGAACTTCGACCGTGACGGATTTGAAGTACTCCACCGTGTCGGGAGTTTCGAAGCCAATTTTCTGCGCGCCATGCTGGTGGACTGGTCGAAGTTGGCATTCATCGCGGCGCTCGGGGTCGCGGCCGGGAGCGTCCTTTCGTTCCCGGTGGCGGTCCTCCTCGCCTTCACCATCGTCATGTCCGGGTCACTCTCTCCGTTCCTCGGTATGGCACTGAAGAACTACTACATCCGCGACGAATCCGACTGGATGACACGCGCCTTCCAACACGCGGTGAAGGCGATCGCCGAGACCGTGCGCTGGGCGTTCGCGCCGTTCTCGCAGTCGGGTGCGACCACCGACCTCGTCGATGGCCAGGTCATCCCATGGACCGATGTCGTCACCACACTGTGGAAGGTCGGTCTGGCCTGGAGTGCCGTGGCACTGTCGGTCGGCTTCCTCGCCTTCAAGCGAAAGGAGATTGCCATTTACAGCGGCAACGGGTGAGATGCGAGACCGACTCGTCCAAGTCCTGTGCGTCGTTGTCGCCGCGATCGCCGTGGTCGCTGGGGCATCGCTTCTGCCGTCGATCATGCGCATCAGCGACGAGAAGTCGCTGCGCTACACCGATGTGTCGCTTGAGGGTGCGCCGCCCATCGTCGCGGTGGGCACAGCCATCGGCGCGCTCCGGGGAATCATCGTGGACTATCTCTGGCTCAAGGCTGGGATCCAGAAAGAAAAGGGGCTGTTCTATGAGGCGATGGCCGACGCGCGCCTCATCACGAAGCTTCAGCCGCGGTTCGGCGAGGTCTGGGGATTTCAGGGCCACAACATGGCCTACAACATCTCGGTTCTCACCGACACGCCGGCCGAGCGCTGGGAGTGGGTGCGTGCCGGCATCGACCTTGTTCGCGACGAGGGACTGCGCTACAACCCGAACGACCTCCCGCTCCACAAGGAGTTGGCATTCTGGCTTGCTCACAAGGTTGATGGCGTGGCCGACGACGCCCACCTGTTCTACAAGCGCGAGTTCGCCCGCGAGTGGCAGTACCTCCTCGGCGTGCCGCCGGGGACACACGCGGAACGCCTCGCTTGGATCGGGACGATCAAGGATGCTCCTGAGACGCTCGAAGAGCTCGAAGTCAAACACCCTGAAGTCAAGGCGCTCGTTGAGGCACTGTCGTCTGGCCTCTCTGGCTTTGACAAGCGGTTTCAGTTTCGGCTCGACCGGGAGTTTTTGTCGCACCTCGGCCGTTGGGAGGCCGTGCAGACAAGCCGATACGCGAAGCTCTTGCGCCTCGACGAGGGGTTCCTTCGAAACGATCCGATCTACGCGGCCTTCGACGCGGCGCTCAAGCCGCCCGAGAGCCGCGCGGCGCTGAGCGCGTTCCTTCCGTTCCTCCGAAAGAAAGTCCTGCGCGAGGCCTACAACATGGAGCCTGCGCTCATGTGGGAGTTCACGCAGGAGTTTGGGCCGTTCGACTGGAGACACCCGCAGTCGCACGCGTTCTACTGGGCCCGCAAGGGAGCCACCACGGCGGCCAAACGATCCAACAATGTCGAGGACATCTACAAGGTTCTCAATAACGACCGCATCAACATTCAAGCGATGCAGGCCCTCTCACGGACGGGGCTCATGCAGTTTGATCCCTTTAGCAATGACAACCCCGGTCGCCTGAACGATCCGCGGTGGATCAAGGCGGTGGATCGGTACTTCGGGGAGCTCTACCGGAAGCACTTCGGGACTCGTGGTGGCGGCGGCGATTCGTTCTGTGACTTCTATCAGAACTACATGTCACAGGCCGTGCGCGAGCTCTACCGGACGGGCGACTACGAGGGGGCGCAGGCGATTCTCACCAAACTGGACCAACTCTTCGGCCGAGGGGGGCTCATTCCAAACAACAAGTATGAAGCGCCATTGGAAACCTTCGTCCACAATGTCACCTATGGCGAGTACGAGGGCTCGCCTGATGTCGCGCGCAGCGATGTCTACGCGGCGCTCGCGCGCGGTTTCCGTGAGGGGCTCCTTCTCGACCGGCCCCAAGTGCTCAAGCAGGCGATCGAGTTCGCGCGCGACCTCACGACCTACTTTCAGGGAAACCGCTACACAGACTTCGTCAACAAGTTCGGCGAGCGACGGATGGCAGAACTCCTCGGGAGCCTCAAGAACAGTGTGCAAGATGTCTTCGCGAGTGTGCTCACGGACCAATCGCAGCCACTGCTCGACCGCCTCACCATGTACAACCGCGCGAGTGAGCCGGAGCGGCGAATCGTCTATGACCTTGTGAAGGACTCGCTCGAAGCCGAGTTCATCGCCAACCCCATGTCGCAGGTCGCCCCATTCGCGCAGGTCTGTCCGGAGCCCCCCGACATGGAAGCATTTCGTCAGGCGCGCGCGGCGGAAGCTGCGGCTCGGCAGGCGGAGACCGACGCATCAAAGCGCTCGACCGCCGAGATCAAGTGACCATGCGGCCGTTTCCCCCAGCGATCATTGGCATCGGCCGAAACTACGCCGATCATGCTGCCGAGATGGGCGGGAAGGCGCCGACCAGGCCGGTGGTGTTCTTCAAGAATCCCGCGAGTGCGGTCGCGTCGGGCGCGGACATCGTGATTCCAGCCATTTGCGCAGAGGGCGGTCCGCAAGTGGACTACGAGGGGGAACTCGCCGTGATCCTCGGCCGTGATGCGCGCGATGTTCCCGAAGCTTTGGCCCTCGAGTTCGTGATCGGCTACGCCGTCGCCAATGATGTCAGCGCGCGTTGGTGGCAGAAGGAGGGAGCGGGGGGGCAGTTCAGCCGAGGCAAGAGTTTCGACACGTTCTGCCCGCTGAGTGCCATGGTGCCTGCGACGGCCGTGCCCGACCCGCAGTCACTCACGATTCGCACGCGGATCAATGGCGAATTGCGCCAAGATGCGTCGACCTCGCAGATGCTCTTCAGCGTGGCAAGGCTCATCAGCGATCTGAGCCGGGGCATGACGCTCCTCAAGGGGACGGTGTTGCTGACGGGATCGCCCTCGGGCGTTGGCCACGCGCGAACACCGCCGACCTATCTAAAGGACGGCGACCGCGTCGACATCGAGATCCCCGGCGTCGGCACGCTCTCGAACCGCGTCGTCGAGCAGCGGTGAGCAGCGGGCCAATGAACCGCGCGCAGCGAATGGGGATCGCGCTTGTGCGCGCCTATCAGGTCGCCCTGTCGCCGATCATGGGCGGGAGATGCCGCTTCCATCCGTCATGTTCCGAGTACGCGAAGGAAGCGATCGAGATCCATGGGTTCCTGCGCGGATCGCGGCTGGCCGTGTTGCGGATCCTCAGGTGCCATCCGTGGGCGGGTGTCGGGGACGATCCCGTGCCTCGATCCTGAGAGCAAGGGCACGCGCCGCGCGCGAGAGCGCCGTGTGGTACTCGACGAGCGTGTGACCCTCTGGACTCCGCACCGCCACAACAAGGTCGAGTCCCACTGGCAGGGTCGAGCGCACGAGCCGAAACGCTTCGCGCACGAGCCGCTTCGCCCGAGTTCGTACGACAGCCGCACCAGCGCGGCGCCCAACGGAGAGCCCGAGCCGCGTCCGGCCAAGCCCGTTCGCGCGTGCCGCGAAAGCGATCCATCCATCGTCGAGGCGTTGCCGTGCTCCCCAAACGGCGGCAAACTCGCCAGCGCCTGAGAGCCGCGCCGAGCGCGGAAATGACTGCTCCCGGGTCAGGGAGCGCGTCTCCCATGCCAAGATCGAACGCCGAGATTGGAGTTGCCGTCGCGCACCGCGCGCGCTATCCTAATGGGCTTCCCACAGGGACCCCCCAGCACATGAACGAGATCCTCAAGAGCGATGACATCGTGGCCAAGGTCGGTGGTCGGTTCAAACTTGCTTCGCTCATTCAGCGACGGATCGCGCAGTTGCTCGACGGCGCGCGACCACTCGTTGAGCGAAACGGTCGCAGCGACTTCGAGGTCGTGATCGAGGAGATTGCGACCGACAAGATCTCGATCGACTGGGAGCAGTCGGGAATCAAGAACCCAGCCAAGTCGCGAAAGGGATAGTCGGGCCTCAGGCCCAACGCGCCTTTTTGCCGCCGCAGCAGGCCTTCCGAAGCGATTCCGTCTGTTCCGTTTGAATTCGGTGTCCTCGGGGTTACCCTTATTCTGGGGTCGAGGTCGTGCGGTGTCGCGCCATCGAGACCCTTCGAGCCAGGAGATTCCCCATGTTCAAGAACAGACTCACGGTCGTTTCGATGGCGTGTGTCGTGGCGTTCGCGCCGGTGACGCTCGCTGACGGCGAGGTTGCACTTTCCGATGGTCAGGCGGTCATCCTTGGATCGCGGCAGTGGCCGATTTTTAGCGCCTTCCGAGATGTCCCGACGCTGCGCGCGGTCTACCGGGGCACGCAGGACGGCGGATCCATCGCCGGCGGATGTCCTCAGGAGATTCGCACTCACTCCGATGCCAACTTCTCTGGCGGGTCGTTCATGGTCCAAGCCGGATTTGCGGAACAAGAGATGGCCGGCGCGTCCTACGTGCTTCCGGCGACGATGTTCCCGGTGCGCCTCGACCTCGCGGAGATGATCTTCGCGACCAGTGCTGCTACTGTCCAGACCACGACGAAGTGGTCAATCCATGTCTTCGAGGGCACTCCCGCTACCGGGTCGGAGATCTTCAGCGTCGCATCAGACGACAAGATGATCCCGCACATCGTCCTCGCGCCGGGCACCAACGGCGTGAATGTGCAGTTCATGGTCGACCCGGCCGATCCCGAGCAGATCTACATCAACGACAACGGGTCGCACACGATCTCAATCGCGTACAGGATTGAAGATCACAACAATCAGACGGCGAATCCCTGCTTCACGGCGCCGCCGAGTTCGAGCAACGCGTTCCCAACAACTGACACAGGCGGTTTGCAGCAGTCGGCCCAGAACTGGATCTGGATGGTGAGTTGCCCGCTCGGGTGTGGCTCGGGTTGGAAGAGTTTCGCGCAACTCCCGGCGCTCTGCCGCCCGAGCGGTGATTGGGTGATCCGCGCGACCGTCACGCCAATGAACTGCGCCGCCGCGCAGGGCGCGTGCTGCGTCGGCGGCAACTGCGCGGTTGGATCCGCCGCCGACTGCGCCGCGGCAGGGGGGATTTACCGCGGCGATGGCACCACATGCACCGCGACGATCTGCCAGCCGCAGGGAAATGTCGCATGCTGCTTCGAATCGACCGGCGGATGTGTGAATCTCGCTTACGCGTCCTGCCTCGGCGCAGGGGGGATCCCTGGCGTCGAGGGCAGCACCTGTGCGGCGACCGTTTGCTTCCCGACGGGAGCATGCTGCCTGCCCAACGGGAACTGCTCGGGCGGCGTCTCGCCGTCGGCATGCGCCGCACTCGGTGGCAACTACCAAGGCAACGGTTCCATCTGCGGGTCTGTCTCGTGTCCGCTTCCCATGGGTGCCGCCTGCTTCCCCAACGGTTTCTGTCTCTTGATGACGCAGGCCGATGCCGTTGCATCGGGCGCTTCATGGCAAGGAATGGGGACCACATGCGCCGACTCCAACGGTAACGGCACCGCGGACGCCTGCGAGTCGCAGGGCATCCCAGGTGACATCAACGGGGACGGCCATGTGAACGGCCTCGACATGACACAGGTACTGGCCAACTGGGGCCCGACGACCGCAGGGAATTCCGCGGACCTGAACGATGATGGCGTCGTCGATGGACTCGACATGACGATGGTCCTCAGCAACTGGACAGGCTGAGCGCGATCCGCGATACTGTCGCGCCGCTGGAGAGGTGTCCGAGTGGTTGAAGGAGCTAGTCTCGAAAACTAGTAGCGGGCTTGTCCTGCTCGTGAGTTCGAATCTCACCCTCTCCGTTTGTCATGACGCGCCGTCGCGCTCGCGTGCGAGGACGGCATCGGATGCTCGTACCCATCCAGCTTGGCCGTCGGCGAGCCGGATGGAGTACCAACCCGGGCGCTCTTCGACGAGTGTGAATTCCGATCCCACCGGGACGGACTGCGTGAAGGCCGGTGCGAATCCATCGCCATTGCCCTTTCGGACGATGACATCGCGCGCCACGACCACGCCGGGAACTTCGGAACGCAAACGGTACTCGTCGACGGCGAGCGTGAGCGCGACAAGTGTCCACGCGATGCCCACAAAGACGAGTCCCGACCGCCACGGGATCGGGCGTCGCCACCTGATCCACGCGCCAGCGAGGATGCCGAACCAGAGCGCGATCCAGAGCGTCGTGGCCACAATGACGCGGGTCTCTCTGGGAATGCCCTGCCAGAGACCGGTCATCCTGCCAAGCGCTGTCGCATCGTTTGGGCCTGACGCGGCCCTGAGCAGCGTCCGTGCGTGCGCTAGGTTGGCCTCGGTTTCGCTGTGGCCGGGTGCGATTCGGAGGGCATGGAGGTACGCGCCAACGCCGCGCGCCGGTTCTCCCGCCTGCACCCAGGCGTTGCCGAGGTTGTAGTAGATCGCTGCAGTCGCGGCACCGGAATCGATCGCTCTCTGGAATCCCCGCGCCGAGTCGAGGAAGAGCGCACTCGCCTTCTCGGGGTCGGTCGTTGAGAGCGCGACGGCCGAGTCGTACTCGGCTTGCGCGCCGAGTGCGAGTTCGAGGCGTGCGTCGGATGGTGCCGAATCCGCCGCGAGTGCACTGGGGGCGGGAAGCGCCAATGCAAAGACGATGATCAGTGCGCGAGTCATGGGCGATCACCCCGATGTGGCGTGCGCGAATCCGCCCAGCGAAGCTCCCCAAGTTCGTCGAGGATGGCTTCGATGCTGTCGGCGTCGGCTCGTGCCGAGGGTGCCGAGCCCGCCGCGGCGAATCGCCGAGTGTCGGCGATGGCGAGTTGAGCATCGATGCGCGCCGCCAGGGCGTCAGTTGCCCCAGACGCACGAAGGATCGCGCGAACATCAGCGCGGGTGAGTGTCCCGTGTGGGCGATTGGCGTGATCGGCGATGAACGACGTGAGCGCCGCCGACGCGTCCCCGGCCTGGAGATGGCGCCGTGCGCCGCTGCGAGCACCCCGAGCGCGTGCGTACGCCATGTCGCTCGAGAGCCGATCACGACGGCGTTTCACGAAGAGAATCGCCGCGATCACTGCTGGAAGGCCACCGATGCTCATGAGCATGGCCGGCGAGACGAATTGCCAACGAGCCCCCGCGACCATCGCGTCGCTCGGCGCGATGTTGGCGAGGAGTCCACCGGCTGCGCCTTCGAGCGGCGCAGCACTGGGCGCCGCATCCGAGCCCGCGAGAATGCTCCTTGTCGAGATGTGTTCCGAGGCGACCACTTCGATTGGGATGGGCGCGGTGCGCGCACGCGCGTACTGGCCGCGCGTTGGATCAAACCACGAAAACTCGATCGCCGGGATCTGCTCGACGCCCTGTCGCACAGGCCGAAGCGTCTGGGTGAACGACTTAGTGAGGCCGGCGACCGTCCCGGCGAGCGGCGCCGTCGGCATTCGAAAGTCGCGCTCGAGTTCTGGAGTGTCAAGCCTCGGGGGCTGAACTTGGGCGAGCGACGCACCATCACCTCGATCGGTGACGGTGAGCGAGAGTGTGATCGGGTCGCCGACCCCGACCCGCGTGGGCTTTGCGGAAGCGTTGATCGCGAAGTCCCCGATGGCTCCAGAGAATGATGCGGGACGGCCCTCCTCCGGCAAGGCGCGCACGACGAAGTCTCGGGTTGCTGCGACGGCGCTGATGGGTTTCGTGGCGGAGACTGAAAGTTCGGGGCGGCCGAAGAAGCCTCTGCTCTCGTCGACGCGCGCCGGGTAGTTCCACGCGACCCGGATGTCACCAAACGACGGGATGCCCGGCGCGGAGGGAATGTAAGCCGTTGAGACTTCGTAGGTCAGATAGCTCGAGGAGCCGACGAGTTCCTCATGGCCCATCGGCCGCTGCCCGCGCTGGCGCAGCTCAGCCATCGCATTTTGAAACGGACCGAATTCGCATCGCTGCGCGTCGATGAACTGCCACATGTCAGCCTCATCGAGCGTGACCCGATGCTGAGAGTTTCGATACGGTTTCACCATGATCCTGAGGACCGCTCGTACGGGCTGGCCGATCCAGGCCTCCGTCGGTTCGCTGATGACCTCCACCTTCAGGAGGTCGCCCGTCGTCGATGGCACGGATGAGATCGTGGTTGGCTGACTGGCGTGGTTCGCCCCATCGACTGTGATCGAGATGGGCGGGATCGAGAACACCCCGGCCTTCACCGGCGTGACGAGCACCGTCAGCGTGGTGGAGTTGTCCCGCGTCATCGCGCCGTTCACGAACTGCATCGAACTCATGGTGCTCCGGCCGGGCTGGAGCATGAACTCGAGGCCGTCCACTTTCGGAAGCACAGGGTCGCTGATGGCGTCTGCGTCCTTGACGGTGATCGTGAGCACCGACGGGCTTCCGACCCAGGTCTCGCGTTGCGAGAACTGGAACTGGACCTGCTGCGCTGGCGCTGGCATCGCGGCACCGAGCGACACGACAAGCGCCGCCACGGCGCCGAGGGCTCGTTGAGTTGTCGACATTCGAGTGGGCATAATCATTGAACTTCGCTCCTCCTACCAGTCCCTCGACGCGGGAATCTGGCGAGGCCGCTCGACAACCTCTTTCGCCTCACGCCGAGCCTTCTCGCGGTCGCGCACGGCCTGAAGGATGCGCTCGACTTCCTCCTTGGACATCGGTGCTCCTTCGCGGATCTCTCCACCGCCGGAACGGGCCTTCTCGTCAGTCTGGTCCTTTTGGGGCTCGCCTGCGGCCGTTTCCTGCTGCTGCGACGCTGGTTTTCCTTCCTTGTGGTCCTTGCTCTTCTGGTCCTGCTTGCCTTCCTGGCCCTTCTGACCATCCTGCTTCTCAGGCTGCTCGCCCTGTTGGGGCTGCTGGGTGCCAGGCTGTGGTTGCGCCTGCTGCGACTGGGGCTCCGGCTCTTCATTCTTTTGCTGATCTGGGTTCTGTTCCTGCTTGTCCTTCTGCTGATCCTGTTGCTGTTGCTGGTCTTGTTGCTGTTGGTGGTCTTGTTGCTGTTGTTGATCCTGCTGCTGTTTCTCCTGCTGCTTCTTCATCTCCTCGAGTTGCTTGAGGAGCCGATGGGCCGTTTCGGCATTGACGCGCGCGTCACGGTCAGTGCCGTCGGCCTCCGCCGCGTCGCTGTAGTGTGTGAGCGCTGACTTGACCTGCTCGATTGCGCGTGAGAGGTCGGGTTCCCCGGCGGTCATCGATGCATCCTGAGGCGCCGGCTGGTCGAGTTGCTGAAGCGCCTTGGCGTAGATTGAGTTGCCCTCATTGAACATCGCTGATGCTGCCATCTCGGCATCGCCCATCTGCCCGGCGGCCGAGAACGCGCTTGCTGCCGCGTCGAACAACTTCGCGCGGTACTGGGCCACCCCCAGATTGAACTGGGCGGCAGCGCTCGCTGGATCCGACTTCGTCGCGTCCGTGTACGCCTTCACGGCCTCGTCAAAGTTCCCTTGGTCGAGGGCAGCCCGGCCTCGCGCAGCGGCTTCGCGAAACGCGCCGACATCGGTTGGCGTGGTCGTCGCGGGCTTCGGAGCGGTCAACTGGCTCCACGCTGGACTCGTGGCAACGAGCGTGGCGAAAGCAACGACAATGGATCCCAACGGACGCTGCCTCATGCGATGGCTCCTCGACCGGCGAATGGCTCTTGTGCCTTTCGCCGATCCATCAAGAGCGCCTCGGCCACAAGGAGGAGCAGCGCGAGCGCGGCCGGGACTTGGTAACGGGGGATGGTGCGCACGACCGTGTTGGTCTCGAAGTCACCACGCTCGACATTGAGGAGCGCGGCCGGGAGAATCTCTCCGAGATTGACATGCGCGGTGCCGGCGCCCACATAGAGCCCGCCGCCGGCCGCAGCGATGTCGCGCAGCGTCGTTGCATCGAGCTTCGACCAGACCTCCTGGCCTTCGTGCACTTGCCATGTGCGTTCCATGCCTTGGGTGACGGGGATCCGCCCACCGTCGCGTGCGTCGCCGAGCCCGACTGTGATGACGCGAACCCCCTGAGTCTCGTGAACTTCTTTCGCTGCAGCGACCGGGTCACTTCCCATGTCCTCGCCATCAGAGAGAATCACAATCGCCCGTCCGGCGGTCGCGTCGCTTGGGAAACTCCGTGCCGCAACTCTGATGGCGTCACCGAGCATCGACCCTCCCCGGATTGAGTCCTTGGGTTCGAGCCCCTCAACGCTGGCCATGAACGCACCGTAGTTGAGCGTGAGTGGTGTCCGCAGCGCGGCGACTCCCGCGAAGTCAACGAGTCCCACGCGATCGCCGCCCATTTCGCGGATGGCGTCATCGATGAAGAGTTTGGCTCGCTCGAGGCGGTTCGGCATCGCGTCCTCGGCGAGCATGGACCGGCTCACATCGACTACAAACATCACATCGGCACCGCTGCGCCGCACATCTTCGCTCACGCTGCCCCAGCGCGGATCAGCAAGCGCGCCAACGAGCAGGGCCATCGCGAAGAGGGTGAGTGCCATCCTGACTCCGGGGCGCCACTTCGAGTGGTGGGGTGCAACCCGATCGACCACCGCGCGATCGAGCAGTCGCCGCATGGCGCGCCGCCGCCAGGCAAGTGCCGCCAGGCCGAGCGCCGCCGCGAGCGCAACCAACCACAGCCAGTAAAACGCGGAGAGATGGTTGAAGTCGACGCTCATTGGACGAACCTAGTTCACGCTCCTGTACCGCGTGGCGGAGAGCCCCAGTTCGACCGTGAGCAAGATGAGTGCCCCCAGAAGCAGCGGCGGAACCACACCCCCGGCGAAGCGGAATGGCTGCACAGCCAACTCCGTGTAGTGAAAAGACTGTCGCTGCTCGGTCTTCGCCTTCTCAAGCGTGTCGATTTCCTGATAGATCGCCGCCAGGCTCTCGCTGTCGGTGGCGCGGAAGTACTTGCCGCCCGTCGTGGCAGCCATTTCGCGCAGGAGATCCTCGTCGATCGATACGGGGACATTGCGGATCACTTCGCGTCCAAAGGGATCCGGTCCCACCGGCATGGGCGCCATGCCGCGCGTCCCAACGCCGATGGCGTAGATCTTGATGCCGTACGACGCGGCGAGGTCCGCTGCCACGCGGGGGTCCACCCCACCCGCGTTGTTCTCGCCGTCGGTCAGGAGGATGATCGCCGCGCTCCGGATCGGGTCGCGGCCGTCCGCGGTGGAAGCGTGTTTCATGGCGTCTCGGAGGCGCTCGACGCCGAGCGCCACGCCGTCGCCAATGGCCGTGCCGCCTTCGGCGGCGTCGTCCGCCGGCGCAACTTTGTCCAGTGCATCAACCGCGTAGGAGTGGTCGAGCGTGAGCGGCGAGAGCCCATCGGCAAACCGGGCAAAGACGATCAGTCCGACAAGGTCGTCGGGGCGCCCCGAGAGTCCTTGGCCTCCGAGGACGAATCGGCGCGCCACATCCTTGACGGCATCGAGTCGATCCGCCCGCTTGCCGTTTACCTCAAAGTCGAGTGCGCGCATGGAACCTGACCGGTCGACGACGAACTGCAGCGCAGCCCCCTCGACGAACACCTTGGTCCGCTGGTGGGACAGCACGGGGCGCGCGATGCAGATGGCGATCACCGCGATGGACACCACGCGCAGTGCCGGGACGATCCACCGCGTTCGTACAACCCAGGAGGTGCCGGCCGCTCTCGCCAGCGCGCTGCTGGAAAAGAGAATGCGAGATCGGCGACGCGGACTGGCGAATCGCCACAGCGCCAGCGGTGCCAGAAGCATCAGCGGCAAGTACCACCACGAGAGCCACTGGAGTGAACTCATCGGCTCGCCTCCTCAAGGACCTGCGCCGCGCGCGCGGGCTCGGCCGCAGCCGTTGTGTCTTCGACGAATCCGCGCGCCGCTGCCATCCCGCGGGCGCACTCAGTGGCAGCTGGCTGGTGCGCCGCAAACTTCACCATGTCGGCCGCTCGAAGGAAGTCTGTCAGGAGGTGGCGGTGTTCGGCACCAATGGCGGGGTGGTCTCCGACGCTGGCGATGAACTCCTTCGTGGTCTGTTCGGGAGCCGCGATGTCGAATCGGCGTTCGATGTACTGGCGAACGATGTCGGAGAGACGCACCCAGTATGTGTGCATGTGACCCTTCTCGACCAGCGCATCGAGCTCAAGAGCGGCAAGCGACTGCATCGCCCAACCATGCGGTGAGAGTGCGCGCGCCGCAACGGCCCGTCGATGCCGACCGAGCATCCAGATCGCAACACCCGCGGCGAGGAACGCGCTGGGCGCGATGATCCACCAGGGACTCCACCCGGTGTCGATGGCGACGGGACCCTTGATGTCCCGGAAGTGCGCCGGGTCGAACGGGTCACTCACGAGGGTGGCGACTTCGATGGGCACTGGGGCGAGTTCGAGCGTCCGCGACTCGCCATTCGCATCGCGATAGGCAATCGTGAGGCCCGGAAACTCCCGTGGCCCGCTCTCGTAGGTCCGCGCCAAGAACCTCCATTCGCTGACGGCTCCTTCCGGCATCGGCTGGCTTGAAGTCGTGACGCCACTCACTGCGAACGGTCCCTGTGCGCCATCGAGTGCCGGCGCGGTCGTCGCGATGCCGCGAGCGGTCGTGAGAAGCAATCGGAACGCGATCGGCTCGCCCGCCTCGACGCGGTCCTTGGGTGCCACGAGATGCGCTTCGATGCCGGTGGCCTTGGCGGTCACATCGATGGGCCGCGCTGGAAGCACTTGGGGCTCAGTCGCCGCGAGGGCGCCCGCCGCCCCGAGAGATCCCAGGACACGCATCAAGACTCGATGGATCATCGGCTCCTCCGGGCCTCGCGCTTGCGGAAGTATGCGGTGATTGGCTCGATGGGGTCGTCGCCGGTGGTCAGCGTGATCGGCTCGATGCGTACGCGCCGCATGGCATGTTCGAAGCGCAGCCGTCGCGCCGTCGATTCGCGTTCGTAGGCCGCACGGACGCGCGCACTCGCCGTGTCGATGGTGACGACTTCGCCCGATTCCAAGTCCTCCACCTCGAGAAGGCCGACATTCGGGAGCGCCCTCTCAAGCGGGTCATCAATTCGGACGGGAATGACATCGTGCCTCGACCTTGCCACGGCAAGTTGTCGCTCCCATCCATCGTCGAGGAAGTCGCTGACGACGAACACGACCGCTCGTCGCTTCTGCACCCGGTTGAGTTCCTCGAGGGCCGACGCGAGTGATGTGCCGCGGCCGGAAGGCGTGTGTGTGAGAAGGTCCCGGATGATCCGAAGGACATGCCGGCGCCCCTTGCGAGGGGGGACATGGCGCTCGATGCGGTCGGAAAAGAGGAGGAGCCCGATCTTGTCATTGTTGCGCGTGGCGCTGAAGGCGAGCGTGGCCGAGACTTCGGCGACGAGTTCTCGCTTCAGCTGAGCGCGCGAGCCGAACCCGAGCGACCGCGAAAGATCCACGAGCAGCATGACCGTGAGTTCGCGCTCTTCGCGAAACAACTTGACATGCGGACTCCCGGCGCGTGCCGAGACATTCCAGTCGATCGTTCGGATGTCGTCACCGACCTCGTACGGACGGACCTCCTCAAACTCCATGCCGCGCCCCTTGAACGCCGACAAGTAACGACCCGCGACGGCATCCTGCACGACGCGGGAGGTCGTGATCTCGATCCGCCTGATCTTCCGGATCATCTCGCTGGTCAGCATGGCGCTCTCTCCCTAGGACGACGTGAGGGAACTCTTTCGCTGCGCCTTACGGCACCGGGACATGGTCAAGGAGGGCCTGCACGACATCGTCCTGCGTCTTCTCCTCAGCCTCAGCTTCGTACGAAAGGCCGACCCGGTGTCGGAGTACAGCGTGCGCGACATCCTTGATGTCCTGGGGGACGACATACCCTCGGCCGTCGAGGAACGCCTTGGCCTTTGCGGCAAGCGTCAGCGAGATCGTGGCGCGCGGGGAGCAGCCGTACTGCACGAGTCCCATGATCGGGACCTTGTGTCGCGATGGGTCTCGCGTGCTCGTCACGAGCTCCACCACATAGTCCTTGATGCGATCATCCATGAACACCTGATCGACGAGCGCCCGCGCCGCGATGATGTCGGCGGGCTTCATCACGGCATCGATCGCTGTCGCCGGCGAGGTCGTGGCCATCCGGTCAAGGATCTGTCGTTCCTGCTTCGTCGTTGGGTATCCGACGACAAGTTTCATCGCGAAGCGGTCGACCTGCGCCTCCGGGAGGGGGTATGTGCCTTCTTGCTCGATGGGGTTCTGCGTCGCGAGCACGATGAACGGGCACGGGAGTTCGTAGGTCGTGTCTCCAATGGTGACCTGTCGTTCCTGCATCGCCTCCAGCAGCGCGGACTGCACTTTCGCGGGGGCGCGGTTGATCTCATCGGCAAGGATGATGTTGGAGAAGATCGGGCCGCGCTTGACAGCGAAGTCGCCCGTGGACTGCTTGTAGACCAATGTCCCGACGAGGTCCGCGGGTAGGAGGTCCGGCGTGAACTGGATTCGCTTGAATCCCATGTCGATCCCTCGCGCAAGGCAACTCACGGCGGTCGTCTTGGCAAGGCCGGGGACGCCCTCGATGAGGACATGCCCATTCATGAGCAGACTGCAAAGGAGGCCATCGATGAGATCGTCTTGCCCGACCAGAACGCGTTGGATCTGATCAACAAGATGGCGGAACGGTCGGCTCGCGGATTCGACCTGCCGTTCGAGTGAAGCGATGTCGTGCGGTGGAGTGTTCATGGTCGGGTGCATCCTGGGCATACGACTCGCCGTGGAATGGGGTTCGTTCTTGGGGTTGGGCATCATAAAGCGGCTACCTTGAACGGATGCCGCAACCGCTTGAGATCGCGTGGATTGGCACCGGTGTGATGGGGCGGCCCATGGCGGGGCATTTGATTTCGGCCGGGCACGCTCTGCGCGTGCACACGCGGACGCGTGAACGCGCCGACGAACTCGTGGCACGGGGGGCTCAGTGGGCCGATTCGCCCGCTGCGGCCGGCGACGGTGCCGACATCGTGTTCTCCATGGTGGGAACCCCCGCAGAGGTCGAGGCCGTGCATCTTGGGAGTCGTGGGACGCTCTCGAGTGCCGCACCGGGCACCATTCTCGTGGACATGAGTACGAGCGATCCGGCGCTCGCTCAGCGTCTCGACGAGGCGGCGCATGCGAAGCGCGCGCTCGCGTGCGATGCGCCAGTGACTGGTGGCGACATCGGCGCACGCAATGCCGCGCTTTCGATCATGGTCGGCGGCGATGAGGGGGCATGTGCACGCATCCGACCCGTGCTCGAGCACCTAGGTCGCACCATCGTGCGCCACGGCGAGGCCGGGTATGGGCAGCGCGCGAAGCTCGTCAATCAGGTGTTCATTGCGGCTTCGATGGTCGGTATGTGCGAGGGGATGGCTCTCGCACGCGCCGCCGGTCTCGATCCGGCGCGAGTCCTCGAGTCCGTGGGCTCCGGCGCTGCCGGGAGCTGGACACTCGCCAATCTCGCACCGCGCGTGCTCCGGGGAGACTTCGGACCAGGATTCATGATCGATCATTTTGTGAAGGACTTGGGGCTCGCACTGCGCCTCTCTGATTCGCTCGGGATTCCCCTCGCGATCGCGTCTGAAGCGCATCGGCTTTATCTTCGGCTCCAGGAGGCGGGGCACGGTCGCAAGGGCACGCAGGCGTTGGCGCTTTCCTATGGCACACGGATTGGCGCGGGGGACGGCCCTGAGGAGCAAGTGCTTGCGCCGAGATGACTGGTCGGGTAACCTCCCCAACCCCACTCAGGGAGCCACCCCATGCCTGACCTCACGCCCGGAACGACTATCACCATCTCCGTCACCAAGGTTCCCGCAGAGCCGCGCCATCGAAAGACGATCGAGAGATTGATGCGCCTGCAGCCGTCCATCCAGCGAACGCTGACGCGCGTGGCGAAGGTTCGGTCGCGCAAGAACCCCGTGAATCAGCGGGGCGGACGAATGTGGATCTCCAGGATTGCTGCCACGCGATGCGTGAGCGCCGCCAAGGGTGCGACATTTTCGCTGAGGGTCACCCCGCAGCTCATTCCCGATGTGAAGGCGATCTCGCGGTTCGTCTCCATCGCGTAGGCGCGCGCTTCGTCGCGTCCGGTCTCAATCAACCCTCAGTTTCTGTGATCCACTGGGCGATGGCCTCGGTCTCCGAGAGGTCATCCACGAGGAGTTCCGGCGCGTGCGAGGCGAGTTCGTCGCGCGGGTGTACGCCGGTGGCGACCGCGATCGCACGGCAACCGTTGGCGTGCGCGCAGTCGATGTCCGATGGCGTGTCGCCAATGATGATGACACTCGCCGGATCGACGCGCGCGCCGCGAGATCGTCCGTACCTCTCCATGGCTACGGGAGGGAGGTCCCGCCTCGACGCGCCATCGTCCGCCCACGCGTTGAAGTGAAAGTGTGTCGGATCGAATCCAGCCCGCGCGACCTTGAGCCTCCCGGTGTGCTCGTAGTTGCCGGTGAGGAGCCCGAGCGCAACGCGATCGTTGGCGTGCAGTGCAACGACGAGGCTCTGTGCTCCAGCAAGTGCCTCGGATCTCGAGGTGCTATCGAACTCGCGGCGCAGATGCTCGCCGTAGAGGGCGCGGAACGACGCGTGATCGGAAGCCGTCGGGTCAACGCCGCCCTTGGCCAAGAGGTCGCGCCAGATCAGCGTGTCGAGGCGTCCCGAGATGTCGATGCCGTCGAACGAGAACGATGCGCCCATGTGCAGGGCGCTCGCGGCCGCAAGCATGGCACGCATCCCTGCGCCGCGCGTCTTCAGGAGCGTGCCGTCAATGTCAAAGAGGACCAGCATCGTCAGACAGGCTGCGAGACGGCCGCGACGATCTTCGCGGCGGCGTCGCCGAGGTCGGTGGCGGTCGACATCGTGGGGATGTCGCCTCGTGCGGTCTCAAGGATCTCACGCGCCTTGGCGACATTGGTCCCCTCCAGGCGGACCACGAGCGGAACGCGGAACCCGATGTTCTTCGCGGCTTGGACGATCGCGCGGGCAATCCGGTCACACTGCATGATGCCGCCGAAGATGTTGACGAGGACGCCATCGACGCGCCCATCGCTCAGAATGATCCG
>SYGQ01000121.1 GCA_005799475.1 Planctomycetia bacterium | reverse complement strand
CGCGCTCTTGACCGCGGGCGACTCGTCCTCGCCGCTGACGCACGCCATCGTTGCCCTGTGCAACTCGGCACTCGGCAGCGTTGGCACTACGGTGACCTACCTCGACGAGGGATTCGTCGGCGCCGATGGCCGCTTCGAAGCGCTCTGTGGCGCGATGAAAGCGGGCCAGATCGACACACTCATCGTGCTCGGGGGCAATCCGGTCTACGACGGTCCCTCGGACTTGGACTTCGCCGGAGCCCTCACGAAGGTGCCGACCGTGATTCACCTCGGTCCCTACGCCAACGAGACGGCGCTGCATCCGTCGTGCTCGTGGCACATTCCCGAAGCGAGTTTCCTTGAGGCATGGGGCGACACCCGCAGCTTCGACGGGACACTCACGATTCAGCAGCCGCTCATCCTTCCGATGGTCGCGGGTGATCAAGGCGGCCGAAGCGCGATCGAATTGCTTGCCGAGTTTGTCGGCGCGCCAGCGACCGATGGTCAGACTCTCGTGAAGAGCTTCCACGAGACTCGCACCGGTCTCACGGGCGCTGCATTCGATGAGCAGTGGCGCACTTGGCTCGATAAGGGATTCATCCCCGAGACCGCTGCGACGCCCGTCGCGGCGCCGGTCAATGCGATCGCCGTCGCGGCCGCGGTGCGCGCGTTCGCCGCACCCAATGCGAGTGCGGCCGAACTTTCGTTCGTACGCGATCCCAAGGTGTGGGACGGTCGGTTCAGCAATCTCGGGTGGCTGATGGAGCTCCCCGATCCGGTCACCAAGATCAACTGGGACAACGCGGCGCTCATGAGCCAGCCGCTCGCCTCAACGCTCGGCGTCACGCGCGGCGACATGCTGAAGCTCACGCTTGTTGACGGATCGACAACGCGATCGATCGAGGCCGTTGCCTGGCCACTGCCGGGACACTCGGACGGCACCGTCAGTCTGGCGCTCGGCTACGGCCGAGCGGGAGCAGGCGTCGGACGCGTCGCCCATGAGGCGGGATTCAACGCGTTCAAGCTGCGCACTTCGGTGAACTCAGAGTGGGCACCGGGACTTTCGATCGAACGCACCGGCGAGCGCTACGCCGTCGCGCACACGCAAGATCACGGCGCAGCGGACGCGCTCATCGCGAGCGTCCCCGAGGAGGGAATCCAGTCCCGACTTCCGACGCTTGTCCGCGAGGCGCCGCTGGACACCTATCGCGCTCACCCCGACTTCGCGCGCCATGTCTCGCATGTCGCGAGTCGACTGTCGCTCTGGGAAGAGACCAACTTGGACGGCGCGCAGTTTCGCTGGGCGCTCTCGGTCGATCTCGCGAAGTGCACGGGCTGCAGCGCCTGCGTCACGGCGTGTCAGGCAGAGAACAACATTCCAATCGTCGGCAAGGATCAGGTCCTTCGGGGTCGCGAGATGTTTTGGATCCGAGTCGATCGCTACTTCCGCGGCTCCGATCCGGCGTCGCCGCAGAGCTTCGCCATCCAGCCCGTGACCTGCCAGCAGTGCGAGAACGCCCCGTGCGAGCAGGTCTGCCCCGTCGCGGCCACGACGCACGACGAAGACGGCATCAACACGATGGTCTACAACCGCTGCGTCGGCACGCGGTACTGCAGCAACAACTGCCCGTACAAGGTGCGTCGCTTCAACTTCTTCGATTATCAGCGGCGGGAGATCCAGCGCTCCGAAGGACTGGCGAAGGTCAAGCCCGAGTACTACATCGACGAAGGGCCCGACATCTGGCTGCGCATGCAGTTCAACCCGGATGTGACGGTGCGCATGCGAGGCGTGATGGAGAAGTGCACCTTCTGCACACAGCGCATTCAGGCGGCGAAGATCCGCGGCAAGAACGCGTGGGCGAAGGCCGGCGGCACGGCGACGGGCACCGCGAACTTCTCGATCCCTGACGGCACGATCCAGACCGCCTGCCAGCAAGCGTGTCCCACGAACGCGATCATCTTCGGCGACCTCAATGTCAAAGATTCGAAGGTGGCGAAGCTTCACCGCGATGGCCGGTCCTACGAACTCCTGGAGGAGCTCAACGCCAAGCCGCGGCTCAAGTACATGGCGCGCGTCACGAACCCAGCGATCGCACGCGCCGATGCACCTGCGGATCACGACGGCCACTCGAGTCACTCGCACGACGCCCACGCAGGATCCTGAGTACTCCGATCATGTCCCAACCCAAGAGCCAGTCCATGAAGGGTTTCGTCGAGACCGACAACACCGCGTCGCCGCTCGACGGCCGCGCGCCGCTGGTCCTCAACATGAAGACCTTCGGTGAGGTGACCCACCAGGTATGCCGAGTTGCCGAGAACAAGCCGCCGCTGGCGTGGTATGTGGCCTTCGTCGTTTCGCTCTCGATGCTTTCGTTCTTGGGCTTCTGCGTCACCTACCTGATCTTCACTGGCGTTGGCGTTTGGGGACTCAACAACCCGGTGATGTGGGCCTACGACATCACGAACTTCGTGTTCTGGGTCGGCATCGGTCACGCGGGAACGCTGATCAGCGCGATCCTCTTCCTCTTCAGGCAGAAGTGGCGCACAGGCATCAACCGATTCGCCGAAGCGATGACGATCTTCGCCGTGATCTGCGCGGGACTGTTCCCAGGCATCCACATCGGCCGCGTCTGGCTGGCGTACTGGCTCTTCCCGATCCCCAACTCGATGGAGATGTGGCCGCAGTTCCGCAGCCCGCTCCTGTGGGATGTCTTCGCGGTCGGTACCTACTTCACGGTGTCGCTGGTGTTCTGGTACATCGGGATGATTCCGGATCTGGCCACGCTGCGCGACCGCGCCAAGGGCAAGTTCCAGCAGTTCGCCTACGGCCTCGCGGCAATCGGCTGGCGCGGCTCGATGCGCCACTGGCACCGATACGAGATTGCGTATCTCTTGCTCGCTGCCCTCGCCACGCCGCTGGTCTTGTCGGTGCACTCGGTCGTGTCCTTCGACTTTGCCGTGAGCCAAGTCCCGGGATGGCACACCACGATCTTTCCACCGTACTTCGTCGCTGGCGCCATCTTCTCTGGCTTCGCCATGGTGGTGTCGCTCGCGGTCCCCGCGCGCGAACTCTTTGGGCTCAAGGATCTCATCACGCTCCGCCACCTCGACAACATGAACAAGATCATCCTGGTGACAGGATGCATGGTGGGCTACGCGTACTCGATGGAGTTCTTCATCGCGTGGTACTCAGGGGCGCTCTACGAGAAGTTCGCCTTCATCAACCGCGCCTTCGGGCAGTACTGGTGGGCCTACTGGATCATGGTGAGCTGCAATGTCATCACGCCGCAGCTCTTCTGGTTCAAGGCGATCAGAATCAATGTGCCGCTGATGTTCGTGCTCAGCCTCTTCGTCAATGTCGGCATGTGGTTCGAACGCTTCGTCATCATCGTCACAAGTCTCGCCAATGACTTCCTGCCGTCGTCGTGGGATCAGTTTGTGCCCACCTGGGTCGACATCGGCACGATGGTGGGGGCGTTCGGTCTCTTCGGTACATGCTTCCTGCTGTTCTGCCGCTACCTTCCGATGATCGCCATCGCCGAGGTGAAGGCGTGCATGCCGGCGGCGAACCCGCATCCACACCACGACGATGCCCACGGCGCGGCCGTGTCTGGGGCGCCTGCGCTGCATGATCCTGGAGTGGAGAACCGATGACGACATTCGCAGAGTCTTCCAAACTTGCACCGGCGCCGGCGTCGGCCCCTGCGGTGCTCTACGGCGTGATGGCGGAGTTCCACTCGGCTGAGGCGATCACCAAAGCCGCGGCCGCGGTCCACGCGGCCGGCTATCGCTTCTGGGATTGCCATGTCCCGTTTCCCGTGCACGGTCTCGACAAGGCCATGGGTGTGAAGCGGACGATCCTCCCGGTTCTGGTCTTCGGCGCGGGACTCACCGGAACGATCATCGCGTTCTGCCTTCAGGCGTTCACGAATGCCGCGAGTTTCTCCATCTGGGCGCTCGTCTGGGTCACTGGCTACCCCTTCATGATCTCAGGTAAGCCGATGATGTCGGTGCCGGCGTGGATTCCTGTGATGTTCGAACTGACCGTGCTGTTCGCGTCGCTGAGCGCCGCGGGACTCATGCTGTTATTGAACGGTCTGCCACGCTTCTCGCACCCCCTCTTGGCGAACAACCGATTCAGACGGGCCACGGACGACCGATTCTTCGTCGTCATCGAGGCGCGCGACCCGAAGTTCCTGCGCTCCAAGACTGAGGCGTTCCTGACCTCGCTCGGCGCGCGTCACATCGAAGCGGTGGAGGATCGCTAATGCCCCGCATCATCATTTACACACTCCTCATCCTGACGCTGCTGGCGATTCTTCCGCCCGTCGTCATCGCGCAGGTCCGATCCAAGCCCGGCCCGAACCCGCCGATCAACCTGAT
>SYGQ01000120.1 GCA_005799475.1 Planctomycetia bacterium | reverse complement strand
GACGAGTCTTCGCGCCGTGGTGGAAGGTTCGGGCGGGTCATTCCCCGCCGATTGGACCGGGAAAGCCAAGATGTTCGTGCAATGCGTGGCCGTGCCGATGGCGCTCGGTCGCGCGGCCATCCCGAATCTTGCCGCCGACGCCTCGTTCAGGGGGCTCGCGACAGGCATCATCTCCTTGATGGTTGTGCTGACTGCGATCAGCATTGTCCCCGCGATGATCCGGGGACGCGACGCCATTCTTGGCACGAGGCGAGCGCCGTGAGTACTGGGCGGCGCCTTCCACCGAAGGGGTTTCCCCCATTTGTCGGCCTCGCGCTTTCGGCCGGAGGGCTCGGGTACATGCGACCCTTCAGCGGCACCTGGGGCTCGCTGCCGCCGACGGTTGCGGTCGTTGCACTCGTCGCTGTGGGATCGTCCGGATGGATCATCTCGGTGTCGCTCGTTCTCTTTCTGCTGCTCGGCGCGATCGCGTGTGTCCGCTTCGGCACAAGCGGCGAGCGAGCTTTCGGCGCCAAGGATCCGTCGTCGATCGTGGCCGACGAAGTCGCGGGCGTGGCACTCACGCTGGCGGTCGTGCCGTGGTGGATGCTCACGCCCGCGGGTGAGATGTCCATTCCCACGGCCGTGGTGATCGCGGGAACGGGATTCGTGTCGTTTCGGATTTTCGATGTGTGGAAACCCGGGTTCGTCTTTGGGTTGCAGGACCGCCCCGCGGGTTGGGGGATCTTGCTCGACGACCTTGGCGCGGCGGTGTGTGCGTGGCCATGCACGCTTGTCGCCGCAGCGTGGGTGGCCTAGAGCGGACGGACGGCGCGCATATCCACGCGCGCCTCATACACCGTGCGCAGGTTGCAGAGGTACCAGCGCCAACTCTCGGCGTCGTCAGCCATTGCCATGAGCGCATCGGTGCTGGGTTCGATGGGACCCAGACGAAGCACGACTTCCGATCCTTTCTCGACTGAGGGACTCACGGTCCACTCAAGACGCACAATGGCGTCATGGAGGCGGCTGGGCCAGCGCCAGACAATCTTGCCACCGGCATCGAATGACTCGATGCCAATGGTGAGTTTCCGCTTGAACTTGCGGTCCCACCCGAGCGTGATGGTGCCCCCATTTCGCAGGTCCACTTCAGCGGCCACCGGGAACCAGCGGATCAGACCCGCCTCGGTCGTCAGCGCCGCAAAGATCTCTTCAGGATGCGCGGCGATCGATTCGTGCAGAACCGTCCAAACGCCCTTCTCATCTTGCAGGACCATCGGTCACTCCTAGGACAATTCGTGCGCCACGAGGTCTTCGTAGGTCTCGCGTCGCCGGACGATCGTGGCCGTGGCACCGTCGACGAGGACTTCCGCAGGAAGCGGATGGCTGTTGTATCGACTCGCCATCGTCATGCCGTATGCCCCGGCAGTGTAAACCGCCAGGAGATTGCCGCGCTCAAGCGGCGGGAGCATCCGGTCCTCGGCGAGGAAGTCACCGGTCTCGCATAGTGGACCGACGACCTCCGTGCGGACGAGCCCGGGCATGACGAGTTCACGCGCGCGCCGGGGCGGGGTCATCGTGATCCCGGGGGCGGCGGGCCAGACAAAGTGAAATGCGCCATAGTGGCTCGGGCGCAGCAGCGCGTTCATGCCCGCGTCGCAGATGGCAAAGGTTCGGTCGCCCGAGCGCTTCACATACTCGACGCGTGTGAGCAGGATCCCGGCGTTGGCCGCGATCGTGCGGCCGGGCTCGAGAATGATCCGCAGCGGCGCCGCGCCGCGTGTGCGCGGCTCCAGAAGGGGCACGATGGCCGATGCGTACTCGGCCGCCAGCGGCGACTGTTCGCTCTCGTAGTCAGCGCCGAACCCTCCGCCGAGGTCCAGCGTGTCGACGGTGATCCCGAGCCGCCCGAGGGCATCGATGAGGGCGATCGCCTTGGTAATGCCTTCGAGGTACGGGGCCGTCGTGTAGATCGGGCTCCCGAGATGAAGATGAATGCCCTTGAGCGAAACGAGCGGATCCGCTCCGTAGGTTCTGAAGAACGCAAGCGCGCGTTCGATATCGACGCCGAACTTGGTCTCGCGCTTGCCAGTGGAGGTGTAGCGGTGCGTCTTGGGATCGACATCAGGATTCACGCGAAGCGCAGCGCGCGCACGAGTCCGGGTCTCCTTCGCGAGGCGCGAGAGATTTTCAAACTCCATCTCGCTCTCAATGTTGAAGAGCCCAATCCCCAACGAGAGCGCGAGTCGGATTTCAGCCTCGCTCTTCCCCACACCCGCGTACACGATCCTCTGTGGGTCGCAACCGGCCTGAAGCGCCCGGCGCAACTCCCCGCCGGAGACGACATCCATGCCCGATCCGAGGCCCACGAGGAACCGCAGGATCGAAAGGTTGCTGCAGCACTTCACCGAGTAGCAGATGAGCGGCGCAATGGGGGCGAACGCCGCCTCGAGTCGACCGAAGTGAGCCGCCAGCGTGGCACGCGAGTAGGCGTAGCAGGGGGT
Organism: Planctomycetia bacterium; assembly: GCA_005799475.1. Taxonomy (GTDB): domain Bacteria; phylum Planctomycetota; class Phycisphaerae; order Phycisphaerales; family SM1A02; genus F1-60-MAGs104. The sequence continues at coordinate 18,103 of SYGQ01000120.1, read as the reverse complement.
GCCCGCGAGCCGCGCGACCTCGGAGGCGCGAACGGACTCGCAGAACAATTCGCCCTCGACATAGCGAAAGTCATCCATGCGAGGCGGAGCCTACCCCTCTCGGTTCGCTCGCTGGGCAGGCACTTCCTTGCGCGTTTGCACGCGGCGCATCTGGAAGGCCCAGCCCGAAAGCGTGAGCACCGCCATGAGCAAGAGCCACCGACCGACGGTCTCTGGGGGTCTGTAGGCCCCCGTCAGTCGAGACCCGAGGGGAAGTCCGCATCCGAGGACGAGTGCGGCGCCGATGGCGCTCGATGCGCCCGCGAGTGCCCATCGCGAGAACACGATCACGACGCCAACGCCGAGCGCCGCACCTCCTGCCGCCATCGCCATGAGAAGCGTGCGCGACGCGGAGGGGACGCGTCGCCATGCTTGGTTGAGTTCGCCCCACGCCTGCGAACCGACAAGAGCAAGTGCTGAGATGGGGCTTGTTTCCCCGAGGGCTCTCTGCGCACCCTGGGCTGTGCGCCGTGCCAATCCAATGAGATCGATCCGCGCGTGCTCGATAGCCTGTGACGGCCGCTCGCTGTCAGCGGCGGTAGTGGGCTGAGATCCACCTGCGCTCGTAGGCCCCGTCACGCCACGATCGACCAGCGCGACACCCAGCATGAGGCCGACGACAACGCCGAACACGGCGAATCCAGTCGCGACGGCCGGGCGGACGAACAAGGCGCCCAATGATGCGCCAATCACCGCCGCACTCGCCGCGCACAGCGCCGGCGACAAGTCTGGGGCGAGCGTCCCTTGGAGTGCCCCGGCCACGCACCATCCGATCGTGCCTCCGGTGAACGCAGCCACGAGCCCGATGAGTCGCACGCCTGCCACGAGGAGCAAGACGCCGAGGACGGTGAGGAGTGTGGGGACGACGGAAGTCACCTGTCCCTTATCGGCCGATGCGCTCGCTACGCTTGCGGGCGATGTTCAGGGTCCTTCTCATCTCGACCGGCGGCACGATCGAAAAGACCTACGACGAGTTCGCGGGAGTGCTCGCCAACCATGTCAGCGTGCTCGATGTGATGCTGGCATCGCTCGAGTTACGGGGTGTCGACATTGAGCGGCTTTCCCTAATGAACAAGGACAGCCTCGACATGACGACGGCCGACCACGATCTGATCGCGCGGGAAGTGGTCGCGCGCGCTCCATCGGTCGACGGCATCGTCATCGTGCACGGGACCGATCGGCTCGCCGTCAGCGGCGAGCGCATTCACGCGTGCATGGCCACACTTGGAGGCGCGACGCGCCCGGTGGTCCTCACTGGCGCCATGCGTCCGTACGAACTGCGGCGCACCGACGCGGTTCAGAATCTCACTGAAGCGCTCATCGCGGTGCAACTGCTCGGGCCCGGTGTCTACGCCTGCATGCACAACCGGGTGCTCGCGTTTCCCGGAGTCCAGAAAGACGCGCGCGCGGGGACATTCACCCGGCACGCCTAGGTGTGCGCCACGAGGGTGGCGGCATGCTGCGCGTCCGCCGCGTTCGCGGCATCGATGGCACCCTGCGCGATCGTCCCGCCGGAGCCGACCTGCTCGAATCTGACGGACACTCGCTTGGAAACGCCGCGCTGCGGCATGGTCACGCCGTGGAGGCGGTGACACGCCTGCATCGTTCGCTTGTGGTGCGTGATGACGATGAAGTGGCTTTCGCCGAGGAAGAGACCCAGCGAGGCACAGAACCGTTCGACATTCGCTTCGTCGAGTGCGGCGTCGACTTCGTCAAGGATGCAGAACGGAGCGGGCTTGCTCTTGAAGATGGCGAGGAGGAGCGCGACGGTCGTCATCGACTTCTCGCCTCCAGAGAGTTGCGCAATGATCCGCGGCTCTTTTCCTGGTGGCTTCGCGCGGATCTCGATGCCCGACTCGAGCCAGTCGACGGTGCCGTCCTCTCGGGGCAAGAGGTACATGTCGGCGCTGCCGCCACCAAAGAGGCGGCGGAACATGCCGTTGGTGCCGCCGAAATTCTCGCGGACGGTGTTGAAGGTCTCCTCGAACCGAGTCCGGCTCGTGGCGTCAAGTTGGTCAACGAGTGCCAGCAAGTGCGTCCTCGCTGCGTCGATGTCGGTGAGCTGACTCGCGAGTTCCTGCGTCCGTGTCTCGAGTTCGGCGAGCTCGGTCAGCGCATCGAGGTTGACATTGCCCAGCGCCTTGATGGCCTCTCGGAGTTGATCGGCCTCGGCGGTGGCCAACGAGCGGTCACTGAGAACGAATGCGCCAGACTCGCGCTCGGCAAGGTGCGTTGACCACAGCGACTCCAGTTCGAGGCCAAGCTCATCACGCGCCTGCGTGACAAGGGCCTCCGTCCGCATGGTCGACTCGCGTCGTGCAAGTTCGGCCTCACTCCACGCCCGCTCAGTCTCCGTCGCTCGCTCCCGGAGGGTGCGCAGCGCGTCTCCAGCCGCATCGTTCGCCAGCACGGCCATCGCGAGTGCCTGCGCAAGATCCGCGATCTTGATCGCGATGGCGTCATGGCGCTGCTGGGCCTTCTGCGCGTGGGACCGCGCTTCAGCAATCGCCTCCTCCAGCGTTTCCACATGCGCTTCGCGTCGGCGAAGGTGATCTTCCGCGGCGAGCCGCTGCCTTCGCGCCTCGGTGAGGGCGGATTCGGTGAGCGCCGATTCGCGTCGACTTGCCTCAGCGGAACCTGTTGCCTCTCCAAGCGCGAGCCGTGCGGTGCTGAGGGCTTCTTGGGCCGCATCGAGCGCGACCTGTGCCGTCTCGGCTCCTGCGCGGGCATCGGCCGCATTCTGGGACGCCTCAGCAAGACCCGCCTCCGAGACCGAGAGCCGCTGGTCGATGGCGACGCCTTCCTCGGCCGCCAAGGCCGCACGCCGTTCGATCTCTGCTTGCTCGGACCGGATCGCCGTCTGCTCTCGCTCGACTCGAGTCATGAGTTGATCGGTACGCTCAGATTGAAACTCGCACTCGATGACGGTTCGCCGCGCCGCTTGCAGAGCATGGTCGCGGTCGCGGTGCCTTTGCCTCGCCGCCTCGCCAAGAGTGGCGATCCGTTCGGCATCGGATTCAAGAGTTTGGAGGCGCTCGTCGGTCGCGGCAATCGCCGCAGAGAGCTCGGCCAGTTCGGCGCGCCGGGAGACGGACCCCCCCGAGCCAGCGGTCATGCGACCGACGGTCACGGCACCAAGGTGGCCCACGACCTCGCCCCGTTGAGTGACGAGCATGGCGCCCGCGAAAGAATCAGCCGCCAGCGCAAGGGCGGCGTCTAGGTTGTCGACGAGCCATGCATCGGCGAGAAGCGCGTCCACAATCGCCTTCGAAGTTCCAGTCGCCCGGACGAACCCGCCAAGGGCGTGGACGCCGACCGTCGCGGGCCTCATGATGCCCTGAGAGGGCACTGGCGGAGCGGCCGCAAATGTCACTCGCCCGTCGAGGGTGCCCGCCGCAGTAAAGAGGGGACTGCCGGCCATCCCGGTGTCGACGACGAGGCATTCGAGCCATGGGCCGAGCGCCGCTTCAACGGCGAACGCATTGACGCGATCGGTCGAAACGAAGTCGCCGAGGGCACCCGCGACTCCGGGATACTCGGATGGGTTCGCGAGCACACTCCGCACCGCTCCGCCGAGCCCTTCGCGGCTTGCTTCCATTTCCTCGAGGATCGCTTGACGGCTCGTCTGGCGAGTTCGGGAGTCGCGTAGTTCACCCATCCGCTGACTGATCGAAACGCCTTCCTCGCCATACGCCTCGACGCTCCGCTGTTCCGCGGCGGCTTCGGCAGAGACCGCATCCGCCTGCGAGCGCGCCTGGTCACGACGCAAGGCGATTGACTCGCGCGCGGCCATGTGGGACTGCAATTCCTGCGACTGCGCGAGGCTGCGCGCGCTGATCTTCTCTCGCTCGGCCGCGATGGCGCGGGTTCGCTCCTCCACGCCCTGTCGACGCGCGTGCAGGCGGGCGCGTTCTCGTTCGAGGGCAAGGTGTTCTTCGCGCCACCGCAAGTCGGCGTCGCGCGCTTCGGAGGCCTCTGCGGCGCGCGCGGCGCGGCGGTCAGCGGCCTCGGCGATGCCCTCCTCGGCCTGCGCCACCCGTGCGGCCGCCCCCTGTGCGGCCTCCACAAGAACACACAAGCGATCTGCGTGTCGCGCGATCGTTGCGTCGAGAGCTCCGATCGCCGCGGCATCCTGCTCGAGCGCGGTGCGCGTCTGGGCGACCGACTGCTCAGAGAGTTCTGCGCGCTGCTGCGCCTGCTTGACAAGCGAGGCTGCCTCGAGCCGTTCTCGCTCGAACTCCTGCTGCCGCTGCATGACTTCGTCTCGTTCGCACTCCCGAGAACGCTTGTCCTGCTCTGCCGACTCAAGCGACGCCACCAACTGCGTGCGCGCCCCCTCTGCGGCGGCCACGGCGGCATCGAGTTCGTCCTGCCGTGCGCGCTGATCGTGGTACAGGTCGAGCGTGAGCGCGGATCGAAGCGCCCGTCGGCGCGAATCGAGTTCGGTGAACTTCCGTGCCTTCTCGGCCTGCGACCTGACGATGCGAAGACGGCGCTCGGCGCCCGAGAGCTGCTCTCGCAGGACGACGAGGTTCTTCTCCGCGGCGTCGAGCTTTCGTGATGCCTCTTCCTTGCGCGCGCGAAACTTCGCCACGCCGGCGGCCTCTTCCAGGATCGCCCGTCGCTCAGCCGGATTTGCCTCCAGAAGCGCCGCCACCTTGCCTTGCTCGATGATGGAGTACGCATCGGTACCGATGCCGGTGTCCATGAAGAGTTCTTTGATATCGCGAAGGCGCACACGCCGGGAGTTGATGAGGTACTCCGAGCGACCGTCGCTGTAGAGCTTCCGTGTCACCTCGACCTCGTCGGCATCGACGGGAAGCGCACGGTTCGCCACATCCTCGCGCCGGATGATTCGTTCCTCGGCATGCTCGGCGACCGTCTCGCTGTCGTGGTCGGCGGCCGCATCGCGCGTCGGGACGACGGCGGTCACAACGGGATTCGCGAAAACGAGCGACACCGTCGCGCACCCCATTGGCTTGCGCACGGCACTGCCCGCAAAGATCACATCCACCATCGCGCTGCCGCGGAGGCTCTTGGCACTTCGTTCGCCAAGCACCCATTTGATCGCGTCGACGACATTGCTCTTGCCGCAGCCGTTGGGACCGACGATCCCGATGATCGGTTCATCGAACCGAAACTCAGTGTGATCCGCGAAACTCTTGAAGCCACTTAGGACAAGCTTGGAAAGGCGCACTCCGACCTCCTGTCGCCGCTGTCGAACCACCGTCCGTCAGTGAACGGTTGCCCGCCAATTGAAATCGGCATTATCGGGGGACAGTATCGCGTTTTGGTGGTTTGGGTGCAAGGTTGGAGCCGCTCGCGGTGGTCGGGCCTCCGGCGGGGGTGATCCCCGGGAGGGCGATCGCGGCACCCCCATCTGGCGGCGCCTCGTCCTCGACGAACTCGGGCCGTTCGTCGCGCTCCGCCTCTTGGCCGACCTTCGCGATCGCCGCAACGAGGCGATCCTGCTCAACCTTGAACACGCCTGGAAGGTCCCCGTCCGCGAAGAGCGCATGGAGCGCACCGATGGTCTGACTGTAGGACATCCCGAGTCCTGGGGCCGGGTGGGCGGGGTCCATGGAATGTCCTAGGAACCGCGTCAATTCTGGCAAACTTGTGCCGACCTTGTCGATGATCGCCGGGGCCCCCTTGACGCGCCGATAGAACACCTCAACCGTGTCGCTGCCGGCATCGGCCTTCACCATGAGGTCTCCATCCCATGCCCGCAGCGTGAGGGGGGTCTTGAGGGTGAGGTTCTCGTCGAAGACCACGATCGCGGGGGTGCCTGTCTGGGCCACATAGACCATGGGGTAGGTGCTCGGGACGACATCGATCCGGAACTTTTTCCCCACCATCTGGCTCTGGATGATCGGGTCGCGTCGGTCCCTGAGAACTTCGTAGGCCGCGAGCCGGACATCGACATCGGAGTCATTCAGCAAGGGCCGCAGTCCGAGGTCGATCGCCGGATTCACGGACATGCGACGCATGAGTTTGATGGCAGGCACGCGCAACTCCGCGCTCCCGGATCTCGCCAGTTCAAGGAGGTGGACGACGGCTGTGGGGTCGTCGAGCCGAGCACCGGCTTGGAGTGCGCAAAAGCGCGGCTGCTCTTCCGCGTAGTCGTACAGCCCGCGGACCGCCGTCAGGCTCTTCTTTCCGAGGGCCTCCCAACGGAGGCTCGCGGCATTCGCAGCCCCAGGGTTGTTGGTCACGGCCTTGGCGATCGCCGTCGCCGTTGCATCAATGGGACCGACATGGATGGAAGTGTGCCGAAGGAGGTCGACAAACTGGTCTGAGCGATCGTGCCACGATGGCGGGACATGGACTTCAATCATCTCGCCGGACATGCCCTGCGCGGTCTCGCCGCGCTGCTTCGGCTCGCGCGGATAGTTCGAGTTGATCGCGCCCACAATGAGACGGGCCCTCGAGTGGCTCGGCGTCGCGAGCACGAGTCGAATCGGCATGTCTTTGGCACAGACGCCGCCGCTGATGATGCGGCCACTGAGTCGATTCACATCGGCGGCCGACGAGCCGGCCATGTCGGCAAACGGATTGATGATGATCGATCCCTTGGCCGCCGCCATCGCGCTGGCCTCGCGGCTCCCGACCAGCAGCGCGCCCGGACGAAGTTCAGTCTGCCAGAGCGTGCCGCCTTCCAAACTCGTCGTCGCGGTCCCCGGTGCGGCAAAGACGCGGACATCGAACTCGGTTCCCTTGGGCGCTCCGGCAGGGACGATCCCTTCGACGATGACGATGGCGGTCGTCTCCGAGTTGAGAAGTGCCTCCGGAGAGAGTCCTTCGAATCCCGAGTTCGGTTCGCCCAAACCGGCACGGCCCAACTCCTTCAAGATGTACGCGCGAACCTCGGCAGGTGCGGTCTTGCTGCCGGTTCCCTTGAGGCCGCCGACGAGGCCGTACCCGCGCACGACAACCGGCTTGTACCCCATCACCACGGTTTCACTCGCGACTGTGCCGCGCATGATCGGGTCGACATCCATCGGGATCGGGGGGCGGGCGACGCGCTTGGTCGTGTTGTCCCGGTCGGCCTTCTCGATGTTCGAGCAGGCGGCCGTGACGAAGATGAGAAGGAGTGTGGGGAGCCAGGTTCGCATGGTGACGCTGTCCGAATGGGCGCTGCAGGGATCGAACCTGCGACATCTGCCATGTAAAGGCAGCGCTCTAGCCGCTGAGCTAAGCGCCCGAGCACCCGATCATAGCCGTGACCGAATGAGTCCCGGCGTGGAGCCCGACCTAGACTCGCGTGCGTGGACGCCATGGATCGGCCAAAAATCCCCGAGGATTTGCCGATTGCCGCGCACGCGCCGGCCATCGAGGCAGCGATCCGTGCGCACCCTGTGGTGATCGTCAAGGGAGAGACGGGATGCGGCAAGACAACCCAGTTGCCCAAAATCTGTCTCGCCGCAGCGCGCGGGAAGGGCGGCATGATCGCGCTCACGCAGCCGCGACGCATCGCGGCTCGAACCGTCTGCGCACGCATTGCGCAGGAACTCGGCGACGGTGGTGCGGGGGCGGTGGCGTACCAAGTGCGCTTCGACGATCGCAGTACGAAGTCCACGCGCATCAAAGTCCTCACCGACGGCATCCTGCTTGCCGAACTGCGCGTCGACGGGCTCCTTCGCCGCTACGACACGATCATCGTCGATGAAGCCCACGAACGGACGCTCAACATCGACTTTCTCCTGGGTTGCCTCACCCGGATTCTGAGACGACGCGATGACCTCAAGGTGGTCGTGGCGAGCGCGACCATCGATGCCGCGCGTTTCGCCGCGCACTTTGACTCGGCCCCGGTGATTGAGGTTCCCGGGCGACTTCACCCCATCGAAGTCAAGTGGATGCCACTGGCCGAGGACGAGGCGGGGACCAACCTCGTGGGTGCCGTCGTGGACGCGGTCGACGAGCGCCTTGATGCCCAAGAGGGCGACGGCCTCGTGTTCCTGCCCGGTGAGAGGGAGATCGCAGAGGTCAGCGCCGCGCTCGAAGGACGGCTCAATGGGCGCGCGAGCGCGCTGCCGCTGTATGCGCGGTTGAGTTCGGCCGAGCAGGACCGTGCCCTCGCGGCGCAGGGGGGGCGGCGGGTGATCCTCGCGACAAACATCGCCGAGACATCGCTCACCGTGCCGCGCGTGCGCTTCGTGGTGGACACCGGACTCGCACGCGTCTTGCGCTATAGCCCGAAGGCCCGTCTTCAGCGTCTGCCGATCGAGCGAATCTCCCAGGCCTCTGCGCACCAACGCGCGGGTCGATGCGGACGGGTCGCCCCCGGTGTCTGCGTGCGCTTGTACTCAGAGGCAACGCTCGCGGAGAGTGCCGCGTGGCCGCAGCCGGAGATCCAGCGCGTCAGTCTGGCGAGCGTGCTCCTGCAAATGGCATCACTGGGCCTTGGCGAACTGGAGAGGTTCCCGTTCATTGATGCCCCAGGCACCCGCGCGGTGGCGGAGGGACGCGCGACACTCATCGAACTCGGCGCTCTCTCGGCATCGCATCGACTGACGAAGGCGGGCTCGCTCATGGCTCGCCTGCCGATCGACCCGCGGCTTGCGAGGACGCTGCTCGAGGCCCGGCGCGGACACTGCCTTGCGGAGGCGCTCGTGGTGGCGGCCGCGCTCTCGGTTGCTGACCCCCGCGAGCGCCCGCTGGAACGGTCGATGCACGCCGATTTGGCGCACGCGGCGTGGCGTGATCCAGACTCCGATCTGGCGTCAATTCTCCGGCTCTGGCGAGCATGGCGTGCCCAGTCTGATGTCCTGGGATCAAGTGCACTCAAGCGGTGGTGCCGCGACAGCTTTCTGTCGTCGTCGCGTCTGCGCGAGTGGAGCGAAATCCATCGGCAACTTTCGCACCTCGTTGTCAGCGCGTGGCTCCGAGGGGAGTCCGCGAGTGACGCCCGCGCCCCGGCAGACGCCCCAATGGACGCGCTGCATCGGGCACTCCTCGCAGGCTTTGTCAGCCATGCGGCACAGCGGACGCCCGAGGGTGAGTATCAACTGGCAACGGGTCAGTCGTTCACTGTGCACGGGTCCTCGTCCCTCGCGCGCTCGCATTCGCGGTGGATCGTGGCCGCAGAGATCATCGACACGGGACGGCGTCTCGGGCGCACCGTGGTTCGGATCCACCCGCAGTGGATCGAGCAGGTGGCGCCGCACTTGGTGCACCGCGCGATCTCAGAGCCGCACTGGGTCGCCGAACGCGGACAGGCTGCCGCGTGGGAGCGGGTCACGCTTGGATCGCTCGTGGTCTCGCCACGGCGCCGCGTGTCGCTAGGGCCGCGGGATCCCGATGCGGCGCGAGCGCTCTTCATCCAAGGCGCGCTCGTCGAGGAGCAGGTGCGAGGCGCGATCCCTGAGTTCATGGCGCGCAACCGTGCGCTGAGGCACTCGATCGAAGTGGAAGGGGCTCGACGGCGATGCGTGCTCCTCGCGGACGAACTCCGCCGCTTCGAGTTCTTCGCGCAGAGATTGCCCGCTTCGATGCACTCGTGGCCGTCGCTCGTGAGTTGGATCCGCGAGGACGAGGCCTCGCGATCGGCGCTGTTGACCATGTCACGACGAGACCTCGTGACGGAGGGAGAGGCTGATTCCTGGTTGCCCGATCCCGCATTGATCGATGTCGGCGGGGTGGCGCACCGCGTGACCCATGTCCACGCGCCGGGACTTGCCCACGACGGTGCCACACTCTCAGTGCCGTTGGAAGCCGCGAGCCAGCTCGATCCGCGCGCGCTCTCCTGGGGTGCGCCGGAAGTCCTTGAGGAACTCTGCGCATCGATGATCCGATCACTTCCGAAGCATCTTCGCCAGCGACTCTCGCCGCTCGCGGAGGTCGCCGAGGGGGCGGCGTTGGCACTCGCCGACCGTGAAGGCGAGTTTGGCGTGCGGCTCGCGGCGCACTGCACTGGGATCGCTCTCACGAGCGTGCGCCCCTCGGACTTCGACCTCGGCAAGGTGGAGCCGCACCTGCGCCTTCGCGTCGAAGTGACCTATGGGGGTCGCGTCGTGGACGCTGATCGTGATATCCGTGCGGTCGCACGCCGAGTCCGGGCCCGGTCGCTTGAAGCCTTTGCCGTGCTCGCCCCGGAGTTGGCGCCTTCGCTCCAGCGCAGTGAAGTGCTTGAGTGGGACGACTCGTCGCTTCCCGCGGAAATCCCTCGGTCGATCGACGCGCCATCGGGATCGCCTGTTGCTGTCCTCCATCCCGCACTCGTTGACGCCGAGGGCCACAAGGGCGGTCCCGTGATGCTCCGCGTCTTCCCCGATCAACTCTCAGGCCGACGCCAGATGCGCCAGGGGATTGTTCGGCTCCTCTCGTGGCGCATCTCCGATCGTGTGAAAGATCTTGCAGTGCACGACCCGTCGTGGGAGCAACTCGCGCTCGATGCGGTGGCTCACGGCCTCGGTGAGGCGGAACTCCTTGCCGACCTCGCGGATGCGGTCGCCATCGCGGTGACTGATCGCCTCGCCGAGTTCCCACGCACTCGGGATTCGATGCAGGCCGTGGTGCATCAGGCCATCGACGGACTCTGGTTGCGTGTCGGAGAAGTCCTGCGCTGCGCTCACGCCTGCTTCGTGGCGGTGGAGACGCCCGTCCCCGCCCTTCTCCGCGATCGCGTTGCGACGATCTTCCCGCCACGGGCACTCCGGCGGCTCGGGGCTCGCGCGCTGGAACGAGCGCCTCGACGATTGGCGGCTCAGGCGATTCGCGCGAGGCGCGCGTTGATCGACCCAGCGCGAGAGCGTGCGGACAGCGCGATCATCGCCCACTGGAGCGCGCAGGCTCGACTCGCGCGCGAGTCAGCGAGCACATGGGACGAGTGGGTCGCGGCACTGGACTTCGAAGACCTCGTTGAGGAGTTCGCCGTCGCGCTGTTCGCGCAGGAACTCGGCACCGTGCGCAGTGTGTCCGCGCCGCGCATCGAACGAGCGGCCGCTCAGCTGAGTGCGCTCGTCGTCCAACCTGGCTCGGGCCAGGAGTAGGGCCGAAACTTCTCCTGAACCCCTGTTTCCTCGCTGTGAAGGAGCGCACGCAGGGGCCCGAGTCGGCTCGCCACCGGCGAGTCGATGAGCGTGCTCGAGTCTGAGGCGCTGACTTGGAACAGGACCCGCCAGTCGAACTCGCGGATGGCATTGCGATCGAAGGCTCGCGCGAGGTTCGTCGCGCTGTCGCAGGTGGCCATCACATGGATCCCGAGGGATGGACCCTCCTTGAGGATCGCGGCGAGGACCTTGTCCGGTGTGAGCGCTGCCCCCGAGGACGAGGAGAACGAGTAGTCGTCTTCGTTACGGCGAAGCGCTCGGAGTCGATGGAGCCCGTGCACGAGGAGCAGCCATGTCGGCGCCATCGTCAGATTCGATGCTTGCCGAAGCAGCAACTCGTCGTGCACGCTCGCCAGGATGGCCTCGGCGTCGCGGTGCTCGCCAACGCGCGTGTCGATTGGCAGCGACTGAGCGAGCGCGGCAAGTCGACCATACTCCGCCGCGTCCGGAGCCGTTCCATCAATCAGAAGCACCTTGCATTGGCCGCGCGGGAACTGTCCCGCAAGCGAAACGACCGCGGTCGCGGCGACGGCGATCGCGGCGTCGTCTCGTTGCCCGATGACCATGACATTGGCGCCGGTCTGGCGCGCGAGGGCGACGCCAGTGGGGTCCTTGATGGAGATCGGGTCGCCGAGCCACACCACTGGAGTGCGTGGTGAACTCCCGGCGCGGCGTGCGGCAATCGCGTTGCCGAGAGCTCGGTTTTCATCGAGGTGCGCCGGCGCATTGCCTTCGAACACGATCATCGACGGCGTCCGCCGTGGCGGCATGGTGACCAGTTGTGCGCGGACACGCGCGAGCCGCCGGTCTCGCTCCTCATCCCCGAGCCACACGACTTGAAACGGATTGTTCCCCTCGATGAGTCCGCCCGAGTCGTTGTAGATCGCGTCACCGGGTCGCGAGAGGAGGCGTCCTGCGAGATTGTCATCGGCAAGGATGAGCTGCGAGTCGGCTTCGTTGCACTGCAGCGCGATACGCACCGCCATTTGTCCCATCGTCGCTCGTGCAATGGAGTAGGCGCCACCGAGCGTCTGCGACCCGAGGACGACATGCATGCCGAAGGCTCGCCCTTGTCGGACGAGGCGGTCGAGCAAGAGCGCCGACTCTTCGGAAACCTTGTCGTCCTCCGTGAAGAGTTCCTGAAACTCGTCGATGATGAGGAGACTGCGCGGAAGCACCTCGGGGCTCTTCGCGCGCCGGAAGCCGGCGAGGTCTTGCACACCCAGACCACGGAAGATCTCGCCTCGGCGGCGAAGTTCCTGATCGAGGCCTTTGAGGACCGAGAGCCCGAACTCGCGGTCGCTCTCGACCGCCACGACCCGCGCGTGCGGCAGTGCATTCGTGGCGTAGGTCCTGAATTCAACACCCTTCTTGAAGTCGATGAGCCAGAGTTCGGCCTCGTCGGGACTGAAGCGCAGCGCGAGATTCGTGATGAGCGCGTGAAGGAGCGTCGATTTTCCTGAACCGGTCTTGCCCGCGATCAGCGCGTGTTGGCTCGTTCCGACGCCAAGAAGGAGGCTCTGCAGACGAGTCGCGCCCGAGCGACCCAGCGGAACCTCGATTCTGTCGGCTGTCGACTCTGTCCACAGGGCATCGTCGCAGGGCGCAATGGCTGAGAAGGGAACTTCGACCCGCTTTGAGTCTCGGGCCGCCGTCCCAATCCGCTTGAGCAGCGCGATCGTCTCCTCCTTGGTCGGCGGATGGCTGATCGTGATGGGAAACTTCCCGATCCAGACATCCGCATCCCAGAAGTGCCCGTCGCGCCACGAAAGATGCCTGCCCTTGCCCCGAAGGTCATCATCGGTCAGCGGCGCCGGAAGTGACGCCGCGAGGTCGCGCAGGATCAGCGTGAACACGCCGCAGCGTGGCCCACTATTGATGATGCTCGCAAGATGCTTGGCGGCGATCTCCGAGATGCCCGTTGGGAAGTCGCACAAGACGAGAAACCGATAGGGCTCGGCGATCTCGCCCGCGCGACGGTTGTACTCATCGAGCGTTTCGAACTCATTCCGCAGGAATTTCTGGATCACGGTCTCCATGTGCTGGCAGAGATCCGAGAGCCGCTGCTCGATGTGCCGACGATCGGTCCAGATCCGCTCACCGATCAAGTGTTCAGCGTCGTCGGCCAGATGCATGAGTGCCGCGAACCCTTCCCCCAAGCCCACCGGGTCAACGAGCGTGAACCTCGCCATGCCCGGAGTGGTTGCCGCGAGGATTCGCATGATCGCTTCTTGCATGATGGCGATGCCCTGCGCCCGGCCATCCCGGGGCGTTTCCACGAGGAGCGATGCATCACGCGGCAACGCGAGCACGATCGGGACATGGAGGACGCGCGGCGCGCCACCTGGCCACGCCAGTGCCGGGTCGTCGGGGATCGCCCCAGGGATCTCCTTGAGTGCCACGGTGATCGACCCGACGCGTGCGCACCCGACGAGCCCCTTGGGCCCGCAGAACGACTTCCACGAGGGATCGGACCACCGTGGAAAGTGTGCGTGCTCGGCGTCCACGAGGGCGTGCCCGTCCTCGATCACCTGACGCTGTGCCTCGGACCAGTGATTTCGCAGCGTCCGAAGTCGCGTGGTTTCGATGGCGTCGAGTTCCGCGATTCGTGTCGTGTGACGGAGTTGTTCGGCCGCGACCGCAGCGTCGTGGGCGGCGTGGGCAGCGGTGCACGCCTCGTTGCAGAGGCACTCGGCCGTCTCCCTCACCGTTCGCGCCTGAGCATGGGAATTCGTCTCAAGCGTCCTCGCGCTGTCGTGGATCACCCGGCGCTTGCGCGCGTAGAGCAGCTCGATCTCCTTCACGGCGGGCTCTTGCTGCGACCGCGCCGCCTTTCGCTCGCGCGCGTGTTGAGCCTTGTACTCGGCCTCCATCGTCGCCCGTCGCTTCCGACCCTCTTCGACCGCCCGTACAGCGATGGCCGCGGCCGTCACGCGCGCCGACCGCAGAGGTTCGGCAATGCGCCGCAGCCGCCTGCCGGCCCACGCCCATCCAAAGATCGAGCTCACGAACGCACACGCCAACCCAATGCCCGCCGGCAGGGCGATGTCCTCAGCGGCAGCCCCGGTCGTGATCCATCCGACCACGGCACCGGTACCCGCAAGCACAATCGCGAGCGTGACATGCACAAGCTTGACGCGGAGGAGCCGGGGCACCGTCTCCCCGCGAAGCCGCTGCGCGATCTCGGATGCTTCTCGCGCCATCGCCTGCAGCGCGGTCGCGGGGTCGCCGTCGGGCAGGCTCGCTCCGGCTTCGGGAGCAGGGGAATCCTCCTTTCGCATGATGCCCGCGCGCGCGAGTACTTCAAGTGCGCCAGCTGCATGTTCGGCCGCGCTGGCCATGCCGTCCGCCATCGCCTTCTCGAGGGCTTCAAACTGCGCCTTAGGGACCGGCTCCTGTGCTTCGTACATCGTGTCAGCGGTCCAGATGCCTTCCTCGACCCGTGTCTGTGCCTGCTCCAAGAGTTCCACCCGCTCCCGGTCGCCTGCCTGGCACGCCGCGCGCTCGCTTGCCTCAATCCGGGCCAACTGGCGTTGGAGCCGCGCTGTGGCCTCGCTGCTCACGCGACCAAGTTCCTCCTGTGCCGCGGCGATCGCTTGGTCTCGCGTGTTCGTGATGGACTTGGTGAACTGCGCGTGCTGCAGTGCCTCGGGGCCGCGCGTGGACGCCGAGAATTCGCGCAGCGAAGCCTCCGCGGCGACACGCTCGGCGGGAGCCGTCAGCAGCGTGCGGCAGACCCGCTGCGCCGTTGCGGCGACTCGGGCGCCCGGCAACTCCGCACTGGGTGCGCCATCGGTGGACACGCTCGGAGTCTATCGGCGCACTTCATCGCCGTTGTCGAGTCAGCCGCCACACTCGCGCCGTGCGCGCGCGATCGCCTCACCGAGTTCGTCGAGGGCGAGCAGCGCGATGCGAACCGGATCATCGGCGCCCTCCACGGCCTCGCGCGCGATGGCTTCGCACGCCTGATCGCGCCAGTCCTGACGGACATGCGCCCACTGCTCATGCATGACGCGCAGCGTGTCCTTGATCTTTGCCTTGCTGCTCGTGTCACTCATGGGAGTCCGCTTCGGTCCCTGTGGACTCATCGCCACCACGCCGCATGGATGTGTCGCTCGGCTGGGGTGCCTGCGGACGCTGCGTCGTTGGCCCGTCGCCAGAAAGGTCGCGAAGCACCGGGCCGCCCGACGGCGTCGCCAAGTACGCGTCGATCGCCTCCGCCATCCGATTGATCGATGCGATCGACCGGGGGAGCACGCTCTCGACGAGGTTCGCGAGCGGCGAGAGGCCGGCGCGAAAGCGACCAAGGACTCGTTGGTACTCAGGCCCCCATCGCTTCAGAGCGCGGAGGTACTGCTGCGCCTCGTCGACTGCTGCGTGCGCCCGGTCCACGGCGCGCTTCTCATCCACGACCGAGGGTGGCCGCCCGTCCGCCGTGGGCTGCATCTGCTTGCGGTAGAGCGCACTCTTCGCCGCGTTGAGCCGGTCCGAGCGCTGGCGAAGTTGCCGCTCCCACTCTGCCGGAGCGGCGCTCTCGAGCCACATGCCGAACCGTTCGGCGTCCGAGACGGCCTCTTCGAGCGCGGTGGCGAATCCGCGCGATGACTTCACGAGCACCGCCTTGGCCGCCATCAGCGTCGAAGTGTCACGGAGGTCAGCGCCCTGGTCCATGCGCTTACCGCTGCTTGAGGTACTCGTCGATGCGGTCGGCCTTGCGCAGGAGGAAGGGGATGTGCTCGTCGCTGGCCTTCATCAATCGCTGAAGCACCTTGAGTGTCAAGTCAAACTCCTCGGCGAACTTCTGCTGTTCTTGATCGCGCCATGTCTGCGCCAGCGTGTTCATGCGCGAGCCGATCGTCGAGATCCCCGCCTGCAGGTCGAGGTTGAACTTGCGCAGATCTGCGGCGAATCGCCTGAGTTCGGTGGGGTCGACGACAGCCTTGGCCATGGTCGAAGTGTATGCCGCTACGCTCGCGTGATGGAGTCGCGCAACTTCATCGACGGCGAGTGGGTGGACGCGCGCGACGGTGCGACCATGGTGGTCCGCGACCCGGCCGACGATGCGTCACTCGCGAGCGTGCCAAGGTGCGGCGCCCGCGAGGCAACGGCGTGCGTCGACGCCGCGCAACGAGCCCTCGGCGCCTGGCGGAACACGCCAGCACCCGAGCGGGCGAACCTGCTCCGGCGCGTGGCGGACATCCTCCGCGTGCGTCGTGACGCCCTTGCTGCCCTCATCACAAGCGAGAATGGGAAACCGATCGAGGAGTCCAAGGGCGAGGTGAGTTACGCTGCTGACTACTTCGTATGCGCCGCGGGCGAGGGCGAGCGGCTCGTCGAGGAAACGATTGATCCGCGAGGTCGTCCCTTTGCCCGACGCGCGACTCCCGAATGCCTTGGCGTCGTGGCGGCGATCACGCCGTGGAACTTCCCGTTGGCCATGATGGCAAGGAAGACCGCGCCGGCGCTCGCGACCGGTTGCACGCAGGTCGTCAAGCCCGCCGAGGCGACGCCGCTTTCGGCACTTGCCCTCGGGGGCGTCCTCCACGAGGCGGGTCTGCCGCGCGGGGTCGTGAATGTTGTGACGGGGGATCCGCAAGCGATCTCTGATGCATGGCTTCGCGACGGCCGAGTGAGGGGGCTTTCGTTCACCGGCTCGACTGCGGTCGGCAAAGATCTCATGCGCCGCGCCGCGGACCAGGTCGTGCGGCTGTCGCTCGAGCTCGGCGGGCTTGCGCCGCTGATCGTCTTCGAGGACGCCGATCTCGATGCCGCGGTCGAGGCCACCGTCGCGGGCAAGTTCAGGTGCGCGGGGCAGACCTGCATCTGCCCGAACCGGATCCTTGTCGCGCGGCCGCTTGTCCAGCCATTCACGCGGCGGCTCGCCGAGCGCGCGGCCGCGTTGCCACTCGGTCGGGGCGCGACGCCAGGGACACGAATGGGGCCCCTCATCAATGACGCGGCGGTCGAGAAGGTCCGCCGTCATGTCGCAGATGCCCTCGCCAGGGGTGGTCGACTCCTCTGCGGCGGCGCGACCGTTCCCATCGCGGGCGGCTGCGACCGTTTCTTCGCGCCAACGGTCATCACAGAAGTCAATGCCCGGATGCTCTGCTTCCGCGAGGAGACTTTCGGCCCACTCGCGCCCGTCGCAGCCTTCGACGACGAGGCGTCCGCCCTCGGCATCGCCAATGACACGCCGTACGGGCTCGCGTCCTACATTTTCACGCGCGACCCATCCCGCGCACAACGGGTCACTGCGCAACTCCGCTGCGGCATCGTGGGCGTCAACACATGCCTCGTGAGCGATGCCACCGCGCCGTTTGGCGGGTGGGGGTGGTCAGGATTCGGGCGCGAGGGCGGACGGTGGGGGCTCGACGAGTACCTCTCGTGGAAGTACTCGTGCCACGCCGTCGAGGCACCTCACTCCTGAATCGGCGGGATGTCGGCGTCGGTGCCGAAGCCTTCCGACTGCATGAAACTCGTGAGCCGCTGGCGGCGCACGGGATGCTGCAACTTTCGGAGTGCCTTCGACTCGACCTGGCGCACGCGCTCGCGCGTTACCTTGAAAATGCGGCCGACCTCTTCGAGCGTGTAGGTGTAGCCGTCGCCAATGCCGTAGCGGAGCTTGAGGATCTCCCGCTCGCGGTAGGTGAGCGTCTTCAGGACATCATTGATGCGCGACCTCAGCATCTCGCTGCTGGCGGTCATGCTCGGCGCTTCTTGCTTCTCGTCCTCGATGAAGTCGCCGAAGTGCGAGTCTTCGCTCTCGCCCACGGGTCGGTCGAGCGAAATCGGATGGCGCGAGATCTTCAGGACGCGCTTGACTTCCTCGACGGGCATCTTCGCCCTTGCGGCAATCTCCTCGTGATTGGGCTCATGGCCGAGTTCCTGGAGGAGGTGCTTCTGGATGTTGCGGAGCTTCGACATCGTCTCGATCATGTGGACCGTGACGCGGATCTAGCGCGCGTGGTCGTCGATGGCGCGGGTAATCGCCTGGCGAATCCACCAGGTTGCGT
>SYGQ01000119.1 GCA_005799475.1 Planctomycetia bacterium | reverse complement strand
CTCGCGCAGGCTGCGTCGCCGGGCCTCTGGACGAAGGTCGAGGAGACCTTCGAGCAATGGTGGGGTGATCCTGACTTTGTCGATTACGGCCTCGCCGCTGATGACCCGGCGCGCTCGCAGTTTCGCGACCTCGTGGCGCGGGAACGGGGACTCGGCGGAGACGACCCCGCTGGCAGGCTCACCTCACTTCCGATCTTTGACCTGCAGCCAAAACCATTCCAGCAGGCGATACTCGAGCGCATCGCCGTAGAGCGAGAGGACCTCGGACGCTCGCGGCATCTGATCGTCGCTGCCACCGGCACGGGAAAGACGATGATTGCGGCGTTCGACTTTCGCGCATTCGACAGCGCGTTCCGCAGAGGGCACAATCGTCCGCCGCGCCTCCTGTATGTCGCCCACACCGAACGGATCTTGCGACAGGCGCGTGTGATGTTCGCGCAGGTCATGCGCAATCTGAACTTCGGCGGACTGCTCGTAGATGGCGAAGATGGACGGCCGTGCGATGCGCTCTTTGCATCGATTCAGTCATGGAGTTCGAAGATCGGCACGGCGGCGCTTTCGCCCACGCACTTCGACTATGTCGTTGTCGATGAAGTCCACCATGGCGCAGCCCCGACTTGGACACGGCTGCTGGAGTGGATCACGCCGCAGTCGCTCCTCGGCTTGACCGCGACACCCGAGCGAGCCGACGGCCTGAACATCGTTCGCCACTTCGATGACCGCACGACGGCGGAACTTCGACTACCGGACGCGATCGCGCGCCGCCTGCTCGTCCCCTTCCGGTACTTCGGAGTGACCGACGACATCGATCTCCGATCCGAGACGCTCTGGACACGCGGGCGATACGACATGCAGCGCGTCGAACAGGCGTATCTCAGCGGAGGCGAACCGTGGGTCGAAGTGGTCCGCCGCGCCATCGTCGACTATGTCGCGGAACCGCTGCGGATGCGTGCGATCGGTTTCTGTGCTGGGGTCGCTCACGCGCGCGCCCTCGCCGATGCATTTGAGCGGGCATGCGCAGCAGCGGCGTCTCGCGGCGAACGCGGTCTCCGTGCTGCGTCACTCGCCGGCGATGACACCGTTGAGCGCCGCGAGGAGGTGATCACACAGTTGCGCAGAGGTGACCTGCAGCTGCTCTTCGTGGCCGATTTGCTCAATGAAGGCGTCGATATCCCTGAAGTGGACACCGTGCTGTTCATGCGACCAACCGACAGTCTCACGGTCTTCGTCCAGCAGCTTGGGCGCGGGCTCCGCCTCTGCTCGAAGACGGAGAAGGAGTGCCTGACGGTGCTCGACTTCGTTGGTCAGTATCGCCGGGAGTTTCACTTCGCGGATCGACTGAGTGCCCTGCTCGCAGACCCTGGCGCGTCGATCGAAGCACAAGTCAAGTCCGGTTTCACGGCGCTCCCTCCGGGCTGTTCAGTCACTCTAGAACGCGTCGCGCAAGACCGGGTCCTTGAGCACATTCGTGCGCAAGTCAGAGGGCGGCACCAAGGCATGGTGGAGATGCTCAGGCAATTGCAACAGCGCCTTCACCGCGTGCCGACTCTTCTTGAGTACATCGAGGCGACGCGACTTGATCCGAGAGCGCTCTACACAGGACCCGACGGACGCTGGACCTGGACTGGGCTCTTGCACGCTGCGGGGCTCGGAGGGTCCTCGGTTGAGATGAGTGCACTGGCGCGATTCCGCAGCGGACTCGGATCGGTCGCCGCTCTCGACGATCACGGGTTAGCCATGTTTGGCTTGGGGCTTCTCGACACGATCGAACGCGGCGAGACGATCGCGCCGACACTTCTCGCCGATCGGCGCGTCGATGTGCTCCTTGTGGCATTCGGGAGTGCGGTCGCACACGAGACCCAACTCGATCGCCCGCCCTGCGCGAGCGATGTCATCGACGCACTCAAGACCCAGGGGACACTACGAACAGAACTGCGATCACTGCTCCTCACCGTCGCAACTCTTGCTCGCACGCTTGCCATGACGCCATCGGTTGCGATCCCCGCTGAGGTTCCGCTCAAGCTCCATCGCACCTACACGCGGCATCAACTCTTCGCCGCGTTCGGATGGGAGCCCGTTTGGCGCACGACGCCGCAGGCCGGCGTCGCCTGGATCGAGGCCCACCGCGCCTATGTCATGCTGGTCACACTTGACAAGGACCATGAGTCCTTCACCGAGCGCACGCGCTACCGCGACTTCGCGATTTCGCCGACGGAGTTCCATTGGCAGAGCCAAGCGACCGCTCGGCCCGACCGTGGGGACGGCGCGCGCATCGTGAATGCCGAGCGGGGTAATGGCACGATGTGGCTCTTCGTTCGACGAAAGACGAAAGATTCGTTCGGTACTGAACCCTATGTCTTCATGGGCGCGTTCCGCCCAACCAAGATTGAGGGGATGCGGCCGATGAGTGTGACAGGGACTCTTGCGAACGCGATGCCCGCCGCGTGGTTCGAGTTGGGTGCGCAGGCGAGGTAGAGACCGGTCGCGCTCACGCCGCGCCGAGCACGCACCCCCAGTCGCCGCCAAGGCATGTCAACTCGTTACCTCTCACTCACGCCAGCGCGTCGACGCTCGCGGTGTGCGAATGGACCCACCGTGCGACGCGGATGGAGAGCGTTTTCCTTGACCTATCGCACTGTGGCCCGTTCCTCATCGCCGGTCGCCGCCGGTTCCGCGCGGCGGGCGGTGCATTGCGCGGACGTATGCGGGGCTGCAAGCGGATCACGGGCTCGACGCATGCGCACCGTAACCAGCGACCATGTCGCGGCGCAGCGCCACCGCGATCGCCGACTCATTTGCCGTCGGCAGCGGTGACAGTGAGTCCTCCAGGTGCCGCCGAGGCCGCGCGGGTCGCGTTCAACCCATCTCCGTCGAGGGCGATCACCTGCGAGGGCGCATGAGACCCCGCGGCAACCCCAAACAATGGAGGAAACTGGCCGTGCAACTGACGGTTTCCTCCAATGAACGGGCACCAGCGCACGACGACGCAATGTTGATCGACTCGCCCGCGCGCTCCATAGCACTCG
>SYGQ01000118.1 GCA_005799475.1 Planctomycetia bacterium | reverse complement strand
GCTTCGAAGCGGCCATCGGCGCCGACGAATCCCTCGTCGAGGTAGGTCACCGTAGTGCCAACGCTGCCGAGTGCCGAGTTGCACAGGGCAACGATGGCGTGCGTCAGCGGCGAGGACGAGTCGCCCGCGGTCAAGAGCGCGTGGCTCTTGTGAGCCTTGAGGTCGGCAACGATCGCATCGATCACGGCCTTGCCGCGGCCTGCGAGAAGCGCCTGCGCCGATGGACTGTTTGCGAGCGCATCGATCGCACTCCTGAGTCCCGCATCCCCGTGCGACACATCGATGGCGTTGGCGATCAACGCCGCCGCGAGGGCCACGGAACTCGGACGAACGGCGAGCCGCTCGTCAGCATTCATGCCGGTGACCGAAAGGCCACTCTCGATCGCGTACAGGCGAGAAATCTCCTGAGCCTTGGGGTCTGCCGCCTCGACCGCGCGGCCCTTTGACCACGCGAAGGCCCACTGCGAAGCCAACGGCGTCGAGTAGAGGAAATCATCGCCGAGCGAGACGATGACCTTGGCCTGGTCAAAGTGGTTGAAGACTCGGCGCGGCGACGAGAAGGCGATCGCCGTCCCCTCGATCGCATTGTCTCGGTTGAGTGGCTCCCATGCGGCAATGACCGCGCCAGGGAAGGCCGTCATCAGGGTCGCGGCAAGGTCGGAGAAAGTCGCGCCGCTGTGGAACTCGGTGAGAATGCCCAGGCCCTTGCCACCCTTGGCACGAAGTTCTGCCGCCTTGGATCGCAAGAACGAACTGAACTGTGGGTAGGTCGAACGGGTGCCCTTCGAGAGCACGGTGCGGCTCCGATCGGGATCGTAGAGCGCAAGCACCTGAGCCTGCGCGGCCGAGGCAAGTCCGACGCCGCCGAAGGGATGATCAGGATTGGGCTCGAGTTTGATCGGGCGGCCATCGAAACTCTTGGCCAGGACTGGCTGTGCGAATCCCGCGAATTCCCATGCTGTGGCGTAGTACACGGGATCGCCGGGCACGCGATTCGGCGGCTGATTCGCGGCGGGAACGACATGCGTCTCCGGCCAGCGGCGGCACCCGGCCACGCCGAGCCCGGCGAGCGCGAACGACGCTCCCATCACCTTGAGGAAGTGACGGCGATCCTCGCCTGAGAGTTCCGTGGCGCCGTCTTGAAACTCACGGTGCATCCACTCCTTGAACTCCTGCGAGCCCTGGAGGTCTTCGACGCTGCGCCAGTACCGGTCTTTCATCGATGACATGTGGAGCAGTTCTCGCTAGGGCTGATGTGGTAGAGCGCCTTGAGCGCCGCGCGCTCTTCCTGGGTCATCTCGACCTTCTGGTCCCATGCCAGGTTCGTGATCTGCGACACCGGGCGCAGGCGGTCGTCAGGGTTCCGGTGGCACTCAAGGCACCAGCCCATCGCCAGCGGCGAAAAGCGGTACACAACCTCCATCTGGTCGACGCGCCCATGGCACTCGACGCATCCGACCCCACGATTCACATGCGCACTATGGTCAAAGTAGGAGTAGTCGGGGAGCTTGTGCACCTTGACCCATTCGATCGAAGTGCCAGCCTCGTACGACTCGCGCACCTTTGACAGTCTGGGGCTGTCCTTGTGAATCTGCGTGTGGCAGTTCATGCAAGTCTGCGTCGGTGGCACGGCGGCGAACGAGGCGCGTTCGACGGTGTTGTGGCAGTAGCGGCAGTCGAGCCCGAGCTCCCCGACATGCAGCGCGTGGCTGTAGGGAACCGGCTGCACGGGCTGGTACAGCGCGTCGAGCGTCTTCGGGCTGAGTCCGTACGCCACCAAGAGCGCCGCGTAGAGGGGGACGGTCGCGCCCGCCACAAGCAGGAATGGCAGAAGGGCGTTTGACCAACGGGGAAAGAGGAATCGGCTCATGTGGATGAGATCGGACTTTGTGCCTTTTTTCACAATCTCAGGGTGAATAGAGAAGACTACGGGTCGGGTTGCAGGTGCGTCAAGGTGAACCAATAACCGCTGAACCCTCGCCAATTCGGAACTCGGATTGCGGACACCCTAGCCAGTCCAGATGTGTCCTATAACCACCAGTTTCGGGGACGGAATACTGTAGCCATGTGATCGACACTCACTGCCACCTCACCTTCTCTGATTTTTCGGGACAGGTAGCCCAGGTGCTTGAGCGCGCACGAACCGCGGGGGTGCGCGGGGCGATCACGATCGCCACGACGACTGCGGATTCTCTCGCGACTGTTGCGCTGGCCGCGCAGCATGCCGGGCTGTTCGCTTCGGCCGGCGTGCATCCGCTCTACGCGGACAAACCGCGCGACTGGAACCAGATGCATCAGGCAGCCCTCCAGCCCAAGTGCGTGGCGTGGGGCGAACTCGGACTCGACAAGCACCACACGACGCCAACGCTGAGTGTCCAGCGGCTCGTCCTCGATGAGCAACTCGAGCGCATCGCGGCGTGGCGTGCACAGGGGATCGACAAGCCGATCATTGTGCACTGTCGCAAGGCGTTCGCCGACCTGCTCCCGATCCTGCGCGCGAGCGGCCTCCCCGCTCCTCGCTTCGTCTTCCACTGCTTCACCGGCGACGAGCACGACGCAGAGATGGTGCTGGAGTTCGGCGCGTGGGTCTCATTCACCGGCGTACTCACCTACGCCAATGCCCCCGAAGTCCGCCGCGCCGCGAAGCTCGTACCGCTTGACCGGGTCATGGTCGAGACGGACTCGCCGTTTCTTGCACCAGCGCCCGAGCGTGGCGCGTGGCCCAACGAACCGCGATGGGTCGTGCTCGTCGCGCGTGAACTCGCGCGTGTCCACGGGATGAGCGAGGCCGACCTCGACGCGCAACTCGATCGCAACGCCGTCGCGTTCTTTGGACCTTCGCTCGAAGTCGTTCACTAGCGCCCGACCCCTACCATGGTGCGCCGATGGCGCTGAAATCCCCGCAAGAATCCACGATGAGCTTCGGCGATCACCTCGAGGAGTTGCGGCGACGACTCATTCTGAGTTTGGTGGTTCCCCTACCACTGATGGCGGTTCTCTTCGCCTTCGCGTCGTCGGTGCGGAACTACCTCTGCGAGCCCCTCTTCCAAGCGATGGCGGCCAATGGTCTCGCAGCGCAGATGATCGTGCTGAGCCCGATCGAGACGATGATGGCGGATCTCAAGATTGCGCTCATTGGAGCACTCGTCATCGCCGCCCCGTGGATCCTCTGGCAGGCGTGGAGATTTGTCTCGCCTGGGCTGCATCAGAACGAGCAGCGCTTCGTCCGGCTCTTGCTCCCGGGCAGCGGCATCTTGGCCTTGACCGGCCTTGCACTCCTTTACTTCGTGCTGCTCCCCCTGATGCTCACCGTGCTCGTGAGTTTCAGCGTCGAGTCAGCAAGACTCGCGCCGCGAACCGGCGATGCCGCACCGAGCACCCACACCCTTCGCATCCTCGACGAAGACCCCTCCACGGCCTCGCCGGGCGAAATGTGGATCAATGCGCCTCGACATGAGGTCCGCGTCGCGCTTCCGGTCGAAGGTGACGCCAAACGCGTCGAGATCGCTCGGATTCCGCTCGACCATCCCGGGACGCTCACCCCGAGTTTTCGCTTGAGCGAGTATCTCGACTTCATCCTGCTCTTCGCGCTCTGCCTCGCGCTCGCATTCCAGTTGCCGGTCGTGCTGCTCCTCTTGAGTTGGACGGGGATTGTCACGCCGGCAGTGCTGCGCAAGGGACGCCGTTACGCGATCTTCGGCATCGTTGTCCTCGCCGCCGCCGTCGCCCCCGGGGACTTGTTCTCGCTGCTGCTCGTGTCGCTGCCGCTCTATCTCCTCTATGAGTTCTCGATCCTGCTCATCATCATCGCGCCCGTCTCGCGCGTCAGCCGGGGCACGGTGCTGGGATCGTTCGGGGAGAAGTTCCGGCGACGCGGTGCGGCCGCGCAAGATCCGTCGAGCCGTCGCGAAGGCAATGTGGGGGACGAGTGATCGTCCCTCCGGCCTGGCGAGTGCGCGCAAGGCGTCGCTTGCGACGGCTCCACGAGGGCGTCACACCGACCGACCGACGGATGATGTTTCGCGCGATGCAACTGGCCGCGCATGCCGCCTCCCGCGGCGAAGTGCCGGTGGCCGCCGTCGTCTACCGAGGCGAGACCATCCTCGGTGAGGCCGCCAACGACCGCGAAGCCACTAGCGATCCGACGGGGCACGCCGAAGTCGTGGCGCTTCGGCGCGCCGCGGCAGTGGCCGGAGGATGGCGTCTCGTCGACTGCTCGATGGCCGTCACGCTCGAACCCTGCCCGATGTGCGCGGGGGCCCTCGTCAATGCGCGCATCTCGCGACTTGTCTATGGCGCGCGAGATCCAAAGGCGGGCGCGGTTGACACACTCTTCGACCTCTGCCGCGATCGACGGCTCAATCACCGGCTGAAAGTTTTTGGTGGCGTGATGGGGCCCGCGTGCGGTCGTCTGCTCACCGACTTCTTCGCCGAGCGAAGGGCGCAGCGCGCCGCGACGAGGCGATGACCGCGAAGCTGCCACGGGTCCTCTGTCTCGACTTGGGGGGCGTCGTCGTAC
Source organism: Planctomycetia bacterium (assembly GCA_005799475.1). Lineage (GTDB taxonomy): Bacteria > Planctomycetota > Phycisphaerae > Phycisphaerales > SM1A02 > F1-60-MAGs104. The sequence goes on along the minus strand of SYGQ01000118.1, from coordinate 8,498 downwards.
GCATTTGTCGGTCGTGGGAGGAGGCGTGCGAACGGGCGGGGGTCGCGCACGATCCGGGCATCGGTGTGCGCGCCCTTGAGCGCGCGAAAGCCCAGGAGGCGCTTGGCGACCAGTTGCACCGCGGCGTCATGGGCTTCGACGAGTACGCCACACGGATGGCGACTCTGCTCGGTGGACCCACCGTCGAGGAGATCACTCGCGTTCACGATGTGATCATTCTCGGCGACTATCCGGGGGTGCGCGAACTTCTCGAACGACTCGCGTCACGGGGCGTCGCCATCGCATGCCTCTCAAACACCAACGACCGCCACTGGGAGCAGATGCGCACGACCTCGAACGCGTTCGCCGCCATCAGGCACCGGCACGCATCGCACCTCCTGCACCTCGCGAAGCCGGATCCTCAGATCTACGAAGCCTTCGAGCGCGCGATGGCGTGCACGCCACACGAAATCCTCTTCGTCGATGATCTCCACGAGAATGTCGCCGCAGCGCGCGCACGAGGCTGGCGAGCCCTGCGGATCGATCACTCCGTGGATCCCGTCGCGCAGATCGAACGGGCGCTCGCTTCGTTTTCGCAACGCGATCCGCGAACGCTTCCTTCGCCCCTCGCGACGCGGACACTCACGGGGACCGATGGACCCGGCGGCCTCGTGAAGGCACGCCCGGGCGACTTTCTCGTTGACGAGCTCTCGGATCTCACGCCAAGCGGCGAGGGCGAGCACTTGCTCCTCGGAATCCATAAGAGCGGCGTCGCGCACGATGAGATGCTTCGTGTGGTCGCCACGCACTGCGGCGTCCGACTCGACGCGATCGGCTTCGCAGGCATCAAGGATCGTCGAGCCGAGACCCGCCAGACGATCTCCGTCAACCTCCCGCACGGCACGATTCCCGGCGCGCTTGTGCACCCGGGAATCGCGGTGCTCTGGACGCGCTGGCATTCGAACAAGCTCCGCAGGGGCCAACTCTCGGGCAACCGATTTGCGATCCGCGTGCGCGAAGTCGATCCGATGATCGCGCCCACCATCTTGCGGAGATTGCGTGCCCTCGAATCGAGCGGCATCCCAAATGCTTTCGGACCGCAGCGATTCGGCTCGCGACTCAACAATCACCGGCTCGGTCTGCTCGCACTTCAAGAACGATGGGACGAACTCGTCGGTGAACTCACAGGCCTCTCGAATCTTCCCTTCCCGCCCCATCAGCGCGAGGCGCGCGAAGCTTGCGAACAAGGCCGATGGAGCGCGAGCGTGCCACTGTGGGGAGCGAACGACACCGCCGAACGGCTTGTGGCACTTGGGCTCTCGCGTGGATGGAAACCCGCGCGCGCGGTGAAGTCGCTCGGAGGCGAACGCCTTCGCTTCTGGATCAGCGCGCTGCAGTCGGCCATCTTCAATCGCGTGCTCGACCAGCGAATCGATGACGGCGCACTCGCCACCGTCAACGAAGGTGATGTCGTCATCGACGGCACCACGAATCGGTGCACTCGGGTCGACGCGACGGGTCTCGCGATGGCACGCGACGCGGCCGCGACTCGTGAGCTGTCGGCCACGGCGCTCTTGCCGGGAGCGAAGATGCTCGAGGCCTCGAATGCCGCGCACGATGCCGAACAGGCCGCAATGGACGCGTTTGGGACGACGCTCGAGGCGTTCACGCAGGCCCCATTCCCACCGTCGGGCGCGCGGCGGCCGGTCAGGGTCTTTCTCACCAATCCGGCGCTCGAAGCAGGCGCCGACGAGCACGGCCCATTCGTCAAGGTGTCATTCGACTTGCCCCCGGGTGCCTTTGCCACCACGGTCCTCGCGGAACTGTTTGGCCCACTGCGATCCGGCGAGGCTCCCGACGAAGACGATCAGTCCTCGTCCTCGTCATCGTCATCGTCGTCGTCGTCGGACGGATCGATGACCGGCGGCGGCGCACCCTGAGCGGCCACGCCTGCCTCTGCAATCACCTGTTCGTCGACGAGGATCGGCGCGTTCTGCGCGACGCCGATGGCGATCGCATCGGATGGGCGCGCATCGATCGCTATCTCCTTCCCCGCATGTGAAAGGATGACCTTGGCGAAAAAAGTCCCCCCCTTGAGTTCAGGAATCTCGATCCGAACCACCTGGGCGCCGAGCACGCTGATGATGTTGGCCAGGAGGTCGTGTGTCTGGGGGCGCGAGACTTCGCATCCCTTGAGTCGTCGCTCGATCGCGCAGGCCTCGGTGAGGCCAATCACGATCGGAAACGACCGCGTGCCATCGACCTCAGAGAGTTCGATGACCTGCATGTCCGACATCTCGCGGATCAGAATGCGGGAGAGTTCGACTCGGATCGACATGACTAGGACCCTGACCACGAAGAGAGTATGAGCGCGAGGTCAATGCCATCAATCGTGCAATCGCCGTTGAAATCGGCCGAGCACTGGCAGCTGGCGCAGCCTCCCCATGCCGACAGCAGCGCGCCCAAGTCGAAGCCGTCAACGACGCCATCCCCGTTGATGTCGCCCGGGCCAGGTCCCGTCGACTGCGCGAGCGCGACCGCGGCGCCCGCATCGATCACTCCGGCTCCGGTGTAACTGTCGAACCCTGGAGTGCCGATGTCGCGTGCGGTCTGCATGAGCGCGCTCCGGATCGCTGAAGCATCCATGAGCGGATGGACGGCACGCATGAGGGCGACCGTCCCGGTGACATGCGGCGTGGCCATGCTCGTGCCGCTGCGCGTCGCGTACGACCCCGCCAGACTGAGCGAGTAGATCGAGTCCCCGGGTGCCGTCACATCGACTTCGGGGCCATAATTGGATTGAGTCCACCGCGCATCGAATCGATTCGAGGCGGCAATGGCGATCGTCTCGGGCCATCGCGCCGGAAATGACACAGCGGCGTTTGAGTTGCCTGTGGCAGCGAGCATGGGAATGCCCTGCGCGGCCGCGTACTGCACGGCGGTCTGCAAGTACACAGAACCCACCGAGTACTGCAGGCTCATGTTGACGATGTCGGCGCCGTGATCGACGGCCCAAGTGAGACCATCGGCCACATACGACTCAAGTCCCGAGCACGGGTTCACGACAACAACGGGAAGGATCTTCGCGTCGAAGCACACGCCGGCGATGCCGCTGCCGTTGTTGCCACGGGCTGTCGCGATCCCCGCCACATGCGTCCCGTGTCCACCGCACACATCGGCGGTGTCGGTTGTCCCAAGCGGAATGTTTCGACCCGGAAGGATGCGCGAGTCGAGTTCTGGGTGCGCGTCGACGCCACTGTCGAGGAACGCGATGATGATCGATGGATTGCTCGTTCGGATCGCCCACGCGTCGACCGCAGAGATGTCCGCGCCAACGGTGCCGGCGGCCTGACCTGTGTTGAGGAGTGAGTACTGCGTCGGGAAACTTGGGTCATTGGGCAGATCGGCGAGCGACCCAGTCGGGTCAACTTCACACACTTCGAAGCCGTCCCACGCTGCCTCAAGGAGGTTCGCCGCGCGAAGCGCATCGAACCCAGGAGCCAGCGAGAGCCGGTACCAACGATCCATGCCGAGCGTCGACGCCACGACCCGATTGGCGGCATCGTTGAGTCCCGACGGCGCGATGTCGAGCACCCCGACGAGCGCCATCACGATCTCTGCGGAACCCGGCCCGACATCGTCACTGCGGACGAGTGCCTTCGATCCGTCGGCGCGAACCTCAAGCGCCACCCCCTGACAAACCCTCACGAAAAGGCGGTCTGTGGCGTAGGGAGCCTCGTCGGCCCAAGCCGATCCAGGACCCAGAAACGACAGCGCCGCTAGGGCGATTGCGCAGGTCGGGTTCGTGATCTTGGTGCTTCGAACGGTCGGCATGGCGAGACAGACAAGCGTAGGACACGCTGCCGAGGCAGGGCGTCCGTGCAGTACATTCCTCAGTTCGCAACTATCCAATAGAGACCCAACGATGCCAGCCGACTTCCACACTTTCACCTCCGAATCAGTGTCCATGGGCCATCCAGACAAGATGGCTGACCAGATTTCCGACGCCGTGCTCGACGCGATGCTCGCCGTCGACCCCGCTTCGAGGGTGGCCTGCGAAACTCTGGTGACTACTGGCCTCGCCGTTGTGGCGGGTGAGGTGACCTGTGGGGGTTATGTGGACATTCCGAAAATCGTCCGCGAGACAGTCTTGCGCGTCGGTTACGACAGCGCCGACAAGGGCTTCGACGGTCGGTCATGCGGCGTCCTTGTGACACTCGGCCGGCAGTCCCCCGACATCGCCCGTGGCGTGAATACCAAGTCAGGTGCGGCGAAGAAGCGACTTCAGGGCGCCGGCGACCAAGGCATGATGTTCGGCTACGCGAGCCGGGAGACGCGGCAGCTGATGCCACTTCCCATCATGCTCTCGCACCGACTCGTCGCACGCCAAGCCGAGGTCCGTCGCGACAACATCATCAAGGGACTCAGGCCCGATGCGAAGAGCCAGGTCGCTGTCGAGTACGAAGGGCGTACACCGCGCAAGATTGTGAATGTCGTCCTCTCGACGCAGCACGGCCCGGAGTGGAACTCTGACTCGGCGCAGCGCAAGCTTCACGACGCGGTCACGAAGCACATCGTTCGCCCGGTCTTGGGCGACTGGTGGCACGACGGCATCAAGGTGTTCGTGAATCCGACCGGCCGGTTCGAGATCGGCGGGCCCCACGGCGATTGCGGCCTGACCGGACGCAAGATCATCGTCGACACGTACGGAGGCCGAGGACGACACGGTGGCGGCGCATTCAGCGGCAAGGACCCGTCGAAGGTCGCTCGCTCGGCCGCGTACATGGCCCGATTCGTAGCGAAGAACATTGTCGCCGCCGAGTTGGCCGATGTCTGCGAAGTGCAGCTCGCGTACGCCATCGGTGTGGCGAAGCCCACTTCGGTACTCGTGGACACACAAGGGACTGGAAAGATCCCCGACTCACGACTCGCGCGCGCGGTTGAAGACAACTTTGACCTCACGCCCTTTGGCATCATTGAGTCCCTCGGACTCCTTGCACCGATCTACGCCCACACGGCGTACCACGGCCACTTCGGTCGCGAACCCGACGAGTGCGGCAAGGGGACATTCTCGTGGGAGCGCACGAATGTTGCGGCCGCTCTGCGAAAGTCGGCCGTGAGAGTTCGTAGCAAGTGACCACACGGAGTGCGTCGCCATCCCGTGATGGCGCCATGGCGCGCATCCTTGCGCAAGTCCCTCGGTTCCCCGAATTGGGTTACGGCGAGTCGGCGTCGCCGGGCGGTCTCGCGAGTGCGATTGAGCGGGCCACGCTCCGCCACTGGCTCACCGCCGAGACCATCGCGCGAGCGCTGTGCGCGCGCCCGTGGCTTGAGGTGCAGCCTGAGATCCGCGCGGCGCTGCTCGTCGGCATCACGCAACTCCTCTTCATGCCCGACGAGCCCACGCACGCTGTCGTGGATGACGCCGTGCGCTTCACGCGCGGACGCCTGCAGCAGGGCGCCGGGGGCTTCGTGAACGCGGTGCTGCGCAAGGCTTCGGCCCTGCGCACGGGGCGCATTGATGCCGCGGCCGAGTGGTGGTCACGCCGCGACACGGTCCCCCTTCCCGATGGCGGCTTCATGCACTTGGGCGCAGATGTTCTTCCGGGTGATCCGCTCGCTCGACTCGCCGCGCAGACGAGCCATCCCGTCGCGCTCCTTGAGCGATGGGCATCCGCCCGCGGGATCGAGTCGGCTCGCGCGCTCGCGCTGCATGGACTCCTGGAGATGCCGATTGTCGTCCACGACGCCTTGGCGCGCGCGGCTGTCGGGGACGCGCGGTCGCACGAGGTCGCGCCATTTTTTGTCTGGGATGGCAGCATCGACGCGCTCAACAAAGGACTCGAGGCGCATCCATCGTGGCTTGTGCAAGATGTCGCAAGTGCGCAGCCTGTGCTGTCCACGCGCAAGCTCAAGCCACTGCGAATCCTCGACGCCTGCGCGGGACGCGGAACGAAGGCGGTCCAACTTGCGTGCCTTCATCCGGAGGCGGAGGTGTGGGCAACCGATCCGGATGCTTCGCGAATGAAGTCGCTTCGCTCGCGCGCCGAGCGGTTCCCAAACCTGAAGGCCGTCGATCTCGCGGAATTGGGCGCGCTTCCCGAGAGTTTTGATCTCGTCGTCCTCGATGTCCCCTGCTCCAACACCGGCGTCCTCGCACGGCGCCTCGAGGCCCGCTACCGGTTCTCAACCCGGTCCATCGAAGAACTCGTGCGGCTGCAACGCGCGATCACGGAGCACCATCTCGGACTGCTCGCGCCGCGCGGGCACATCCTCTACTGCACATGCAGCCTCGACGCGCAGGAGAATGAGCAGCAGGCGAAGTGGATCGCCAAGCGAGTCGCGGGAACGATTTCCGAAACTTCCGAGTGGCTCCCGCGCGGCGCGCCCGGACAGCTGCCCAACGCCTTGACGGATGGTTCGTACCACGCGCTCGTGGCGCGAGGCTCGCGCTAAGGCTCCAGTACAGTGGCCTGATGACGACAGCCACGCCTCCCGCGTTCGATCAGTTCGATCCGATTGAGGTCCCAACCACGAAGTGGCCAAAGGCGATTGGCATCATCGGTATTGTGCTCGGCGGGTTGAGTGGCGCGGTGGCGATGTGCGGGATCATTGGAACCGCTCTCGTGGGTTGGCTCGCGAAGATGGCTGAGGGACAACCTGCGCCAACGGGGGGCGGTCCGTCGCCAGCCGATGCGATCGCCGCGATGACGAAGCACTCGGGACTCATCATCACGCTCAGTGTCGTTGCGATCCCCATCGCGACTCTCCTCGTTTGCGGTTCCATGCGCTTGCTCAAGCGACGCGCGAGCTCGCGCAAGACGCTGTTCATCTGGTCCGCGGTCAAGGTGGGCGAAGTCATCTTCGGTGCCTGGGTCGGATTCCTCATGGCCAAGGAGCAGATGTTGGTCATGAAGCAGATGTCCCAAAGTGGTGACGACACCAACTTCGCGGCGCTCGTTGCAACGGTCCAGCTCGTGGGCGGCGTGTTGATTGGTTTGGCGCTGCCTGTTTTCTTCGCGATCTGGTTCAGCCGGCAGAAAATCCGCGACGAAATGGCCTCATGGCGCTAGCTCGTGAGCCCAAATGAAAACCCCGGCTCGCGCCGGGGCTCTCGTTGCACTCGATTCGTGGGGACTCGGAGTCGCCGGATCAGCGGCGCCGGCGGCTGAGAAGTCCCGCGACCCCGAGGAGCCCGATCGCGCCAGGCGCCGGGACGCCAGACACGATGACATTGTCGATTCGGCTCGTGCCACCAGACGAGGTGGTCACATTCGAACGAATGCGGAAGAGCATCGCGCTCACATTGTCTGCGCCCGCGCCGGCACTCACAACCGTGGTGAACGCCGCCTGGTAGGCGCCGCCTGTGCTCCACGAGAGGGTGTTCGTTCCCGCGGCCCCAGCCTGGATCACGGTGATCGTTGAGTTGAGCGTGGTCCAACTGCTCCCGCCATTACTGCTCATGTCGAAGCTGAACGACGAAGGACCTGTGCTGCTGCGCGTCTGATCCCACTGCACCGAGATCCCCGAGTATCCGCTTGTGTTGACGGCGATGATGTACGCATCACCAGCAGTCCAGTTGTTGCTGCTGAAGGAGAACTGCGAGCCATTTCCGGCGGGGCTTGAGTAGGTCGTGGCCGCCGCCGCATGAGATGAGGACACCGAGGAACCCGCGGTCTGCTCGCCACTGTCGGCCGCACCGTAGGTGAACGAAGTGCCCACCGAACCCGCGGGCACAGCGCTAGTGAACGACCACGCCGCAATGATGCCACCGGAGGCACTCACCGAAATCGACGCTGCAGCAGCAGCCGCTGCCACGAGAGTTGTCTTGAACATGGGGAGGAATCCTGAATCGAGTGCGTCGACCAGTTCGACTGGCCGCCCGATTCATTCCATCCAACATTGAACCTATCACGGAACCTGTGCACGGCAAAGAAAATCGCGCTCAAGACCCACAATAGTCCAAGACCCTCGCCAACTCGCACGCTAGTTATCGGTCTACTAATGCCGTATCCGCTTGGCACAACTCGGCATAGAGCGCCACTGGGTCCGGCGCCATGCAGACCCTTTCGCGAGTTGCAACGCTCGAAAACAGTCGACTGATGCGGTGCAAGACTTGGATGTGGTCCGCCATCTTGTCCGGAGGTGACGCAAGGAGCACGATCAGTCTCACCGGTTTTCGGTCGATGGCACCAAACTCCATTGGAGTGAGTGGCCGCCCGATGGCGATCGCGCTGCGGAGGATCCCCGCGCACTTCCCGTGTGGGATTGCCAGCCCCTCGCCGATGCCGGTTGACCGCTGCTGCTCACGCTCCCAGACTGAGCGTTTGAAGAGCTCGGGATCGGCGACGGCTCCGGCCATCGCGAGCGCCTCAACCAGTTCTTCGAGTGCTTCTCTGCGCTCTGAGGCCACCAGTGGAACCCGGATCGCCTGCGGCGAAAGAAGCGTGGCGATCGAGAAGTTTGGCTGGCTTGCCGGCGGCATCGCTGAGTGGACCGAGGATAACGAATGGCCCGGC
>SYGQ01000016.1 GCA_005799475.1 Planctomycetia bacterium | reverse complement strand
GTGCAAGATCATGACCGTGACGACCGGCGCGAGGCAGCGGCGCTCAAAAAGCATTCTGAACTCAAAGGGACGACCACCCTTGACTCGCCACAGTGCGCCTGCACTGATGGCCGTCCATACGACATGCGCCAGTGGTGCCAGAACGCCGCGCACGGCGATGTTCTCAATCATTCGGTCATCGCCCCCCGCGAGGAGAATCTGCATCGCGAATCCAGCGGACTCGAAGGCCGCAAACCCCGCACCAACCGCGGCGCCCAGGCACATGCCGTTGAGTGTCCACCTGTAGCGCGGCAAGGATCCGAGCAGGACAACCGCCGCGAGTTTCGCCGGTTCTTCGGTGAGCCCCGCGAAGGGTGCCCCGATGCGATCATCCCAATCGCCTGCGAAGCTATGCAGCACGAATGTCGCAATCAGCGAGAGCACGCCCCCCCACACAAACATGCGGACGATCGCAAAGAGTGACACATTGCGTGGGGCATTGCACTCGAAGAAGAAGACGCAGATCGCCATTGGCGCCGCAAACGAACCAAGCAGGATCACGCCCGGAAGGAGGTTTGGTGCTTGCCACTGCTTCCACCCAAGCCAGATCGCAACGAAGGCGATTCCCAAGAACCCTAGCAGCCGAGTGAACACCCAGGGCGCTGGAAGGGTGGTCGCCACCTCGTTGATCGACGGAGTCGTCGCCGACAGCCCGACGCCGAACACCTCTTCAGCCTCCTCCTTGGTATGCCGCTTTGTGACCTCACGGAACAGCCCGCGGACATGGGAGCCCTCGACGCGCTCAGTGCTCGTCAACTCTGACACGCGTTCAGAGAAGCGATCCATGAACGGGCGCGGGATTGGGGTGGGGATCACTCCCGGGATCTCTGACGCTGGCGCCCACTGGGGCATCCCGTGGCACCACACCCGCGTCTGGGCCTGAATCACGCCGCGAGAGGCAAGTTCCCTCAACTGCGATGGAGTGACCGGCCCTGTTTGCCCCTCCGATGTCTCGTAGTGCCACTGGGGCTCGCCCTCGGGAGGGGTCGACCTCGGGGCTTCCGCGTGTGGCGCCGCCGGCTGCGCCAGAGCTGGAGAGAACACCAAACCAACAATGTGCGACGCCCGAACCCACTGCGCCGGGCGATCATCGCGGCACACCTCGCAGCGTGGTGTCACCGAACCCGATCGCGCGAGCCGCGCGAGTTCCGCGCCGGTGATGGATCGAATGGTCTCCCCACTCGGTCGTCGGACTGTGTACCGCGTGTCGCTCAATCTTTCCCGCGCATCTCGCTATCGCGCGATCAGGTTTTCGAATGCCATGGTTGTGTCGCCTCCGGACTTGAGGAGTCCGACCTCGATGAGCTGCTGCTGCGTCGTGGCCCAGCGGGCTCCATCCATCCAACCGATCGGACCCGTGGCGCCCGGGAGCCCCTCAAGGTACGGCCGCATGATCGGCGCCGCGAGGTTCATGGCCTCAAAACCCATCGCGGGATTCAGTGCGCAGATCGCCCGATTGAACCTCTCGGGTGTGGCGAGATACGCCGCCCATCCGCGCTGCGCCGCCACCGCAAACGCGCGCAACGCATCGCGGTGCGAATCGAGGAACCCCCGACGCGTCGCATAGACCGCGCCGTACGGGTTGTACCCACTCTCGGCCACGCTGAAGACCCGCACGGGCACCTTGTTCAACTGCATGGTGACCGGTTCGCTCGTGACAAAGATGCTCTGCGCGAGCGCCGGGTTGGCCATGAACGAGGTCACGCCGCCGGTGTTAGCGACGATCTTGACCCCGTCAGTGCCGTACTGAGCGTTCATGAGCTGCACCCACGGCAGCCCCGGCTCCGTGGCCAGCGTGATGCCCGTCGTCCACACATCCTTGAGGTTTCGCGCCGGACTTCCATCGTGCACCATCACGCCGGTGGGATTCTGCGTGAAGGTCGCAAAGATGGCCACCACATCGCCCCCCTGCGCGCGCATCGTCAGAATCTGATCGCTGCTGAGCACGCCGAGTTCGCAGGTGCCGCTGGCCACCATCTGCGCCACCGGGACGCCCGGCGCTCCGGGAATGAGTTCGACATCGAGTCCCACTTCATCGAAGTACCCAAGAGCCTTCGCCGCATAGAGACCACCGAACTCCGGTTCGGGCATCCAGTCCAGTTGCATGCGGAGTTTCACCCTTGGCACGGGCGCGCCGGGCGTGTCCCCGCAACCTTCACCTGACAGCATCGCCGCCACGGTCGCGAGGCACACCGGCAGTCGCTTGCGCATGGAAACGATCCTAGCAGCGACTCATGCGCGACCTGCGGGATGCCACCCGCGCAGGAGCCACGCGCCCGCCATCGAGACGATCGAAAAGAGCGCAAGCCCCACGAGCGACGAGAGCGCGATCGCGGCGAACACGACATCGGTGCGCGACTCGCGCATCGCACTCACGATCACCATGCCGATCGGTGCACGGTCGCCCGCGTAGCCGGAGACGAACTCGCCCACGATCGACCCGATCACGCTGAGTCCCGTCGCGATCCGCACGCCCGTCACGATCTGAGGCATCGCCGCCGGAAGCTCCAGTTTGCGCCAGCGCTGCCAGCGCGATGCGTGATGGAGTGTGAAGACCTCTTTCCACGCCGGGTCGACCCCACGCAGTCCGTCGATCGTGTTCGCCACGACGGGAAAGAGCGCCACAAGCGCCGCAGCCGCCGTCGTCGGCGGCGAGCCGTAGCCGAGCCAGCTCACCAACAGCGGCGCGACCGCGATGAGCGGCACGGTCTGCAGGAACGACGCAATCGGATACACGCCGCGAAACAGCAGCGTGCTCGAGGCGATGATCGCGCCGCCCGTCACACCGACGACGCACGCGATCAGCAGTCCGAGCGATGCCGTCATCGCCGTGTGCCCGCACGCACTGATGAGCATCGTGTGTCGCTGAGAAACGACCTCGACAACGGCCATCGGCGAGGGAACCAAGAAGGGCTGGATTGCAAACACCCGCACCGACGCATCCCACACGAGGACGATGAACGCGATGACCAACACCGCGGGGGCGATTCGGGCCATGAGCGACTTCATGCGTCCTTCCTCCGGGCGGCGTTGTGCAATGACTGCATGAGGAGCGTGAGCGTGGCCCCGAACGAGCCGCTGTCACGCACGCTTGGTCCGCGCGACGCGTGGCCGATTTCGAGAGTCTCGGCGATCGTCGCTGGCGCTCCCGCCAGCATGCAAACCCGGTCGGCCAGAAACGCCGCCTCTTCGATCGAGTGCGTGACGAGAATGACCGTGATGCCCAGTTCCGACTTGAGGCGCCCGATGTGGTCTTCGATCTCGACGCGCGTCACGATGTCGAGCGCTGAACAGGGCTCGTCAAGGAGGAGCACGCTGGGCCTGTTGACCAGAGCGCGAGCGAGCCCGACGCGCATGCGCATGCCACCGGAGAGGCGCGATGGCAGCACGCGACCCCAGTCTCCGAGTCCGACTCGCACAAGCGCCTCCTGCGCACGAGCCTTCGCTTCGCGCCGGGGGACGCCACGAAGTTCCAACGGAAGCGCCACATTGCGCAGTGCACTGCGCCAGGGAAGAAGTCGCGGGTCCTGGAAGCAAACGCCGATTTCCACCTCGTGCGCGGGAACCTCTTGACCGCCGCGCAGGAAGACCACTCGTCCGGACGCGGGTGGCTCGAGCCCTGCCGCCATTCGAATGAGCGTGGTCTTGCCGCAGCCGGAAGCTCCCATGAACGCGAGGCACGCTCCTGGTGCCGCCGACGAGTCGATGCCCACCACTCCCGCATTCTCGCTGAACACTTTCCCCACGCCATCGAACCGCACACCTACGCCGTGGGGAGTCGGCTGAACGATTTCGGCGGCCACGCGCGCGAATGCTACGGAGGTACGAGGGACTG
>SYGQ01000117.1 GCA_005799475.1 Planctomycetia bacterium | reverse complement strand
GATGGACTTCCTGCTCAATGCGCCGCGCGTCATCCTCGAACCGGCGCTCGCCGATCGGCCGTCACACGAGGAAGCGAGAGCCTTCGTCAAGTGGATCGGTGACGCGGTGAATCCAGGTGCAGCGGCCTCCGAGAAAGACGCCGTGGTTGAGAGACTTGCACGCGCAATGGACGCAAGCCAATCCGGCGCGATGCTGCAGTTCGCGCGCGCGATCGCTCACCTCGACGCGACGCTCGGCATCGAGATCGATTGGCGAGTGGCCGAAGCCGAGCCTGTTCCTGCGGCGATCCAAGGCGCGATCCAAGGACAAGTCCTTGCGGCACAGCAGGTCGATGGCATCGGATGGATCGTCATCGGCGGTCTCGGCGACAATGCGTACGACATGGGCGCGATTGCGGGCGTCCTCGACCCCGGCGGCAACGACACCTATCGATGGACGCGAGTGCGCACGGGAAGCCAAGGCATCATCGACCTTGCCGGGCATGACCGATACGAGGGCACCGAGCATCAGGGCCCCGCCTCCGGATTCCTCGGCCTCTCATTCATCGATGACGCCGAGGGGAACGACCACTACTCGAGCGGAGACTTCGGGTGTGGCGCCGGCATTCTCGGAGCCGGCATGATTCTCGATCGCACGGGCGACGATCGATACTCCGGAGCGTCATTTTCGCTCGGCGCGGGGGCGTTCGGGGTCGGCGCCATCGTCGATCAGGCGGGCAACGATGTGTACGAGTCGGCCTCGTACTCGCAGGGTCTGGGAGGACCACTCGGTTTCGGCGCGATCCTCGACACGAAGGGGAACGACCTCTATCGGGCCGACGGACGCGTCGGAAGCGTGTACGACCTCGCCGCTGTCTTCTATTCGATGAGTCAGGGCATCGGCTTTGGCGCACGCCAGCTCTGTGCCGGCGGCACGGGGCTACTCGTCGACGGTGCGGGTGATGATCGATACGAAGCCGGCGAGTTTTCGCAGGGCGGCGCCTACTACCACGCATTCGGCGCGCTCATCGATGTGGCAGGCGACGACCTCTATCGAGGCGATCGGTACTCGCAGGGCTTCGCCGCGCATCAAGGCGCCGGCGTCCTCATCGACCTCACTGGCAACGACACCTATTGGGCCACGACGGCCGCGAGCCAGGGCGCCGCGTGGGACGAGTCGATGGCGCTCCTGCTCGATGCCTGCGGCGATGACATCTATCGAGGAGCGCTCCTTTCTCAGGGTGCCGCCGCACACCAATCGGCGGCCGCACTCGTGGATCTTTCGGGGAGCGACCGGTACCAAGCGCGCGGACCATGTTCCCAAGGCGCCTCGGGTGACAACGGTTACCACTTCGCGAAGCGTCACACTCGATCGGTCAGCGTGCTCGTCGACCTCGGACCCGGCGACGATGTGTTCTCTGAACCAGGGCGCCTGCACGCCATCGCATTGCATGGGCCGTGGCGCGACGCCGATTCGAGCGCAGGCGCATCGCTCTTCGGATTCTCGTTCGATCTGCCATCGATGCCCGTCAGATAGCGCCCCGTAGACTCGGGGTGTGAGCCTCGTCAAGTCATCAAGCCGCGGATGGGTCATCGCCAAGTGGTGCCTCGCGCACTTGGCGGCGGTCCGTGCGCCCGACATGGCCGCCGCGCTCGCGTTTCGCACACTTTTCGGGCTCATCCCGGTGCTCTTCGTCGCCACGCTCGTCACACGAAGCCTCATGGGAGAAGAGTTCCCGAGATTCGTGCGCTCGATGGGGGAGTTGGCGGGGCTCGATGCAATTCATGGTCCCTCGACGGTGGACAGCCCGTTACAGACCGCACCGGCGCTGAGTGCGTGGATCGAGGGGCTCGTGGCCTACACGGGAACACTGAACTTTTCAGCACTCGGCTTCGTCGGGATCGCCGTCGTCATCGCGTCGGCGCTCTGGCTCATCGTGGCGATCGAAGAGTCGTTCAACATCGTCTGCCGAGTGCCCAACTCAAGAGGCTGGGGCCGACGGATCCTCGTGTACTGGTCGGTGCTCACGCTGGGCCCGGTGATCCTGGCGGCCCTGCCCTTCGTCACCACCGAACTGCGCAACATGCTCTTTAGCGTGGAGTCCGCGAGGCACGCGTTCCGATTCCTCGAACCGATCCTCGGGTTCTTGCTCCTGTGGGGGTTGCTCATCTTCTCCTACGGGGTGATCCCGGCCCAACGGATGCACTGGAGTCCGACTCTTCTGGGTGCGCTCGTGGGTGCGTTGGGGCTCGAGGTCGGCCGCAGCGGACTTGGCTTCTACATAGAGCGAGCGTTTGCCGTCAACCGCCTCTACGGATCGCTGGGATTCGTCCCCCTCTTCATGTTCTGGGTGTATGCGATGTGGCTGATCGTGCTGTTCGGGCTTCAAGTCTCGTCGCTCTTGAACATCCTGATGAATCGCGAGTCCAGACGGACGGCGCTGGATCCTCCAACGCCTCCCTTTGACCCGTCCATTGCGGTTGCAGCGATGGAGTGGCTCGCTCGGAGATTCGGGGCGGGTCAACCATGCCATGTCGCTGGCCTTGCTGACGCGCTCGCGCTCGACATCGGCGTGACCAATCGCCTCGTGGATCGACTCGTTGAGTCCCAGTTCATCGTTGTCGCACGCGACGAGGGGCTCCTCTCGCCGGCGCGACCGCTGGACTCGATCCCCGTTGAGGCGGTGCTCAGGGTCGGATTTGAGATGGCCTCGGAGCGACGGACGGATGGACCCGGTGGTATCGTCGAGCGGCTCCGCAACGCACAGGTGGCGTGCGTCGCGGGGCTGACGCTGGCGTCGAAGTCGCAGCCCGCTGCACCGCCGGTTGAAACGGCACACTGAGCACAGTCCCATGAATCCCGACAGTCCAGCATCATCGACGACGACCCTCGTCACGATCAGCACCAAGAATCAACATGTGATCGTCCGCCTCCACGCGCCGGCGATTGGTGCGCGCGAGGCCCTCGCGATCGTCGAAGAGGCGGCGCGCAGCCTTGAGTCAGCGGTCAAGGGCAAGCGCTTCATCATTGACCTCTCCCGCACCGATGCGCTGTCGAGCATGGGACTCGGGCTCTGTGTGGACCTCCGCAACCGTGCGGTGGACGCAGGACTCAAACCCGTCCTGACAGGGATGAATGTTCAACTGGCCGAACTCTTCCACCTGATGCGCGTCGATCGGCTCTTCACGATTGCGCAGTCGACTGTTGAACTCGAGCGGATGATGCTCTGATGCGCGTGCGCCTGCGCCGTGCCGCGCTGGCGCTCCTTGGCGCTTCGGTCGCCAGTTCCGCGGGCTGCTACGAACGCGTTGTACGGACCCGACATGGCGATGTGGTGTCGGAGGTCAGCAAGCCGGACTTCGACGAGAAGCCGGGAGCCCTCGACGAACTCATGTGGGGTCCGGTCCCTGCCGGACAGGATCCAGAGACCTACTACCGGAAGAAGAAGCAACTGATGGCGAAGTAGTGCAGTCTGCGTGACCTGACTACACTCCATTTCCCATGGGTCTCGAAGCCGCACTTCCTTCCGACAGCGTCGTGACCACGCAACTCAATCGCGTGGTGAACTGGGCGCGCCGTTCCAGCATCTGGCCCATGCCGTTCGCAACGGCGTGCTGCGGCATCGAGTTGATGGCCACGGCGTGCTCTCGCTTCGACCTCGCTCGCTTCGGCGCGGAAGTCATGCGATTTTCGCCTCGGCAGGCAGACCTGCTCATCATGGCCGGACGCGTCAGCGTGAAGACGCTTCCCGTCCTCCAGCGCGTCTACCAGCAAATGGCTGAACCCAAGTGGGTCATTTCGATGGGCGCGTGCGCTTCGACAGGCGGCGTCTTCGACACCTACGCGGTCGTCCAGGGGATCGATCAGTACATCCCCGTTGATGTGTATGTCCCAGGCTGCCCGCCTCGACCTGAGATGCTGATCGAAGGCATCATGGCGATCCAGCGCGTGATCGACGAAGACAACATCCCGCGCGACCCTAACGGATTGCGCCGACCGCTCAACATTGCGCTCAGCCCGAACTACCAGCCGCGGCCACAACCGGTGCCCGTGACGCTGGGCGTCAGCTGACGGAGCCGACCTTCGCGGTCGATGGCGCGCCCGCGAGCGAGTTCACAAAACGCTTGATCCGATCCAAGCCTTTGGTGATCTGCGCCTCTGAACAGGCGAAGGAGAGGCGGATGTGAGTCTTCGCGCAATCGCCGAAGTCCTCGCCGGGAACGACCGCGACATGCGCTTCGTCCAAGAGCGCGTCGGCAAACGACTGCGCCGAGCGGATGATCGCACCCTTCATTGTGCGCGACCCAATGAGCGCCGAGATGTCTGGGAAGGCATAGAACGCGCCGGTCGGTTGGACGCACTGCATCCCAGGGATCTCGAGAAGGCCCGCGTGAATCAGCCGTGCACGCGAGGCGAACGCCGCGCGCATCGTCTCGACCTGCGAGGCGCTCGACGGCGACAGCGCTTCGACGATCGCTGGAAGGAAGAAACTCGCGATCGAGTTGGTCATTTGTCCCTGCAGCTTGATGATCTCTCGCGCGAATGTGCCGCCGGGAGCGCAGAGGTAGCCGATGCGCCACCCGGTCATGGCGAATGCCTTGCTGAGTCCGTTGACGGTCACGGTCCGCATGGCCACGCGCGGGTCGCTGCCGGGCGACCAGTGCACAGCGTCCGGGGAAATCTCTGGGAACACCAGCTTCTCGTAGATCTCGTCCGAGAGGATGGCCACTCGGGGGTGCTCAGCGACGACATCCACGATGGCCTTGAGTTCGCTCGGCGCCACCACCACCCCGCAGGGATTGCTCGGTGAATTGAGAAGGATGCCAACCGTTCGTGGCGTGATCGCCGCGCGAACCTGCGCCGCCGTGACGGCGAAGGCATGATCGATCGACCCGGGAATCTCGATGCAGACGCCACCGGCGAGTTCAATGAGCGGTCGGTAGCTGACCCACGCGGGCGTGGGCAGGAGAAACTCGTCGCCGCGACCTGGCTCGATCATCGCCTGAAGCGCCATGTAGATAGCGTGCTTCGCGCCAACCGTCACGGTGACATGCTCGGCCTTGCATGCGATCCCGTTCTCGCGGCGAAACTTCTCGGCGATCGCCTCTCGCGCGGCCTTGTCGCCAGCCGTCGGGGCGTACTTGGTCATGCCCGACTCGAGGGCCACGATCGCTGCTCGCTTGATGTTCGTGGGTGTGTCGAAGTCCGGCTCCCCCATCGCGAACCCCACGACATCGACGCCCGCAGCGCGCAAGGCTCCGACCTTTGCGCCCACGGCCAGCGTGGCGGACTCCTTCATGGCTTCGATGCGCGAGGCGATCTGCATGACGGTTCAAGACTAGCCGAGACTCTCACTCCAAGTCGCGGATAGAGTCATCGCGCGATGACCACGAACGCGATTCGACGCATCGGTGTCCTCACCGCCGGAGGCGATTGTCCGGGGCTCAACGCCGTGATCCGCGCCGTGACCAAGACGGCCATCCTTCGCCACGGCATCGAGGTTGTCGGCATCGAGGATGGCTTCATCGGGCTCGTCGATGACCGCGTGCGGCCGTTGTCATTCCGTGATGTTTCGGGAATCCTCACGCGCGGCGGGACCATCCTCGGCAGCAACAATCGGTGCAACCCGCGCCACCATCCCACGGGCGTGAATCCCGATGGAAGCGTGGTGTTTTCCGATGTGACCCCCCGCTGCCTCGCGACGATTCGCCGGCATGGCATCGACGCGCTCATCGTGATCGGCGGCGACGGCACGATGGCGGCCGCGGCATCCTTGGTTGCGGCGGGCGTCAACATCATTGGCATTCCCAAGACCATTGACAACGACCTCGTCGGCACCGAAATCAGCTTCGGGTTCCTCACGGCGGTGGCCACCGCGACCGAAGCGCTCGACCGGCTCCACTCGACGGCCGACAGTCACCACCGGGTGATCGTGTGCGAAGTGATGGGCCGCAATGCCGGATGGATCGCACTGACCGCTGGTGTGGCGAGTGGGTCCGACATGGTCCTCATGCCTGAGATTCCCTACGACGAAGAAAACATCGCGCGGTTCATCGATCAGCGAATGCGCGGTCCCGGGTTCGCCATCGTCGTTGTGGCTGAGGGGGCGACGCCGCGCGGTGGGAAGCAGGTGGTTGCGCGAATGGACCCGCTGAGCCCGGACCCGATTCGGCTCGGCGGCATTGGTGAGCGCGTCGCTGAGGTCATCGCCTCGCTCACCGCCGTCGAAGTGCGCACGACCGTCCTCGGGCACATCGTCCGCGGCGGGACCCCTGTCGCCGCTGATCGGATCCTCGCCACCAACTTCGGATTCCACGCGATCCACACCCTCATGCAAGGGGCGCGAGGACGCCTGGTGGTGCGCGACAACAACCTCTATACGGACATCGACCTGCTCGCGTCGGCCGGGAAGCAGCGCCGCGTCCCGCTGGGCCATCCGCTCATCACCGCTGCCCGCGCGATCGGCACGAGTTTCGGCGATCGACCCACCGGCATCGACCCCGCGTCGGAACCATCGACGATTTGCTAGGCGCCCGTCGCCGCGCCGTCAGCTAGGCTCACTCCGTGCGCTGCGGCGTCTTCCTCGACCGCGACAACACGCTCATCGCGAACGATGGCGACCTTGGCGATCCACGACTCGTGGAACTCCTCCCGGGGGCCGCGTGGGGCGTGCGCGCGCTCAAGGAAGCCGGCTACGCGACGATCGTTGTTTCCAACCAGGGCGGCGTGGCGCGTGGCCACTACACAGAGCGCGATGTCGATGCGGTCCACGAGAGGACCGAGCAACTCCTGCGCGCCGCGGCCGAGTGGACCGGCGCGTCACCGCTCATCGACCACTGGCGCTTCTGTCCGTTCCATCCCGATGGAAGCGTCACCGAGTACGCCCGTGAGCACCCATGGCGAAAACCATCCCCGGGCATGATTCTCGATGCTGCGATGACGCTCGGCATCGACCTTCACTTGAGCTGGATGATCGGGGATCAAGAGCGCGACATCGAGGCTGGACGCGCTGCGGGGTGCCGAACGATCCTCGTGCGCCCGAGCAACGCGGCCGGCACAAACCCGTCGGCATTCTCGGCCGCAGATTTCGAGGAGGTTGACCTCCTCCACGCAGCGCAGCGAGTCCTTCGCGCCGACGGGAAGGACGGCTCGCCGCGGTGGGCCGCGACCGCTGCGGCGCGTCTTTGCGCGCGTGCGGGCGCGCTTGAGAGCGCCGAGATTCGAGCAGGAATTGCCTGCGTCGCTCAGGAGATCGCCCAGCGTCAGGGTGTCCGGCTCGTGCGCACCGAAGTGAACGAGCTCGGTGCGTTCGTCGAAGTCATCGGGACCGAGATCGTCGCCCTCGGATTCGTGGCGGAACTTCGGCGCGCGACGGATGCTCAGCAGGCTTCGCATGGCGCGGGTCCGCTCTGGATGGGTCAGTGAGGAAAGACCTCAAATCGATTCTTGTCATCATGCCCTCGTGGGTGGGCGACTTCTGTATGGCGACGCCATCGCTTCGCCACCTCAGAGCGAATTGCCCGAGTGCCATGATCGTGGCCTTCGGGCGTCCCCAGCTCGCGCCCCTCGCACACGGCCTCGCGTCGATCGACACCTTCGTCGGGGGCGCGATGCGTGGCCCCTCAGGACTGCGCGAGATCCTCGCGCTGCGAGCTCGGAGGTTCGACGCGGCGCTCGTCCTGCCCAACTCGTTCCGCAGTGCCCTCGCTGCGCGCCTTACGGGCGCGCGAGAACGCGCCGGAACCGCTCGAGACGGCCGGTCGTGGCTCCTCACAACGGCGATCAGCGATCCGAAGGGATTGCGCACGGCCGCCGCCGTTTACGGCAGAATTGTCGGCGAGTGGCTCGGCACCGGATCGGCAAGCGGACCGCCCGAACTCACGGTGACCGGCCAAGAACGCGAGGACGCGGCAAAGATGCTGCGATCGGGACCCGGCGCACCACCACGACGCGATTGGATCCTCATCAACCCCGGAGCCATCCGCACCGACAAGCGCTGGGCGCCGGCGCAGTTCGCACGGGCCGCGCTCGCCATCGCCGAGTCGGGTCTCGATGGCCTTGCTCGCGAACGCATCGCCGTGACGGGTTCACCCAGCGAAGCCCCGCTCTGCGCCGAAGTCGCGCGCGCTTGCAACGCTCTCGACCTGTGCGCCGGAGGTATCACGCTCGCAACGCTCAAGGGAGTCCTCGAGCGCACGCGCCTGCTCATCACGAACGACACTGGACCGAGCCATATGGCCGCGGCGCTGGCCACGCCGTGTCTCACGCTCTTCGGCCCGACCGACCATCGGTGGACACCGAGCGACTACCCGCTGGAGCGACGCCTCATCGCCGAGCCGTTTCTCATCGAATCGGAGTGCGCGGACGACCGCAAAACACTCTGCGCCATCGACCGCATCACGGCGGCCGACGCCAGCCATGCAGGGATCGCTCTTGTGATGCGAACCTCGGCGCGGGGCTAGGATCGCCGCCCGATGATCCCCCTCTGGCTCGTTGCGATCGCAAGCGCGTTCGTGGTTGGCAGCATTCCGTTCGGACTCATCATCGGGCGCCTGCGCGGTATCGATGTGCGCACGGTGGGCTCGAAGAACATCGGCGCGACAAATGTCGGCCGGGTGCTCGGGCGTCGGATCGGCTTTCTCTGCTTCGGACTCGACGCCCTCAAGGGAGCGATCCCCGTCATCAGTGTCATCGCACTTGCCTCTGAAGGCGCCGATGCCGCGGATCCCGTAAGGCACTGGCTCGCGCCGCTTGTCGGCGCCGGAGCGATTCTGGGGCATGTGTATTCCCCGTGGGTCGGCTTCAAGGGAGGCAAAGGGGTTGCCACAAGTTTCGGCGCGCTCGTTGCGATGTGGCCCTCAATGTCGTTCGCGTCGCTCTCGGCCCTCGCGGTCTGGATCGCGCTCCTTGCCGCGTTCCGCTTTGTCTCGCTCGCATCGATCGTGGCCGCGGGCTCCCTGCCCTTCTTCTATGCCGCGTACGCGGCGTGGCCCATTGATGACGGCTCGATTGGGCGCGTGCGCTCAGGGCTGTCACTCCTCATTGCCAGCGCCCTCCTCGGCGCTCTCGTGATCTGGAAACATCGCGCCAACATCACGCGGCTGATGGCGGGCACGGAGCCGCGCGTGGGGCAATCGCGACGGCCCGACTCCGCTACAGTGGCATCGTGACGAGCACCCCCGCGAGCCATGCCTACCGGTCGGCACTCGAGACCCGCAACGCGTCGGCGGCAATGCGTGGAATCTGGAGCGACCACACTCGGTTCTCGAATTGGCGCCGCGTCTGGCTCGCCCTCGCGAAGGCCCAGATGGAGCTGTCGCTTGGACCCACGCAGGCCCAAGTCGATGCCATCGAGCGCGTGCTTGACGCGATCGACCTTCCCGCAGCGGCCGCGCACGAACAGCGGCTCCGTCACGATGTCATGGCGCATGTGCACACGCTCGGCGACCAAGCTCCTGCGGCGCGTGGCATCATCCATCTGGGTGCGACGAGTCAGGATGTCGTCTGCAATGCGGATGCGCTCACCCAATGGGCGGCGCTCGACCTCGTGGCACGGCGCCTCGCACGGGTGATCGACCGCCTCGGGACGCTCGCGACCTCCTGGCGAAGCGAGCCGTGCCTCGGGTTCACTCACTTCCAGCCCGCCCAGCCGCTGACCGTGGGCCGCCGTGCCGCGCTCTGGGGACAAGAGTTCGCCGTCGCGCTCCACGAGGTGGAGTCGCGACGCGACGGGCTCCGCCTGCGCGGCCTCCGAGGTGCAACCGGAACTCAAGCATCGTTCCTCGCTCTGTGCGGGGGCGACTCGGCGAAGGTTGACCGCCTCGAAGCACGCTTCGTCGAGCTCCTCGGATGGCCAGCCGGACGAACATGGCCGCTCACGAGCCAGACCTATCCGCGCCTTTGGGACGCGCAGATGCTCTCATCGCTCGCCGTCGCAGCGTGCGCGGTCCACAAGACGGCCAACGACATCCGCCTCCTTGCCAACCTGCGGGAAGTCGATGAACCGTGCGAGAGCGATCAGATCGGATCAAGTGCGATGCCGTACAAGCGCAACCCCATGCGATGCGAGCGCGCCACCGGGCTTGCGCGGTTCGTGATTTCGATGGTGCACAACGCCTACGACACCGCTTCGACACAGTGGCTCGAGCGGACACTCGATGACTCTTCCAATCGGCGACTCTCGATCGCGGAGTCGTTCCTCGCGCTCGACGGCGCGCTCGAGGTCATGGCGAATGTGACCGGCGGCCTCGTCATCTACCCGCACGCGTGCCGGACGCGCCTCGCCGCGGAGCTCCCGTTCCTCGCGACCGAAGAGATCATGCTCGCCGCCGTCGCCCATGGGGCCGACCGCCAAGAGGCGCACGAACGGCTCCGCACGCACGCCAAGGCGGCGACGCAGAAGATCAAGGGCGAAGGGGCACCCAACGACCTCTTGACGCGACTCGCCACCGATTCCATGTTTGCGCGCATCGACCTCGACAAGGCACTCGATGCGGCCGGATTCATCGGGCGATCCATCGAGCAGGCTGATGCCTTCGTCGTGCAGGTCGTCGAGCCCGTGCGCGACCGGTATCGCCCCTCAATCGCCGGAGAACCGGAACTCAGGGTCTAGCCCGATGCCGATTCAGCGACTCATCCCGGACGAGTGCGCGCTCCTCGTTGTCGATGTCCAGGATCGACTCATCGGCACGATCCACGAACATGAACTCCTTGTGCGCCGCGTGGCCGCGCTCGTGAGGGGCTGCTCACTGCTGAACATCCCGATCCTCGCCACCGAGCAGTATTCGCGCGGACTCGGTCACACTGTGGCGCCGATCGCGTCGGCATTCCCGACAGGCACACCGGTGTTTGAGAAGTCGCGCTTCAGCGCACTGACGGATTCGGTCTCCAAACAAATCTCGCAGTGGCGAAGGCGCACGCTGCTCGTGTGCGGCATTGAGGCTCATGTCTGCGTGCTCCAGACGGTGCTCGACGCATGTGCGTCGGGCGTCCAAACATTCCATGTCACCGACGCGGTCTCGGCAGGACAACCGGACCAAATCGAGCCCTCGTTCGCGCGGATGTCCAGAGCCGGAAGCATTCCCACCGGGGCGGTATCGGCTCTCTATGAACTGATGGGTTCCTGCGAGCACCCCTCGTTCAAGTCCATGCTGCCGTTCGCGAAGTCGATCATCGGGCCGCAGGCATGAAACTGCGCGGCACGCGAATTCGCGACCGCGCAAGCACATTCCAATCCGGCACCGTTTGGCGGGCCTGTCGTCTTGCCTACGCCGCGGGAGGCGTATCGCGAGCGCCGAGAATGGCGACTCGCACATCCTGCGCTGCAGAACGAACAGCCTGCATTGCCTTGCGCGCACGGGTTCCCGCCGCGCGATTGCCACCGGCGGCCTTTTCGAGGTCCTCACGCGCGGCCGTCACGGCGGCCATGAGCTTCTCGTAAGATTGCATGATCATGGATGATTGCCTCCTGCTGCGCACGATAGTAGCAAACCGCATCCTTTCGCTGAAATAGAGGGTCTCATGGCATCCACCCTCATCTTCGATATCGACGGGATCGACTTCTCGACGACCGCATGCGACAAGGCCGGCATCGACAAGTACCTCCCACAATCCGGCCACATGCGAATGCTGGATCGGGTGATTTGGTTCAGCGAAAACGGCACCAAGTGCCTTGGCGAGAGGAAGATACGTCACGACGAGTTCTGGGTCGAAGGCCATATCCCAGGCCGTCCGCTTTTTCCCGGGGTGCTCATGATCGAGGCCGCTGCACAACTTTGCAGCGTGGCTCACACGCGCCTCGGGAGGACAAAAGGGTTCCTTGGATTCACTCGGTGCGACAATGTCGTCTTCCGCGGCACGGTCGTCCCGGGCGACTCCTTCATCATCCTCACTTCTGAAATCGAATTCAACCGACGACGGTTCATCAGTCAGGCTCAAGGACTCGTCAACGGGAAGCTCGTGTTTGAGGCCTCGATCACGGGCATGGCCATATGAGTTTCGCGGGGGCAACGCGCGGCCCCTTGCGGATCGCGCCGCTCTTCAAGGCGAGGTCGTGGGGCGGCTCAGAGTTGCGCGCGCTCGCGCACCCGGATGCCGTGGTGCCAGCGGCGCCAATCGGTGAGGCGTGGCTCCTCTGCGACCTCGCACAGTCCGATGGTGCGGATCGGACTCTCATCGCCGAAGGCTCTCATTCGGGCAAGTCGCTGCACGACCTCATCGCGGATCCGAGCACCCGAGGGGACCTCCTAGGACGGGCGCCCCCATCACCCGGCAACACTTTCCCCCTCATGCTGAAGCTGCTTGACGCTCGGGAAAACCTCTCCGTGCAAGTGCACCCGCGGAGGTGGGCCACACGAGACGCGGCCGACCCAAAGGACGAAGCGTGGCTGATCCTTGACAGTTCCCCGGGAGCGCGTATCTACCGTGGATTCAAGCCCGGCACCACAAGTGCGCAGGTGGTCGAGCGAGCTCGGTCTGGCGCTCTCGTCGAACTCCTTGAGGCGCACGAAGTGACAGTTGGAGACGCCGTCTTCCTCGAAAGCGGCACCTGCCACGCGCTTGGCGCCGGGCTCCTCGTTGCCGAGATCCAAACGCCGAGCGACACCACCTACCGCGTCTGGGACTGGGGCCGACGAGACACGACACGGCCTTTGCACCTCGACGACGCGCTGGCGGCCATGCGCCTGCCCGCGGATTCTCACTGCGAGCCGATTCGCCGCGTCGAACTGCACGACGCGGTTCCCGCCGGACTCGTGCGCGTCGATCCGGTGTCGTCGTGCCCGGCGTTCGACGGAGAGGTATGGACACTCGGTGCCGACGCGGAGGCCACCATGACTTGCCGCGGAGTTCCGAGGGTCGTGACAGTGGTCGCAGGGGCCGCCAGCGCTTCGGGACTCTCCTCGGTCGTGCGATTCGGGGGCACCTTTGTGCAGTGGGCCGACGGCGACGCTGTGCGCATCACGACTGAGCGCGGCGCGAGACTGCTGGTGGCGCAGCCTGGGGACAGCGTCGCGGGGGCGGATTCCAGCGTCGGCCGACGCATCTCCTAGCCCTTGGACACATTGGCGGTGGCGCGGTATCCTGCTAAGCCCATTTTCCGCCCGGAAAGCCCCGAAACACGAGAGCACCATGGCCGCCACAGGCACGATCACCCAAGTCATCGGTTCGACCTTCGACGCGCAGTTTCCCGAGGACGCGCTTCCTGAAATCTACAACGCGGTGAAGGTCGACTTCGACTTCCGCGGCGTGAAGACGATGCTCATGGGGGAGGTCGCAAAGCACCTCGGCGGCGGCGAGGTCCGCTGCGTTGCGCTCGCATCCACCGACGGCGTGCGCCGTGGCGACGGATGCCAAGACACAGGGTCGTCGCTGAAAGTGCCCGTGGGCGAGGCCGTGCTCGGCCGCGTCTTCAATCTCCTGGGTCAGCCCGTCGACGAACGCGGCCCCGTGAATGCCACGACCTACGCGCCCATCCACCGCGATCCGCCCGAGTTCGTCACACTCAATCCCAAGACCGAAATCCTCGCGACAGGCATCAAGGTGATTGATCTCCTCTGCCCGTTCGTTCGTGGCGGAAAGATCGGACTCCTCGGCGGCGCCGGCGTGGGCAAGACCGTCGTCATCCAAGAGATGATC
>SYGQ01000116.1 GCA_005799475.1 Planctomycetia bacterium | reverse complement strand
CAAACGAAGACTCCCACGCAGGACCTCGCGACACAGGCGCGCCTGTGTTACGCGATTGCCAACGCGGCCCACAGCGTTGGGGACACCCGCGGGGTTCCGGTGTCCTTTGTTTCGCCTGTCCCGCTCCTCGAAGCCATCTCTGGCCTCGCCGAGACCGAGGCGGCGACGATTCGCGCGATCACGCTCCGAAGCGCTCAGGCCCGAGCCGACATCGCGCGGCGACTGGCCCTCGAGACCTTGGCGATGCGGTTGCCTGCCGCTGAAGCCTCTGCCACGCAGGCACAGATGGCGCTCACTTCACTCCTAGCGAACCAGACGAGTATCGACCCCGCGCACATGCAATTCGTCGTGCACGGCGTTTCGGCACAAGGCGCATTCGGGCCTGCGGCGGAGCTGGCCCGCCTGAACGGCGACCTCCTCGCCGAACTCCGCTCGTCGCTTCCTGCTGGGCTCGCCTACACGATGGCATCGCGACTCGACTCCAAGCGCGCCATCTCGCCGCCGCGGCAACTGCTCATCAAGACGCTGACCGATGGCACCCCCGAAGCTCGCGAGTTGGCGACCGCGTTCGCGGAGCATGATCTCGCCGAGTGGATCGCGCAACTGCACACCGACGCGGATCGACTGACCGTTGCCGCGCGGCTCTCGAAGGACATTGTGGCAAACGACCCGTCCACTTGGCAGGTCGCGCCGCCATCGGCGCAGTTCATTCGCTGGCAGCAGTTGGAACACCGCCACGCAGAACAGTCACGCGCGCGCCTCGCTGCCGCGAAGACCGCTGCAAAGGCCATCGCGGATCTCACCGCACCCGCACCAGCCACAGCGCCCTAGCCCGCCTCGAGTCTGCCGTCTCATTACGATTGCGTCGATGACCCACCGCGACATTTGGGCGCCCTGGCGCATGGCGTACCTCCGCGACCTTGAGGCAAGTGAGTCGACCGCACGCGCTTCTGTCACCGATGCCCCAAGGCCATCGTCGTCGAACTTCCTCCTCGCGGCGTGGCGCGCGACGGATCCCGTCGCGGGCGCCACCACCGAAGGCGTGCGCGCTCACCATGTTGTCCACCGCAACGAACATGGTCTCATCATGCTCAACCGCTATCCCTACGCCAACGGTCATGTGTTGATCGCTCTGGGCGACGCGAAGCCTTCGCTGTGCGACTACACGGCGGCGCAGCGCATGGAGTTCTGGCGGCTCGTCGACATCGCGATCGCGGCGGTCCGTGGGGCGTTCTCCCCGCAGGGGATCAATGTCGGTGTCAACGACGGACGAGCCGCGGGTGCCGGGCTCCCTGAGCACATTCATGCGCATGTCCTTCCGCGCTGGCACGGCGACACGAACTTCATGGCAACGATCGGCGATGTCCGGGTCATCCCTGACTCGCTCGACGCCTCGTGGCGCGCCCTCCGCGAGGCCGTCACCCGCGCGAACGCGTGATCGCGCGATGTTCGGCGCACGACCATTCATTGCCGCGCTCAACTCGTTCGTGCGCGAGTTCCACCCGCTCTCGCTGCCGCCGATGCTCCGCGCCAACTACGCGCGCGAACTGTTCTCGTGGCTGCTCCTGCCGCTCATGCTCGGCGCGATCGAGGGCGGCACGATGGCCATCATTGTCAAGAAGATGTTCGGATCCGTGGAAGGACTCTCTGGCGACGACCTCGACCTCGCCGTCGCTGCAGTGAGCGCGGCTCCGAATGTGGCGAACCTCTCCAGCTTCGTCTGGGCAGCGCTCGCGCACGGCAGAACCAAGGTCCCCTTCATCAGTTGGCTGCAGCTTGTCACCTGCCTCTGCGTGGCGCTCATTGCCTTCGTCCCTGTTTCGCCCTCTGGGCTCGCGATCCTCACGCTCCTCGTCATCGTCGCGCGCATTGCGTGGACGGGAGTCATCACGATCCGCACCTCGGTGTGGCGAAACAACTATCCCCGGGCCAATCGCGCGCTCATCGCTGGCAAGATGGCGATCATCCAAGCCGTCATGCTCGCGGTGGCTGGACTGCTCATCGGTGAAGCGATGGACATCGCCCCCGCAAGCTTTCGCTACCTCCTGCCGATTCTGGCGCTCGCAGGATTCGCGGGCAATGCCATCTACAGAAGGGTCCGACTTCGCGGCCAGCGGCGACTCCAGCGCGCCGAACGCGACGGACGAGCCAGCGTCGCCTCTCGCATGGATCCGCGCGGACTCATCGCCCTCTTGAAGGAAGACCCGCTCTACGCGCGCTTCATGTGGTGGATGTCAGTCTTTGGCCTGGGCAACTTGATGCTGGGCCCGCCGCAGGTCATTGTGCTCAATGACGAGTTTCACACGAGCTACCTCGAGGGGATCCTCGTCACCACCGTGATTCCCATCGCGGTGATGCCGCTGGCCATCCCGGCCTGGAGCCGCCTCTTGACGCGCGTCCATGTCATCCGGTTCCGTTCGATCCACGGCTGGACATTTGTCCTCGCGGCGGGACTCATTTTCGCGGCCACGCTCGCCCACTCCATGCCGATCATGTACTTGTCAAGCGTCGTGCTCGGACTCGGATTCGCCGGCGGGTCGCTGGCGTGGAATCTCGGGCACCACGACTTCGCGCCGGCGCACCGCGACAGCGAGTACATGGCGCTGCATGTCACACTCAACGGAATTCGCGGCGCCATTGCCCCATTTCTCGCGATCGCGCTGTACTCCCCCATGGCGCATGCGGGCTACGGCGCGTGGTTCTTCCTGATCTGCTTTTTCGTCAACTTGCTTGGGCTCGTCGGCTTCATCTCCATGAAACGGCTGATTCCCGGCTCTGAGACCGCCACCCCCGCGCGAATCGGCACGGCATCCTGATATAGTCAGCGACCCGCCACCGGGATGGTCCCGGCGGCAATCGCCTTGCGCTCTGGCATCGTGCCTCGGCGCGCACTTTGCATCGCACTTCAACACAACATGGTCGACTACAACCTTATCGAAGACATCGGGCTTGATCTTGACGCCGCCACGCGGATGGTCCGCGACGCGCTCGGCGCAGAGCCCACCGACGGCAACCTCGCCGTCATCATGGAAAGGGCCGGCGCCAACATCGGCGCCCCCAACAAGGTCATCAAGGGACGGGTCGTCTCGATCAGCGGCGACTATGTCATCGTTGATGTCGGCCTCAAGAGCGAAGGCCAGATCCCGAAGGAAGAGTTCGACGACGCTGGCGGCGTGACGCCCGGCGACGAAGTCGAAGTGCTCCTCGAAGAACTCGAAGACAGCAACGGCGACATCGTCCTCTCCAAGCGCAAGGCCGACCGCATCCGCGGCTGGGAGCAGTTGCTCCAGACCAAGAAGGAAGGCGATGTCGTTGAGGGCAAGGTGCTTCGCAAGATCAAGGGCGGACTCCTCGTCGATATCGGCGTCCCCGTGTTCCTCCCGGCATCACAAGTCGATGTCCGCCGCCCGGGCGAACTGGGCGACTATGTTGGTAAGACCATTCGAGCCGCAGTCCTCAAGATCGATCTTGAGCGGCGCAACATCGTCATTAGCCGTCGCAAGCTGATCGAAGTGGAACGCGACGAAGCCCGCAAGTCCCTCCTCACCGTCGTGAAGGAAGGCGACATCGTCAAGGGCACCGTGACCAACATCGCGGAGTTCGGCGCATTCATCGATCTCGGCGGCATCGACGGCCTTCTGCACATCACCGACATGTCGTGGGGACGCGTCAATCACCCCTCCGACATCGTGAAGATCGGCCAAGAGATCGAGGTGAAGGTCCTCAATATCGACCGCGAGCGGGAGAAGATCGCGCTCGGCCTCAAGCAGCGCGAACCGAGTCCGTGGGAAGAGATCGAGCGCAAGTACCCGGTGGGTGCCCGCGTGCGCGGCAAGGTGGTCAGCCTCATGTCGTACGGCGGATTCGTGCGGCTTGAGGACGGCATCGAGGGGCTCGTCCATGTCAGCGAAATGTCTTGGACACGCCGCGTGAACCACCCGAGCGAGATCGTGCAGGTCGACCAAGAGATTGATGTGGTTGTCCTCGATTTCAACAAGGACAAGCTGGAGATCTCTCTGGGAGTCAAGCAGTGCGAAGTGAACCCGTGGGACCTGGTGGCCGAGCACTACCCGCTTGGCACCGTCATCACGGGCAAGGTCCGCAACCTCGCCAACTATGGCGCGTTCATCGAGATCGAGGCGGGCATCGACGGCCTGCTCCACATCTCCGACATGTCGTGGACGAAGAAGATCGCGCATCCCAACGAAGTCCTCAAGAAGGGCGACGAGGTCAAGTGCGTGGTCATCGAAGTCGACCAAGAGAAGCAGCGGGTCGGACTTGGCCTCAAGCAACTCGCGGAAGATCCGTGGGTCGAAGCGATCCCGAGCGCGTATCGGCCGGGCATGATCGTCAAGGGCAAGGTCACGAAGATCACCAACTTCGGCGTCTTTGTTGAACTCGAGGATGGTCTCGAGGGACTCCTGCACATTTCGGAGCTCTCGGATCAGAAGGTCGAGAACCCGATGGATGTGGTGAAGTCCGGCCAAGAGGTCGATGTCAAGATCCTCCGCGTCGACACCAGCGATCGCAAGATCGGCCTGAGTCTCAAGCGGGCGCAATGGGGTGGCGGCGCAGCAACCGGAGCGGCCGACGCACCTCCGAGCGAAGACGATGCGTTCACCTTGCCAAAGCGGTCGAAGCCGACCAAGGGCGGCATGGACGATCACGGCGCCATGGGCACCGACAAGATCAAGTTCGATTGATCGCGAAAGCGTGCTCGCGCACGCGACCTACAAAAGCAACGACGGCCTGCGGAAATCCGCAGGCCGTCGCGCTTTTCGGCACATCCTGCACTCGCGTGCTCGGACGTGTCTCCCCAACCGCCCGCCGCCCCTTGAGGGGGTGCTCGTGCCGAAATGGCGTTCAAACAGAAATTCGTGTGGCTTGGCGTCGGTGTTTCAGAGGATGGCGATAAATGACAAGACAGTCAGCAGCGCCAGCCGCTTTGTGGTGATCTCGTAAGGGATGACTCGGTGTATGAACATCTCAACACTTCGTTCTTCGATTGAACCGACACAGGCGGAACTCGGTCCCGTCAGAGACCGACCCCGTACCATTCCACAATGAACCGAGTTCGCCCGTTGTCGACCGCGCTGTCGGCATTTTTGTCGGTTTTTGCACATCCAAATGAAATCGCGGCGGCCCAGGACCCTTCGTCCGCAAGGACCTACGACATCTGGCAGGTTGTGAGAAAGTGCGTTGATTCGGGCGCCGTTGACCCAAAGTGGTCGGGCCAGGAGCCCTCCACCGGATGGTCCGCTGTCGTCCTTCTGCGCCGCGAAGGAAAGGTCATTGGCGTCGGACAGGCGCACGGCGTGGACAACCCAATCCGAGTGGCGACAGAACAAGCGATTGCCGCGGCGCGCGTGGCGAGAGAGCCCTCGTGGCGTCAACTCACAGTTGAGATTGAGCTCGGCGAGGCGCCCGTACCTGCCGTGGGCAGCGACTACTCCCAAGCTGGAACCGAGATTGACCCCGCGCTCGAGGGCGCAGCCGTGCGCCGCGGCAATGCGTGGATGCTTGCGCATCCGGCGGTGTTGCAAGCCCTCGACGCAGCGGGCGCACCCGAACAGACATTTCTCTCCCTCGTGATGCAGCATGGCCTGCCCGCACGGGAGTTTGCAGAGATCCCCGCAAGCGAGCGGGTCGCGCTCGCACAGTTCTCGGCAACGCGAATTGTCCAACCAACCCCCGACGCGGGACCCGTCCTCGTCCACCGCGGTGCGCGCCTTCGTCGCATGCCGACCGCCGCAGAGTCCCCCGCCCTCGCACGCGCCACGGCGACAGCGATCGCGCAGTGGTTTGAGCGGTCGATGATCCCAGCGGCCAACGACATGGAGGCCCTCGGACTTCGTGGCGACTACGAACCCTCTGAGGCCCGCGACAATCCCATCGCCGCACCGCCCGCCGAACAGGCGCTCGCGGCGTACGCACTCGCTCGTTTTTCCCAAGTTCTAGGCATTTCAGAGACCTCGCGCGCAGGCGCCCGCCGCACGGCCGTCGCCATTCTCGCGGCGCTCGGCCGCACCATCGACACCGAGGCCGACCCGCTTGCCGATGCGCGGGCGCGGGCATTCATCGTGCTCGCACACGCCACGCTCGGCGCAACGATCGACGAGCCCAGTGCTGGCGGCACCCTCGCCCGCAATGTGATCGGGCTCCTTGCCCACGATGCCCAGCGCAAGGGTGGTGACGCGCTCGAAACGGCATCGACGCTTGCCGCGATGGCAATGCTCGAGCGCACCGGACACGGCGTCGTCCCACGCGCAGAACTTCGCGCGATGGTCGATGCGGCGTGGGACGCGCCCGATCGCGCGCGGCTCCTGGGTGTACTCGACTGGCTCATCATTGCGGATCGCGAACTCGGCGACCCGACCGATTCGCATGCCGCGTTGGCGCGGACCGTGCGCATGGCACTCGCCCGCGCCCAACTGGGCATGTCAGGAGATGGGCCCGCCGTGTTGCCCGACCTCGTCGGCGCGTTCTCACTCTCCGGTGCCGGTGGTCGGGGCGCGAGCGGCCAATCGGCGCGCCCGGGCCACGCGCTCGCGCTCATGCTCGCCGACCCCTCGTTCACCCCCGTGGGCGAACAATTCCGGGCGCGCGCGATGCAGATTGCGCTCCTTCGATTCCTTGACCAGCTCGCCTACGACGAAGTCGCGTGTTACCTCTGCCCGGACCCCAGGAGAGCGCTGGGCGCCCTGCGCACGGCTCCGTGGGACAGCACAGTTGCGGTGGCGGGCAATGCAATGGCGCTCCTGTGCCTGAGCGAGACCGCCGATGCACTTGATCGCATCAACAGCGCGCTACCATCCGTAGAGAGTTCTGAGGGGCGCGCGCCCTCGCGACCCGACGCACCATGACGGAACTTCAACCACACCTTCGCCCGTGCCTTGCCCGCGTTGCAGGCGTTGTCGTGTCGGTGGTCATTGCGTCTGCCTCGCTCGCGCAGTCGGCTCCCGCGAAGAAGCCCGCTTCGCCGCCTCCGGCGCCGATTCCCACAGCGAAAGTTCCAGCCCCAAAGTCTCCAGCTCCGAAGTCCCCTGCACCAGCCCCGCAGTCTGGTGTCTCCGCTCCCGAGCAGGGCGAACTCCTCTCAGACGAGGGAGCGATTCTCTGGGCGCTTCTGAACGCCGAGATCTCGATCGACTTCGACGAGACCCCCGCCAAGGAGGCGATCGACTACATCCAGAAGGCCGTCGGATTCCAGATGATGGCGCGGTGGCGCTCCGACAAGAACCTCAGCGGGATGGACCCGGAAACTCCGATCACAATGAAGTTCCCGCGCGTGAACGCCCTGACCGCGCTCGAGGGAATCCTCGAGGAACTCTCCGCCGAGGGCGAATGCACCTGGCAACTCCGGCGCGGATTCCTTGAGGTCGGGACGAAGGAGAATCTCTCCCGACCCGCGGCGCGGCGCACCAAGCTCTATCCAATCGACGACCTGCTCTACGAGACTCCATACTTCAACAACGCGCCGAACTTCAACATCGATGCGGCGCTCAATCAAGGATCCAACTCTGGTGGTGGTGGCGGTGGCGGCGGCGCCGGAGGTGGCGGCGGGATGGGCGGCGGCGGCGGGTTTGGCGGAGGTGGTGGCGGTTCCGGTGGCGGTGGCGGCGGCGGCGGAAGTCTGTTCGGTCCAGCTGGTGCGAGTCCCGAACGAACCGAGCGCGAGACGCTCGCACGGAACCTCATTGAACTCATCAAGTTGACCGTGGAGCCCGAGGCGTGGGCGGCCGACTGGGCGTTCATCGACTACACGCAGGATTGCCTCGTTGTGCGCGCGCCTGATTATGTCCATCGCGCACTGGGCGGCTATTCGTTCCTCCCTCCACCGAGAAATCCGTACCAAGCCGGTTTGGGGCAAGGCGGCGGTGGTCGTTATGTCTCCATGTCGGTGCCGATGTCGTTCTCACAGCTGCGCGGCTTCACCCCCGCCACTGTGACCGGATCGGCCGGCGGCAATGGATTCGGCGGCGGATCGCCTCCGTAACGGGTTCGCACGCCACCGTGCGTGCGATGCGGTACACATGCGAGCATGACCCGGTCGCGCCTGTTGCGCCGTGATCTCTGCAACTCGACTGCCGATGGCGCGGCGTACTCGTTCATGGTTGGCGTGGCCGAGGCGTACTTCATTCCGTTCGCCCTCGCGATCGGAATGGGCGAGGTCGCTGCGGGCCTTGCGTTCACGATCCCCTACCTGCTCGGCGCCACGATGCAGTTGGTCGGACCATGGGGCGTCGACTGGGTCGGATCGCCCAAACGATGGGTGATCCTCACGGCGGCAACACAGTGCGCGAGCTTCGTCCCACTCATCGTGGGTGCCGTCAACGGATCGATACCAACATGGCTCCTTGTCATTGGCTTCGCGATGTACTGGGGATCCGCCATCGGCGCCGGTCCGGCGTGGAGTGCATGGGTTGCTGCGCTGGTCCCGCAGCGGATGCGGGCCAGTTACTTCGGACGACGCAACCGCATCTGCCAAGTGTTCACGCTTGCGGGGCTCGCCACCGCGGGCGCACTCCTTGCCGCAGGCGAGGATGCAGGCGGACCATGGCTGCTCCTTGCCTACGCATTGACATTCCTCATGGGAGCGATGGGGCGTGGATACTCCATCCAGTTTCTCGCCAAACAGAGCGGACCGCCGCAGGGATCATGGCGGCACTCGCGAGTGAGACCGAGGGCATTGCTCCTCCGCCCACTCCTTGGCGAGGAGGGCCGTCTGGTGCTCTTTCTCCTTTGCTTCCAGTTTGCCGCGCAAGTCGCCTCGCCGTTTGTCGCGTCCTACTTCATTCGCGAACTTCACTTCACGCAGTGGGAGTACTTCCTCGGCGCGGCGACGCTCTTCTCGGCGAAGTCGGTGGCGTCGAGTGTCTTCGGCGAACTCATCGCCAGACGCGGCGCGATGCACACCCTGCGCGTCGGAACCATCGCGCTCGGCGTCCACGCCCTTCTCTTCGCGCTGCCAGGCTCGTTCGGGCTCATGATCGCGCTCATGGCCATGGGGGGTGTGTGCTGGGCGGCCTATGAACTCGCGTCGTTCATCCTGCTCCTCGAGCGCACGCACGAAGAGGAGCGCACCAGTGTGCTCACTTCACTGGCGTTCCTCAATGCGGTGACACTCGTCCTTGGATCGCTCGCTGGTGGGGCGATCCTGGAAGCCGTGGGGCTCGGGCGGTGGGGATACGCCGCCATCTTTGTGGCTTCAGGATTCCTGCGCTTCGCGGCACTCATCCCGTTGCGTCGTGTGGAACCCGACTCGGCCAGCGTTCGCGGTGAGCGTTATCTCGATGCCGCGACGAGTGCATCGGGATCACTCCCGAGCGCCCCGGAGACCGTGACATGAGTCGCTCACTGGCCCTCGCGTCGTGGGGTGCGGCCATTCTCTTCGGTGCCCTCGCCGCAATCGACACACAGAGTCTGGCGCAGTGGTTCACCCATCCACTTCTGGCAGAGCGCTCAGGCGTGGCGATCCGCGAGGTTTCATGGCAGGGTGCGCAGTGGTTCCGCATCGCCTGCGTTGTGGCAGCGTGCGCATGGGTTGTCCTGCCGCGAGTGATCTGTCGGCTTTGCGCCAGCGCGACGCCCGCCCGCACGGACCCCGACGCTGGTGCGACGACCCGGATCCGCCTGCGCTGGGTGCTCTTCGTCGTGATCGCTCTTGGCCTTGCGCTCCGCCTCCAGCGAATGGGAGAGAGCTTCTGGTTCGACGAGCTCGCAGCGCTCCTCGACTACGCGCAGTACGGAGTCGGTCCAGTGATCGGTTCGTACTTCGTGCAGTCAAACCATGTGCTGCACACGGTCGCGACGGCTGTCGTCGTCGATGTCGCCGACGGTGCGAACGAGATCCTGCTGAGGATCCCGGCGCTCCTCGCGGGGGTGCTCGTGATCGGCGCATTCGCGCGCCTTGGCATCGAAGCCGCGCGCTGGCGGACGGCCACGCTTCCGACCCAGGCCACGGAGTTCGCACTCGCCGCGCTGTGCGCCGCCTGCGGCGCGCTTCTGCCGATCTGCATCCTGGAATCCGTCGAGGCGCGCGGGTACTCGATGGTCATCCTGTTCGCAGCGCTTGCAACGGCGCTGCTGCTACGCGCATGGCGCACAGCATCGCCGCTGGCACTCTGCGCGTATGGCGTGGTCTGTGCGCTTGGCGTTTGGACTCACCTGACATTCATTGCACTGCCAATGGGTCACGCTGTCGTGGCGCTGGCGCGCCGGCGGGATCGAACCACACGGCGGCAGGCCGCGATGACACTCCTTGCACTCGCGCTCGCAGGCGCAACGGCGATGGCGATGTTGAGTCCGCTGCTTCCCGACCTCCTCCGAATCCGCGGGGAGTTTCGGGCGCTCGACGGGAACGAGCCGTCGTTGCTCTCTGCTGAAGGGCTGCGCATCTTGCTCGGACTCGGCGGATCGTGGTGGCTCGACGCCATTCCCGGGCTCGCCCTCGCACTCATCGGTGTCGCGCACACCGGGCGCGACCGCTGCCGAGGCGTCCCGCTCGCCCTCGCGCTCGCTGGTGTCCCTCTCATCGTGCTCGGGACCGCGCTGGGTGGCAGCTGGATGTACGCACGATTCTCGCTGTTGGCCCTCCCCGGAGTCGCCCTTGCGATCTCGATGGGCGCGCTCGACATGGCTGCGCTCGCACGCACGAGGCAGCGCCATCGGCTGCTCATTGTCGGCGCGGCGGCGCTCGTGCTGATGTGGAGTTCGACATCACTCCTTCTCCCGCCTAAACAGCCCATCCGCGACGCGGTCGACTTCGTGGACGCGCACGCATCGCCCGGGGCCACGATCGCCTGCGCCGGTCTCCCCGACAATGTTCCGGCGTACTACGGTCTCCTGCTCGGTCACACAATCGCCGATGCGGGAGTCGGAGGCTGTGATCTCGCCAGCGTGTCGCCAGCGCCGGATTGGCTCATCGTGCTCTATCCGCGCTCCGTAGGACCTGCAGCCTCGGAAGCCCTGTCCCGTGGGTGGGACCTCGCCGCGCGGTTCGAAGGGTGGGTCGACTGGGACAATGGCGCCGTACTCGTCTACAAGCGGCGATGAACCCGTGGCGGTCTATCCTCGGAAGATGGCCGACGAACTCACCATCCTGACCGAACGCGACGGCGATCGGGGATGGTCCTTCGAAGTCGCTCGCGTGGGCGAACGGGAAACCATTTCGACGATGACTCTCGGATGGGCCGACTACGACTGGTGGAGTCCCGACGGACGCGACACGCCGTCGGCAGTCGCACTTGCCGTTGTCACTGTGTTCAGGCGTGCGCTGGAGGCCGTCGACGGCAGTCCCCTGCCAGAGCGGTTCGACGCCAGCGTGGTGCGCCGCCGGATCGGCGGCGGCGACGAACTCATCTCACGCCAACTCGGACGGGGTCGCTGACTTTCGTTCGCGCGTGGACCCCATCAGCGGCTTTCGCTCGCGCGCCCTGAAGTAGAGGGGAATCTCGACGAAGAATGTTGACCCGCGACCGGGCTCCGAGAGGAGGCCGACCGTGGCGCCGAGCATTTCGCCGAGCTCCCGGCAGATCGCGAGACCCAGGCCGGTGCCGCCATGCGTCTTTGTGTGGCTCGCATCGACCTGACGGAACTTCTCGAAGATCGTCTCCTGCAAGTCGTATGGAATGCCTGGGCCTTCGTCGGTCACGCCGATCCGCACAGCGCCGCGCGAGTCGAGCGTCCCGGCCTCGGCGTGGATTCGAATCGTCCCTCCCTCCGGCGAGAACTTGATGGCGTTGCTCAGGAAGTTGTAGAGGATCTGCTGAAGCTTGCCTGGATCGGTCTCCACGCTCGGAAGCTCAGACTCCACGCTCACCGCCAGTGCAATCTTGCGCGACATCGCCTGCGGGCGCATGATCGTCTGCAGCCCCTCCAGGACATCGCCCACGCTCGCGGGGACAATCGCCACGGCCATGCGTCCGGCCTCGATCTTGGCCATGTCGAGGAGTTCGTTGATCATGTCGAGGAGGCCGCGCGCGCTCGTTTGGATGTTGGAGATGTAGCGCGCACGCTTGGGATCCTCGCTCGAGTCGTTGCGCGCCAGTTCGTCGAGGAGGTCAGTGAAGCCGATGATCGAGTTGAGTGGCGTGCGAAGTTCGTGCGAGACATTGGCGAGAAACTCGCTCTTCAAGCGATTGGATTCGAAGAGGCCGACATTGGCTTCGGAGAGTTCGACCACCTTCAGGTCCAATGACTCATTCATCGCCTTCAGCGAGACCTGCACGCGCGAGACTTCATCGAGCATGCCGTCGTAGGCGCGGGAGAGTCGCTCAAGTTCGTCGCCCGTGGTGAGCGAGGTCCGCAGCGCCAGGTTTCCTCCCTCGACGCGCTGCGCCACATCGGTCAGACGCCGCACCGGCCTCAAGATCAAGCGCGAGAGGATCACCGAAAACACGACCGTCGCAAGCGCGGCCGCCACGACACCGCCCGCCACGATGGACCAGCGGTTCCATACGATCTGCTCCGCCGCGAAGGGACTCGTCCGCTCGATCACGAGGATCGCGCGAAGTGGATCCGCGAGTGATGGCTCGGCCGACCGTGGCGAAAAATCCACGAAGGGTCGATCCTGAATCGCGCGCCACTCGCTCTCGCGCAGGGCGCGCGCGTAGCGGTACGCCACGGTCTCGGAGGTGCGCTGCGCGATGAAGGTCTCCGTGTCGGCTGGGTCAACCTGGAATCGGCGGTAGGCCTGATCGACGAAGGGGTCAGCCGTGGCGCGTCCTTCAAGTTCGTCCACCGGCACCACGCGGATCGGAATGGGGATTCCCTCGGTGCGCGAGAGGGCGAAGCCGTTGCGCAGCCATGTCTCGGCGAGTTGGCGCGACAT
>SYGQ01000115.1 GCA_005799475.1 Planctomycetia bacterium | reverse complement strand
TGACGGGCTGGTGCGCGCGTGGGGACGAAGCCAGTTTGGTCAGTGCGTACCGCCGAGCGACCTTGGCCCATGCACCGTGATTGCATGTGGCACTCGTCACTCGCTGGCGATCCGCGTGGACGGCCTCGTCCGCGCCTTCGGTGACAACTCAAGCGGACAGTCAACGGTGTCCGCAACACTTGGAGCGTGCACGGCGATTGCCGGCGGCGGCGCACACTCCCTCGCGCTCCGCAAGGACGGCAATGTCCGCGCTTGGGGTCTCAACTCGTCGGGGCAGTGCACGATTCCGTCCAACATCGGTCTCGTTGGAGCCCTCGCCGGCGGCGCCGCCCACTCGCTCGCCCTGCGGATCGACGGCAGTGTGGTGGCGTGGGGATCAGACGCGTCCGGGCAATCGAGCACGCCCGCAAACCTCGGCCACTGCGCATGGCTTTGCGCGGGGAGTGCACACACTCTCGCGCTTCGACAGGATGGTGAGGTGCGTGCGTTCGGCGATGACTCGTACGGTCAGTGTGCGATCCCAAGCGCTCTCGGACCGTGCAGCGCCATTGCGGCTGGGGGATACCACTCGTTGGCTCTGACGACGGGCGGAATCGTTCGTGCGTGGGGATACAACTCCGATGGACAATCGACGCCCCCAGCCGAACTCGCCGGCGTGGCGTCGCTTGCCGGGGGCACGCTTCACTCGGCATCTCTCGCAGGCGATGGCGCCGTGCAAGTGTGGGGATCCACGACCTACAGCGAGAGCCCTGTCCCCACCGAGCTCGGTGTGTGCACGATGATCGATGGCGGCTCTTCGTTCACACTGGCGGTGACCGAAGATGGCACGGTACGCGCGTGGGGCTACAACTTCTTTGGGCAGTGCGTCGCGCCAACGGACCTTGTGCCATGCCAGCGCGTCGCGGCCGGCTCGGAGCACTCGCTGGCGCTCACGACGACGGGACTCGTCTTTGCGTGGGGGCGCAACGACGCGGGCCAGTGCTCGGTTCCGACTTGGGCCGGCCCCTTCACAGCGATCGGCGCGGGGACCAAGCACTCGCTGGCTGTGTGCCTCGACGGCACCGTCCGTGGTTGGGGACTCGACACGAACTCGCAGGCCACGGTCCCGTCGGACCTCGGTGCATGCTCGCGCGTTGATGGCGGCACCATCCACTCCGTTTCGCTGCGCACCGATGGAGTCGTGCGAGCGTGGGGAGGCAATGCCTACGGACAGTGCTCCGTCCCAGCGACGCTCGGTGCCTGCGTCGCCATCGCGGCTGGTGGATCACACACGATCGCGATTGCGGCGTCCAGAATGGTGGTCGCGTGGGGACTCAATGCCGACGGACAGGCCACGGTGCCGAGTTCTCTCGGCCCCTGCGACGGAATCGCCGGCGGCTACAGGCACACGGTCGCCCTCAGGACGGACGGCAGCGTGCGCGCGTTCGGGAGAAACACTCAGGGACAGTGCACGGTGCCGACGACACTCGGTGCGTGCGGCGTCGTGGGCGCCGGGGAGTACAACTCGTTGGCGCTTGTGGCTGGATCCACTCCTGACTGCGATGAGAATGAGATCGCCGATCCGGCACAGTTGGCCGCCGGTGCGCACGACGACGACCTCGACGGCAGGCTCGATCTCTGCGAGGTCGCCGTCGGAGACTTCGATCTCGACGGTGTTGTCGGCGGGTTCGATCTCGCCTTTGTTCTCAGCGCATGGGGGCTCGCGGCCCCCCATCCGTGCGATCTTGATGACGATGGAACCG
This sequence comes from Planctomycetia bacterium, assembly GCA_005799475.1. Classification (GTDB taxonomy): domain Bacteria; phylum Planctomycetota; class Phycisphaerae; order Phycisphaerales; family SM1A02; genus F1-60-MAGs104. The sequence goes on along the minus strand of SYGQ01000115.1, from coordinate 2,250 downwards.
TCGGGGGCGGTGACCTCACGCACATCTTTTCGCGCTGGGGGGCGCTGCCGTGACGCGACTCCGGTGCATGGCAGGTCACCGCGCCGATGGCGCGTTTGCTGGCATGCGCGCCGTCCAACTTCTGATCCGAAACAACATGTGGGTTCGGGCGCTGATCGTGGGGATCATCCTGATCGGCTTTGGCGTCGTCGCCGTACGCGCAGTTTGACAGCATTCATCAGGTCGGGCAACTCACGCGCACTCGGCAAGGAAACTCTCAACGCGCGCGAAGGCGCGGTCGCACGCGAGTGCGTCGTAGACGATGCCGCTTGCGGGGTCCGCCGCCGACGGGTTCGTGAAGCCGTGGACGGTCTGGCCGTAGGCGTCGATCTCCCACTTGGCGCCAGCGGTCGTGAGTTCGGTGGCGAGCGCGAGGACCGAGTCTGGCTTCGCCATCGGGTCGTCCCAGCCGTGCATGACGAGAACCTTCGCGGCGATCGGCCCCTGCGGTCCCAGTTGCGGCGGCGTGAACAGTCCGTGGAACGATGCCGCGCCGACGACGCCTGGGATCGCCGCGCGCGCGGCATCAAGTGCGCAGAGTCCACCGAAGCAGAATCCCGCAACCACGACGCGTGATCCGTCGGCTCCGGGGATGCGCTGCGCTGCGGCGACCGTGGCGCGAAGCCGCTCACGCAGCATCGCGCGGTCCTTCATGAACGGTGTCATGAGCGCGGAGCATTCGTTGCGCTCGGTCGCGGTCTTCCCGTTTCCATAGAGGTCTGCGGCAACGGAGATCCACCCCATGCGTGCGAAGCGCTCGGCGGCGGCGTCGGCGAGCGCGTCGCGCCCGCCCCACGCGTGACAGCTGACGATGACGGGCGCAGGAAGTGTGAGGCTCGCGAGGCGGCACACGAGACCGCGGCACTGCGTGGAACCGTCGGCGTAGGCGTAGTGCTCTCGTTGGATGGTGGCTGGCATCGACATCCCCCAGTTGTACCGCAGGAAAAATGGACCCATTTCCGCGGCAGCCACGCCGCGGCCATAGCGTCGTGCCCGATGGAAGAACGATCAGCAAGGAAGTGGCGATGGTTGGCGACGCGAGGCGTCGCGCTTGGAGGCGTGGCCATCGTTGCGCCAGCGTGGGACGAAGTCGCATGGCTGAAGGCCCCTTCCGTGATGATGCCGCTCGGGCTCGGCTCGGCAGTCGCCGCGAGCCGCGAGGGAACCGTCGCGGTCGGAGGCGGGCGCGACGCGGACCTCGGACTCGACGCGGGCGCGGTCGCGATCTGGCACTGCTCGGACCGCGGGGTCTCAATGCCCTCAGTGATCCGTCATCCGATGGATGACCGCCACGCTTGGTTTGGAGGCGCGCTCGCGCTGGAGGCATCGGGATCGATTCTGGCCATCGGCGCGCCGCACGAAATGGGTGCGAGAGATCGATCACATGGAGGGTGGCCCGGAGGATTTCAGGCCGGAAGCGTGCGCCTCTATCGGCGGGCCCCTCCGGGGGAGGACTCTGCGATCACGGGGAAGGGGCGGAGTGGGTGGGAGGTCGTCGCGCTGCTGCGCTCGAAGGATCCGCGTTCGGGCGCGACCTTCGGCGCGGCAGTGGCGATCGACGGGGCGCGGCTGCTCGTGGGTTCGCCTGGGCACTCCGGGAGTGGATTCGCAGCGGGACTGGCCGAGGTCTTCGCATCGGCACCCGGGGGATGGCGGCACGAGGCGGCGCTTGCTCCACCGACACAAGGCGCTGCGATGGGCCTTCGTTCTGGAAGTTCCGTCGCGCTCATGGGGGCCACGGCGGCGGTCGGTGCTCCCGGTGCATCCCTAGGTTCGGCGGCGAGCGGTTGCGTCGATGTCTACCGGCTCGGGAAAGATGGTTGGCGTCACTCGACGCGACTCACATCGCCAAGCCCGCAACTCGGTGGGTCGTTTGGCGCTGCTCTCGCCCTTGGTACCGCGAGTGACCTGCTCGCCGTTGGCGCGCCGCTCGAAAGCGATTCCAGCGGAGCCGTCTACCTCTATCGATGCATCGACATTGGGCTGCCAAGCGAGCGATGGGAGCACGCGAGCACCATCGTGTCACCCCCGTCGTCGTGCCCTGACTCGCCACCTCATCCCGAGGCGTTTGGCATGTCGCTCGCCATGACCGGGAAGTTGCTCGTGGTCGGCGCATCGGAATCCTGCGCCGCCGCCGGAAGCGTGTACACGGTTCAGGTGGATCCGGATGGAACGACCGCGGTCGAGTCGTGCTTGACCGCGTCGCACGCG
>SYGQ01000114.1 GCA_005799475.1 Planctomycetia bacterium | reverse complement strand
GTGTCCGATGCCGTGGATGAAGTAGTCCCCAAGTCCTGCGGCCGCGATCACCTTCCGTGCGGCGGCATCGACCTTGGTCATTGTGGCTCCGGGTCGACACGCACGAATCGCCGCCGCCTGAGCCTTGAGCACGATGCCATAGACCAGTTTCTGTCGAGCGGTGAATCGGCCCGACACGGCGAAGGTCCGAGTCACATCGGCCGCGTATCCCTCGTACGACGCGCCCGAATCCAGAACAAGGAGATCGCCCTCCTTGAGTGTCCCGCTGTTGGCGTGGTAGTGGAGGACCGTCGCATTGAAACCAGAACCGGCGATGGTTCGGTAGGCAGTCGTCGTCGCGCCTGAAGTCTTGTACGCATGCTCAGCGGCTTCTTGCACGGCGAACTCTGTCGCCCCCGGGCGCGCTGCCTTTGCGGCGGCGGCGAAGCCTGCGGCGGTGATCGTTGCCGCACGCGCGATCATCGCAACTTCCGCGGGGCTCTTGGCCGCGCGAAGTGCCGGGAGTTGTGCCGAGAGATCGATGATCGCCGCGCCGGGGATGCGCGCAGCGGACTCTTTGAAAATGGCGAGGTCTGGCGAGATCGGCGCCGTGTGCGGAGCCAACGGGTGCAGACACGCAAAACAGCGCGATCGCCTCGCGCTCTCAAGAAGGAAGCGAGGGAATGCCGTTGTCCGGAAGACGGAGGCGATTCCGTAGCGCGACTTGAGCGCGCCGCTCAGTGTGGCGCGGAACCCATCCCATCGCTCAAGTTCGGGGTCAAGCGGCTTGAGATAAAGCTGCGCTCGTCGAACGGCGACCGGGTGCAGAGGGTCGAGCAGCAGCATCGCTCCGGGCTCGTCGACAATCCCCGTCAGGTATTCGAAGTTCGGGTTCGGCCGCCATGCGGCAGAAAGTGACGCATCGGCCGCACCCGCACAGACGAGTCCAACGGCCTTGGCGCGTGCGAGTGTCTTCAGGACGCGCTCGCGACGAAGCGCGAATTCGGCTGGTGGGATGGAGTTCGGCATCGTCGTGCAATCGGCGCGCCACTCAGGCGCGCGCGGGCTGACCCTCGAGAATGCGCATCGCGTATTGGTTCATTGCGTCGCGCAGCTGGTCGAAGCTCTCAAGGACATAGAGGATGGGTTGGTAGTGGTCGATCTCGAACGAAGTGCCGCAGACGGTCTCGAGGTCGAAGGGGCGACGATCGACTTCCTTGCTCTCAAGCGAGTGACGGCTCTCGCCGGGGCTTGAAATGAGCCCGGATCCGTAGAGTTTGACCTTGCCGCCTTCACGGATGAGCCCGAACTCAACGGTGAACCAGAAGAGCCGTGCGAGCCGCTCGACATGCTGTGGGTCGTCCGTGGTGGCTGCGGCCTTCCCGTAGGTTTGGAGGAAGTCGCCGAAGACCGGGTCGGCGTGTAGCGGCACATGGCCGAAGACATCGTGAAAGATGTCAGGTTCTGGGAGGTAGTCGAGAGACTCCTTTGGGCGGATGACGATCGTCGTCGGAAACTCGCGTCGTGCGAGGCAGGCGAAAAACGCCTTCGCCGGCAGGTACCCCGGCACCGCGCGGCTCTGCCAGCCCGTCAGTTTCGCGAGGTAGTTGTTGATCGACTTGGGACCCTCGATGTAGGGGATGTACTCGCGGACGAGTTTGATCGACCGCGCGCCGGTGAGATAGACACTCGACGCCATCGATTCGAGATACCCCATCTGCCGGTCGTAGAGTGTTCGCCAGACCTCCTGGTTTTCGTCGGAGTACCCCTCGTAGCTCTGTCCGATGTAGACCCGCGAAATGTCGTTGTAGCCGGGCTGTCCAAAGTGATTCGCGTACTCCTGCGCCGCGTGGCCAGTGGCACCGTCGATCATCGCGCTGTTGAGCGATCCTGGGAACTTCTGTTGACCGTCGTGCTGGGGCATCAATGCATTCTACGACCCCACGGACTGCATCCCGCACGCGCCCGAACAGGCCACGATGGTCGCTGGGCCACAACGCTGAACGACCTTGCGCGGCGGATCCGTTGCGAGCCCCCTGAGCGCGGGTTGGGCGACGCAAGGCGAACCGCCGAGGTACCGATTGCGGGATGTCGTTCTGCCACGAGGAGTCGTTTCCGCGATCCCGATCGGTGGGCATGAGGCGGGAGACCTCGTGTGCTTGGGATGTGACGAACTCGGGAACGAGAGCGAGCGGTTGCGACTTGTGGATCCGGTCTTCGGGATCCCGGCGGGCTGGATCGCCTTGGGTGAGGGACACGATTCTCGGCGTACCAATGACGGCGTGGCGTCACCTCACGACGGTCTCGCGGCGTTGTCGGGTCGACCCGAAGTTGGAATTCCCCTCGGTGTCGCTAGGCCGCTGATCGCCTGCCCGTGGCGGGCATCGCGCACCGCTTCGCACTCGGGCCTTGAGTTGGCAGGCCAAACTGCGTCGGACGACGGTGGTGTCATTGGTGTGCTGCGAATCTCGGGACACGCGGGTGAGGCCACGGCGGCCTAGGCCTCCACGGATGGCATTGAGTTCTTGGCTCTACCGAGCGAAGACTGCGTCTGTGTGTTTCCACTTCGCGCTGCCACCGTGTCGCGAGCGGTAGGCGTCGCTTACTTCGCCCCGTGTGCGTTGACGCGCGCGCGAGCAACTGGAGCCGTGTCATCAACGCGGCCGCAGAGCAGCACCGCTGCGATCGACAATCGGAGCGTCATGGGAATGTGAGGAGGTGCCGCGGAGCGCTATGACTTCGCGAGGCGATTGAGGCACGCGAGCGCGGAGGCTTCGCAGGCCATCGTGAACCCTTCGGGGGCGTGGAGTCGGATGACATCGTGCTCGCGGCGCACATCGAAGCCCCATGGATCGATGCCGATGACCGTGGGCTCGATCGCGTCGGCGGCCAGCTGCGCGCGGATGGCGGCGCGCACTTGGTCGCGCTGCGTCTTGTTGAGCGCGCCGCAGAGCGACCCTTCGAATCCAGCAAGCGGATTCGCGCGTGCGTACACCTCGCCGTCGATGAAGTAGCCCCGAAACTTCGACGCATCCACCGTGATGCGCGCCCAGTTCACATCCGGCGGCGAGCCGTGGTAAGTGCGCCACCTGTCGGCCCAGCCACTCGTGTCCTTGCGCCCATCGAACCGTTCAAGCGAGACCATCAGGTGGAGTTCATCATCGCCGTCGTCTGGGAGTTCGAGCACGCGATCGCCGGCCATGAGCATGGCGACCATGACCGGTGCCACGAATGCGCCATCGGGCAGGGGGGCAATCTTGATCGCCGATCGTTCGCCGTCGAACCGGATGAATCCCGCGAGGTGCGCGCGCAGCCAGCGGTACGCCTCCTCTTCGATCGCGGCATTTGAGAGTTCTTCGGGCGCGGTCACGACGCGATCCTAGCGATGCGCCCTTGCGCGAAGGGATCGGTAGCCTTTGCGGCGTGACACTCGTGGTGGTGGCCATCCCGGTGGTGCGCGCCGACGCCGCCTCGCGTGCGTTGGAGCATGCCGCCGAGGCGAAAGCGCTCGGCGCGGACATGGTCGAGTGGCGCATCGATGCCATGGCTGAGGCTGAAGAGGCGGTGCAGGCGGCGATGCGGCTTGTGCGCGAGAGCCCGCTGCCGTGCATCGTGACCATCCGAGATGAGAGCGAAGGCGGCGCGTTCTCCGGCGATGAGGCCGACCGGCTGCGCATCTGGAGCGCGCTCGCTGATGCGCAGGCCCCCCCGGCATACCTCGACATCGAACTCTCCGCGGTCCGCGAGAGCCAGCAAACCAAGGAGTTCGTCGCGTCTCGCCATCGTCGCGAGGGGCACGAAGATTCGCCTCGAGTGATCCTCTCGTTCCACGACTTCCGCGGCCGCCCGCCGGGACTGTCGGGCAAGACCGCTGAGCTGTGGGCGGATCCATCTGCCGCGATCGCCAAGATCGCGTGGACGGCGCGGACCGAGCGGGACAACCTTGAGGCCTTCGAACTCATGCAGGCGCGCGCGAAGCCAACGATTGCACTCTGCATGGGTGAGCACGGGCTCATGAGCCGAGTCCTCGCGCCGAAGTTCGGTGGGTTCCTCACCTACGCGCGCCTCGACGAGCATGGGACCGCGCCCGGCCAGCCATCACTGCACGAACTTCTCAACGAGTGGTCGATCCGTTCGATCGATTCGTCCACTCGTGTCTTCGGCGTGATGGGCTATCCCATCTCGCACTCGCGGTCACCCGCGGTGCACAATGCATGGTTTCGCGCCGCGAAGGTGAACGGGCGGCTCTTCCCGATCTCAGTCGCGCCGATTTGGGAGGCCTTCAAGGCCACGCTTGGCGAGTTTCTCGCGTGCAAGGGACTTGATTTCAGCGGCGCAGCCGTGACGGCTCCCCACAAGGTGCACGCCCTGCGCTACCTCGAGGAGTGCGCCGGCACGATTGAGGAGTCCGCGAGGCGCGCGGGTGCGGTCAACACGATTGTGCACGGAGCCTCAGGCGCCCTGCGCGGGCTGAACACCGATGTCCTTGCCCTCGAAGAGGTTCTTGGTGCGGCGATGGCGCACGGTCGACGAGGGCGCGAACTGAAGGGCGCGCGTGCACTCGTCCTCGGTGCCGGCGGCGCGGCGCGGGCTGCGGTCGCCGCACTCGCCGCCGCGGGCGCGTCGGTCACGATCCTCAATCGCACGCCTCGGCACGCCGCCGCGATCGCCAACTCGTATGAACGGCCGAAGCGAAAGGGATCCTCGCGCAGTGCGCACGCGCATCCCGAGGTTGTTGCGCATTCGAGCGCCCACATGGGGGCTGAGCGCTTCGACCTCATCGCCAATTGCACGACAGTGGGGATGCAAGGCGGTGCTACTCCCGAGGGCGATCCGCTGCCCGAGCGAGTGGAACTCGACGAATCGGTGCTGGTCTTCGACGCGGTCTACACGCCCAAGGACACGCCGCTTCTCAAGCGTGCGATGTCCGCGGGCGCTCGCACACTCGGTGGCGAGTCGATGTTCGAGGCGCAGGCCGCACTCCAGTTCAAGGCCTGGACTGGGAAGTTGCCTCCGCGCGGTTGATCGACTGCGCCAGCAACGGCAGCCAAGCAGACGGGCGGCACACTTCTTGGGCCGCCCAATCGCGGAGTGCCCGCGCCGTTGCCGAATGGCGCTCCACTCAGCGGTGACTCGTTCACCGCCGAACAGAAGTCTGCCGATGCGGTGACCAAAGCGAAGACCGCGTTTGAGGCGACAGCGAGGGCCGATCGTCTTCAAGCCTGGCAACAACAAGGAAGTGTCCTCAGTTGAGGACATCTTCCCGAGGATGCACTAGGCCACGGGCGTCGCGCGTGGGTGGCTAGGATCGCGCCATGACCGCGCTGGACTACCGCACGGCGGGGGAATCGCATGGGCCGGGCTTGATCGCGCTCATCGAGGGCATGCCTGAGGGTGTGTCCATCGATGCCGCGTGGATCAACGCGGAACTGCGTCGGCGCCAAGGCGGTTACGGCCGAGGGGCACGGCAGCGAATTGAGTCCGACGAGGCACGCTTCATCTCTGGAGTTCGCGCCGGCATGAGCATCGGCTCGCCCATCGCGATCGAGATTGTCAACGCGGATTCGCGCCTTGAGGATCCTGCCAAGACGCCGCCGATCCATCGTCCACGACCCGGGCATGCGGACCTCGCCGGCAGCGTGAAATGGCTCACCACTGACTGCCGTCTGACCCTTGAACGAGCGAGCGCGCGCGAGACCGCCGCGCGCGTGGCTGCCGGCGCCGTCGCGGGATGCCTTCTCCGCGAGTTTGGGATCGACGCGTACGGTTTCGTGCGCGCGAGTTTCGACGCGGCAACCGAAGTGGCACCGATGGCCGCGGATCTTGTGGCGCTTCGGCGCGAGCGCGACGCGAGCGAAGTGAACTGCCCCGACACGGCGGCATCGGCGCGAATGATCGATGGGATCCACAAGGCAAAGGTTGAACGCGACACGGTCGGGGGCCTGTGCGAGGTCCATGTCTTCGGCGTGATGCCCGGCCTCGGGAGTTGCGAGAGTTGGCGAAGCCGCCTCGACGCGCGACTCGCTGGCGCCGTCATGGGCATTCAAGCCTTCAAGGCCGTCGAGATAGGCCTCGGGAAGGATGTCGCGCGGCGCATGGGCAGCCAAGTGCACGACGCGATCGCCTACGACGCGTCACGCGCGAACGAGGCATCGCTTGGCTTCGTGCGAGCGACGAACAACGCCGGTGGGCTCGAGGGCGGCATGAGCAACGGCATGCCGATCGTTGTTCGCGGGGCGATGAAGCCGATCTCGACGCTCTTGAGGGGAATGCCCAGCGTCGACCTGCGGACGCACGAGGCTGTCACAAGCGAGTACGAACGCAGCGATGTCAGCGCGATCGCCGCCGCGAGCGTCGTCATGGAGCATGTCGTCGCCTTCGAGATCGCGCGCGCGCTGTGCGAGAAGTTTGGCGGCGACTCGTTGCGCGAAATGCGCGCCAACCATCAGGCCTTCATGGCCTCGGCGCGACGGCTTCACGCGCCCTGATGGCGCTCTCAGACGCTCAGGGGATCAGCATCGGCCAGACCGGACCGTCAATCGTGAGATTGAGCGAAGACTCGGCCTGCTTGAAGCGGAGCGCCTCAGCCATCGAGCGAAAGACCTTGGGATCCACCGATGGGGATCCATCTTCCTTGGGCGCCGCGAGCATCATCCCCGCCATCATCGCCATGCCATCGCACGCCTGACTCCATTCGTCGGCAAACTCATTGGCGGCGTCGGGCGTCGAGAATCGAAACTGGCCACGAATCGCCGGTGACGGGCCAAGATCGACGCCCACGGAGAGTGCTTGCAAGTCGTCGATGGACTCACCGAACCCCGAGGCAATCCCTGCGAGCATCGGATTGCTTTCGGCCATTCCGTCCTGCCAACTCGCCCGCATCGCAGGAGTGACCAGCATGCCGCAACTCACTGTCGACTGTCCGAACACCATTGCAGACGCCTGAAGAGCCGTCGCGTTCTCGGGGCTCGGATCGGTGATGGCGGGGGCTTCGCTGGCGCTGGGGTCCGTGATGCGGAACCACCCGCCGCCGACACTCGTCGCGTCCACCTTCGAGCCCAAGAGTTTCGTGGCGAGCTCCGCAAGTTGCCCCGCGCCCATGCGCCCGTCCGTCTGAACGAGCCACACCAGGCCATCGTTGGGGCCGTCCCCGAACTGTGACAAGGTCTCGACGCCATCGGCCTCGTCGACAACGAACCAGATCGTGCTCGCTCCGGCCTCGCGCAACTGCGCCATCGATTCATCGAAGGCCTGAAGGGCGGGATTGGCTGCAGGGTCGATCGAGGCCGCGTTGAGCGTGACGAGACCCGAGCCCATGACCACTTGCGGGATCTTCGACTTGGCCATCTGTGCGGCGATCGCTGCGACGCTCTCACTCGCAAGTGTGCTCGACACGAGGGTGGAGACGCGGACCACGGTTCCAGCCTTCGCACTCACTTGTGAGGCAGGCAACGCATCGGAGACACCACCGCACCCGGCGAGCACAAGGGAGACCATGACACCAAGAGGTAACTTCATCATCACTGCAGCCTACGCGCAACGGCGTATCTTCATCCCATGTGCGGCATCGCGGGCCTCTTCGATCCCCGCGGGGCGCTCCGGGATCCAGCGGGTGCGCTCGCCGCCATGGGAGCGCCGCTGGCCCATCGCGGCCCAGACGATCACGGGCTGCTGTGGGACGCGGCCACGCGAGTGGGCTTTGCGCACCGGAGGCTTGCCATCATCGACCTCTCGTCGCACGGCCACCAGCCGATGACGAGTGCCTCGGGGCGTGTCACGATCGCTGCCAACGGTGAGCTCTACAACGCGCCAGATCTCCGGCGCGACCTCGATGCGGTGTCGTCGCGTGCGTGGCGCGGTCACAGCGACACGGAGGTCATGGTCGAGGCCATCGATCAGTGGGGGTGTGAAGAGGCTGCTCGAAGGTTCAACGGCATGTTCGCATTCGCGCTGCTTGATCACTCGCGTCGCGTGCTGACGCTCGCGCGCGACGGTGTCGGAAAGAAGCCGCTCGTCATGGGGTGGATGGGCGGCGTGTTCGCCTTCGCCAGCGAGTTGACTGCGCTGCGCGAGTTGGCGCGCGTGTCCGGGGCCGGACGGCTCAGCGTCGACCCCGTCGCCATCGATGACCTCCTTCGGCACGGGTGCATCAGCGGTCTGCGCACCATTCATCCGGGCATCACGCGAGTGCCACCGGGGACGCTCGTGTCGCTTCGTTGCACCGGTGATGGCGGTCCGGCGATCGCCCCCTTGGTTCACTCGTTCTGGTCCGCGCGCGAAGAGATGGCTCGCGCACGGCAACTCGGTCCTCGACGAGACGACCCGTCGCTCCTTCTCGACTTCGAACGGGTTCTCGATGCCGCGGTCGAGCGGCGCATGGCTTCCGATGTCCCACTGGGCGCGTTTCTCTCGGGTGGGGTCGACAGTGCGATCATCGTCGCCCTCATGGCGCGGCACGCATCGACCAGGGTGCGCTCGTTCACCATCGGGTTTGACTCTCCCGAGTATGACGAGACCGAGGCGGCTGCCGATTCAGCACGCACCATCGGAACCGATCACACGAGCGCGATCATCTCGGCAAGGGACGCCACGGCGATCGTCCCGCAGCTGCAAGGGATCTACGACGAACCGTTCGCTGACAGCAGTCAAGTCCCAACGCTCATGCTCTGCGCGCTGACTCGAGCGCATGTGCGCGTGGCGCTCTCAGGTGACGGCGCCGACGAACTCTTGGGCGGCTATGACCGATACGCGGTGGCGCCGCAGATTCGGAGACTCGCGCGGGGGCTGCCCAGTCCGCTGCGGCACCTCGCGGTCGCGTCGCTGCGCGCCTTTGCGCGTCTCGCGCCGGACGAGGTCATCGCGGGCCTCACGCGGCTCGGGCTCGCGCGTGGCGTCGCTCGTCCGCGCGAGAAGGCCGAGCGCGCGGCGGCGTTCCTTGACGCGCAGTCCACGCGCGCAGACGGCCTCGTGCGCGGCGTGCCCCCCGGGCCGAGCCCTGGACCCGATGACGCCATGACCGACGATGACTGTGCGCAGTGGATGATGGACGATGACTTCTGCAACTCTCTCGTCGACGACCTCCTCGTGAAGATCGACCGCGCGTCGATGTCAATGGCGCTTGAAGTGCGCTCGCCATTTCTCGATCGCGATGTCGCGGAGTTTGCGTGGCGCGTGCCGATGTCGGCGAAGATCCACGCCGACGGCGGCAAGTGGCTCTCGAGACAACTGGCTCGGAAGTTGCTGGGTCCGAGTTTCGGGGGCAGCCCGAAGATGGGCTTTGGCGCCCCCATCCACGAGTGGCTCCGGACCGACCTGCGTCCCTGGGCCGAAGACTTGCTTTCGTCCGCCAGCCTTGCGCGCGACGATCACCTCGACGCGCCCGCGGTGCGCGCGCGATGGGAGGCATTCCTCGCCGGCCATCTTGAGGATCGGCACCTCATCTGGTCGCTCCTGTCGTATCGGAGTTGGGTCCAGGCGCAGCGATCAAGCGGGTTACTCTGAGTCCATGAACGCGCACGCTCACGATCAGGCAACGCTCGACGAAATCGTCACCGCATTCGCCGCCGAGACAGGCACACTGCACCGGATTGGCGACGACGGCTTCCTCCACCTCGTCGCCGTCGTCGGGGCCTTTCCGCCGCCGGTCATGGACGCCATCCGCACGGTTCCCGTTGGCAAAGGGCTCGCGGGCCTCGCCGCACAGCGCAAGGAACCAGTGACCGTGTGCAACCTGCAGACCGACACAAGCGGCGTCGTCCGGCCGGGCGCGAAGGCCACCGGGATGGAAGGGGCCATCACCGTGCCGTGCCTCGACGAGGCGGGGGAGGTGGTCGGTGTCCTTGGCATCGCCAATCGATCGCCGCGCGACTACACCGGGGCCGAGCGCGAGTCACTTAGCGCGCGTGCGCGTCAGGTTGCGCGTCGGTGGACAGAGTGAACGACTTTCCGGAATAGTCCACGCGGATCGTGTCGCCGTCCTTGAAGCCGCCGCTGAGGATCCCCGAGGCGATCGGGTTCTCAATGCGCTGCTGGACGACTCGCTTCAGGGGACGCGCACCGAACTGGGGGTCGTAGCCCTCAGCGGCCAGTGCGTCGCGTGCGGCGGTTGTCACGACGAGTCCGAGGCCGCGCTGCACAAGGCGGCGGCGGAGATTTGCGATCTGAATCTCGGTGATCTTGCCGAGTTCCTCCTTCGAGAGCTGGTGGAACACGACGGTTTCGTCGATGCGATTGAGGAGTTCGGGCCTCAAGTGTTGCTTCAACAGTCCGCGCACATGAGCCTCAATCAGGGCATCCGACTCGCCGGCATCGGCCATGTCGAGGATGACACTGGATCCAATGTTGCTCGTCATCACGATGAGCGCGTTGGCGAAGTTCACGGTTCGCCCTTGACCGTCGGTCAGACGCCCGTCGTCGAG
>SYGQ01000015.1 GCA_005799475.1 Planctomycetia bacterium | reverse complement strand
TTCGCCTGCTTGCCGGACTTCGGGCATGCCTTGGGCAACGGTGCGCCCTCGAGTTCCGCTTGCTGGGTCTGCTCGAGATTGAGCACGAGTTCGAGATTTCGCTGGCTGTCGGGTGACGACGCGTCGTCGTGCTCCGCAAGGAAGCGGAAGTGCTGACGGGCCTTGCTCGACTCGACCCGCCACTCGTTCTGTGGCATGCCCGAGAGACGAAGGAGCCGGGCGCCGTAGTAGTACGCCGTCGCCAACTCCTCGCGCGTGGCTCGCGTGAGTTCTGGCGTCGCGTGGGGATCTTCAAGGAGCGACTCGAGGTCGGTGATGCCGCCCCAGATGTCGCCGGACCGAACGGTGGCATACGCCGCGGCCCAGCGGATCTCGTGCACACCGGCTTCGTCGATGTCACCCATCTCCGCGAGGACTTCCTTGTAGCGATCGGCGGCCGACTGCCAGCGCTGAGCGGCCGCGGCGTAGAGCGAATCTTCTTCGGCGGTGAGTTCCGTGGCGCGCGCGACCGTGGTGGGATCTGTCTGAGCGGCCTTGCGCGCAGCGAGCGCATCGAGGTGCGCGGCATACGCGAGCGCCTGCGCGACTTCCGCTTCGGACTGCGCGATCGTCGCCGCACCGAACGCGCGTGTGGCGCGGTCGCGTGCGTAGTCAGCCTGACCCGGCCCGTAGTGGTAGGCGGCGGCGGCGACGGGAACGAGTGCCCATGCAGCCCATGCGAATCTCGATCCGTTCATGCGATGGCCTCCGATGGAGTGCGCGATGCGACCGTGGCGGGCGTGCGTCCGCGCACGCCGCGTCCGAGAAAGCGTAGCAGCGGCGTGGCGAAGGCCAACGCCGAACAGCCAGAAACGGCGAGGAGAATCGCGAGGTCACGCAAGCTCCAGTGGCCGCCAATGCGAGGGGCCACCATCGTGAGCCCGCGGATCACCTCGCTGGGGATGTGCTTCACATTGCCGTCGTGGTAGGTGCCCCCGAGGCGCAGCGCGACTTGCTTGAGCGTGGAGGTCTCTTGCCGACTGTTGTGGCCATGCACCGCCATCGATCGCACGCTGTCACCGACCCCGACCACGATGGTGTCGGCAATCGAGCCGGGCGCAGACTCCGCTCGCGTGGCGGTCACATCACCGTCAGTGATGATGACGAGCGTCGCCGAGTCGAGCGGCCACTTGCGGGCGATCTCGTAGCCTTTGTCGAGTCCCTTCTGAAGGTTGGTCGGTCCGGGTTCGAAGGCCACATACATCGGAAGGCCATCGAGCGCATTGCGCACGACCTCCTTGTCGAAGGTGTCCTGAACGATAGGAAGCGCATCGGTGTAGAAGGCGACGATGGTGATGCGCGTCGACTCCATGTCGAGGCGGTCGAGGATCGCCTGGACGACCTCGCCCGCACGCGCCGCGCGCGAGAGCTTCGCGTCGTGCGGACCCGCGTCCTTGAGCTGCATGCTTGGCGAGACATCGAGGAGGATCAGGAGATGGCTCGACGCGTTCTTGGCCGGAGTGGCGTCGATGGCGATGGGGTCCCACGCGGCAAGGAAGAGGAGTCCCCAAGTTGCCGCGCCCGCGCCGAGAATGCGCAGGAGAGATGCGAGCGCCATGGCGCGCCGCGGAGGGCGAGCGGCGCCAAATGCCAGTCGAGCCACGCGAAACACCCGGCGGGAATGGAGTCGCTCGGCGACAGCGATCACCAGCATGGCGGCGAGCGCCGCGACGACGGCGAGAGTGGGAGTGATCGTCACCACGGCGTGTATCGGATGCCAAGCAGTCCGACGAGGTGCAGCGCGAGTGCGCCGAGCCCAATGGTGGCGAAGAGGTGGAACTCGTCCAGGGGCACCGTGCCGAGCGTGCGGAAGCGAGCCGGCCGCATGCGGTCGATGTGACGGAAGACGCTTCGCAGCGTCGATGTGTCGGAAGCCTGGAACGCCTCGCCCCCGGTGGCCTTGGCGATCTCGACGACCTCCTGTGGGATCTCGTCCATCGCCACATGGATGTGATAGACGGTGATATGCGCCTCGGTGAGTTCCTCGGCGATGTCGTCGGCCGCGCCGCCGCTGAGGTCGCTGCTGGCGCCGTCGGAGACGAGGATGATCATGCGGTCGCCTTCCTGCGCCTCGTCATCCATGTTCTCGCGGCAGAAGCGCAGCGCGGAACCGATCATTGTGCCGCTCATGTGCATGGGCTGCTGCGCCGGATTGGCGAAGGGGAGCGCGTTGCGGATTGCGTCGAGGTCCCTTGTGAGCGGCGTCCAGCGGATCTGGTGCGAGCCGAAGATCGTGAGGCCGAAGGCGTCGCCCTCGCGTGCGGCGACGAACTCGCGCACCGCGTTGCTGGCGAGCTCGTAGCGGTTCTCCATCCCCATGCTGCCCGACACATCCATGCAGATCTGGATGTTCGTGAGCTCGCGCGCGTCCTTGGGCTGCTGCATCGACTGCGGGCCCGCCAGGATGAGGACGGCGATGGCGAGGAGGAGCGCGGGGAAGCACTCGAAGGCCGTGAGGAGCGCCGTGAGCACGCGGCGGCGCGGGTGCGCCTGGTGGTCGAAGGGGAGCGTGATGCCGGCTCGCCGAAGCGGGATAGACCACAGCATCAGTACGGGAAGGGCCAGGAGCAGCAGCATCATCGGCGAGGCGAAGGTCACGGCGCGGCTCCCGCAAGGTCGATCGCGGCGTGCGCGGCGTATGGAGCGAGGAGCTCGTCGAGCGAGGGGCCGCGGTGCGGCTCGCTCGAGTGGATCCAGCCCTCGAGCGCGAGGATGAGTGGCGATGCCTCGGGGTCGGAGCGCAGCGAGGCGATCGCCTGCGGCGGGGACTGCGCCGCGAGGTCGCGTCGGTTGCGCCAGAATGCATAGAGGAGAAGTTCGAGTCGCGCCTGCTCTTCGACGGAGAGCGCGCGCGCCATCGCCGCCTGCGCGAGCGGGCGAATCTGGTCAGCGAGGGTAGGTCGTGGGATCGGCGCGGGCGGTGGTGGCGCGGGGCGGCGACGCATCCATCGTGTGATGAGCACGGCGACGGGGACGGCAAGCCAGAGCGCACCGAGCGTCCACGCGATCGTGCGGTAGTGGCTGGCGACGAATCCCGGCCGATCCGGCGCGCCGAAAAGATCGGTGCCGTGACGCTCGGGAAGCGTCGAGACGATGGTCACCGGCATCGGCTCGAGCGTTGAGGCCGCGGTGCCGTCGGCGTGAGCGACGAGCGTGCGCAGGTCGTACTCGCCGGCGACGAGTCCGATGAAGTCGATGCGGTAGATGTGCGCTGCGTCCACTGCGGCGGTGGGCGTCGTGTCGGTGACGCGCACGAGAATCGGCGACGAAGGTGACTGCTCGATCTGGGCCATGAGCGGCTGGCCGTGATGGACGATGGTCATCGACCCGGCGACGCCGCGCGGGGTTGGCGGCGGGGCGCCAACGGCAAGCGCGGCAGCGATCACGAGCGCAATCACGCGCGCCCTCCACCGAGCATGGGGCGAAAACTCAAGAAGTGACGAAGCGGCGCGATGAATGGGTCGTGCGTGCTGAGCCGGAGGTAGCTGACACCCGCGCGAGCGAGATCGGTGCGCATGGTCCCTTCGTGCTCCCAGCTCGCGCGTGAGTGTGACACGAAGGCTCGGCCCGTTTCGGCCTCTTCCCCGCGGAAGAATCCGGCCTTCAGGCGACCGCCCTCGGCGGGGTCGCTGAAGTGAATCGCGATGCAGTCGTGTCGCTGTGCCGAGTGGCGCAGGGCGGCAAGGGCTCCCGGATCGTGGAGGTCGCTGAGCGCGATGATGACACTTGCGCGGCGCGCGCGGGTCGAGAGTTCGTCGAGTCGCGTGCCGAGCGATGTGCGCTCGCCGCGTGGCGCGGCCGTGCGCAAGGGGTCAAGTGCTCTCCAGAGGTCGGCGCGGTTGAGGCTCGGATGAAACGGCGTCGTGCGCTCACCCGCGCCGATGATGGCCACAGGGCTCATGCGCCGTTGTGCGATGAGTCCGAGCGCGGAAGCGATCCACACGCCGAGTGCATGCTTCGAGAGCGCCGTTGACGCCACACTCATCGATCGCGATGTGTCGAGCACGATGTAGACGCTCGTGCGCTTGGGCGAGTCGTACTCCTTCACGAACGGGCGACCGAGCCGGGCGGTGATGCGCCAGTCCATCATCTTGATGGAATCTCCCGGCGCGTACGCGCGGCTCTGCGCGTACTCGATGCCCGAACCGACAAACCGTGAGTGGTCAACCCCGAACGCGAGATCGTCGGCGAGCCGTCTGACGACCATCTCGAAGTCGCCCTGCGCGAGTTCGTCGGGCGCGGGGAGCGTTGTGACGGTGGCCGTGGCCATCGGCGCGCTCACGCCAACGACGAGAGGATCTCGCGCAGCACATCGTGCCCCTTGCGCCCGAGTGCGAGCGCCTCGTAACTCAGGCGCATGCGGTGAAGGATGACATCCTCGGCGAGCGCGAAAAAGTCTTCGGGGATCGCATAGGCGCGGCCGTGCAGGAACGCGCGAGCGCGTGATGCGTGCACGAGGGCGAGGACCGCGCGCGGGCTGCACCCGAGTTCGATGTCGCGATGGCTCCGCGTCAGTTGCACGAGCGACACACAGTCACGAAGGAACACCTCACTGACATGCACGCCTTGCACGGAAGCCATCGCGCTCGTGAGATCCGCGAGATGGAGCGAGGCCGCGCCGTCGATGGCATCGAACGCGGTCATGGGCACGGCGCCGTCGCCGTGGCGCTTGAGCTTCAGGGCGAGGCTTCGGCGGGCGACCTCGATCTCTTCCTCGGGGGTGGGGTAGGAGAATCGGTGGCGCAGCATGAACCGGTCGAGTTGCGCCTCGGGAAGTTCGAAGGTGCCTGACTGTTCGATCGGATTCTGCGTGGCGATGACGAGAAAGGGCGCCGGAAGCGTGTGCGTCGTGTCGCCGATGGACACCTTGCGCTCTTGCATCGCCTCAAGGAGCGCCGACTGCACCTTCGGTGACGCGCGGTTGATTTCGTCGGCGAGGAGGAGGTTGGTGAAGATCGGCCCCTTGTGCACCCGGAACTCGCTCGTGCGCTGGTCGAGGATCTCCGAGCCGATGATGTCAGAGGGAAGGAGGTCGATCGTGAACTGCACACGAGAGAAGCGCAGGTCGATCGCGCGCGCGACG